>JAXJRB010000040.1:0-18897 GCA_036310845.1 Lachnospiraceae bacterium | reverse complement strand
ACTCGCAACTTGCGTTGCTCGTTGTCGCGGCGTTCGCCGTATTGTCCATTGGCTAAAGTTGCTCTTACGTGAGCAAGCTCCCGACGAGCAATTTAGCCACTGTCCAGCATGGCTCACTTTAACACGCAAACTTGAATTTAGCCACATTTTCATAATGAAAATTCTGATAGTGACCGATATATATATTGTATGGACACGAAGTAAAAAATGCTATGGATGGCGCATAGGAGAGTAAAATGTCTATAACACTTGTAGATAAGAAGAGCATACATTCTGTTCTTCAAAAAATTCAGAGTGGACTTTCCAAATACTTCGTGACAGCAGGAGATGATACATTTGAGGAAACAAGCGAATATCTTGGGATGACCAACATTGCCAATGGCAAATCAAATATTTCTTATGTTCTATACGCACAGTATAGTAAACATTCAATAGATGATAACCCGATTATAGAAATAGGAATGCATTATCAAGAAAATACAATAAGCAAACTGGTTTACATAAAAAAGGTAAATCCAAAGCATGCAACAATGCTTGAAATGTTTGCGTTATGTAGTTTTGCAGATGATAAAAATCTGTATGAAGGTGAGGCTGTAAATTCATTCCAACAACTAAAAGGATATGTGCATAATGCGGCAGTACATGGGATTTTTCAGAAGATAACACAGTATAAAGATTTTTGTAATAAAAAGATAGACTGGGATTATGTGATTAATGCAGTAAAGGATGTCTATCTGGAAAAAGAAAGCTTTGACCAATATCAGGAGTGTTTGAAATTAATGGAGCTGTTTGATTATTTTTATGAAAAATGTATAGTATAATGTTGTTGAATGAAACATATGAGCTTACAATAAAAGTGTTACAAAATCCGTCAGTAGCCTTTGCTATTTGGCGGATTTTTGTATATACTGTGTATGTTAAGAAATAAATTTACAGTTAATGTTAGTAACCTTGGAGTGAGGTATATGCTTTTAAGACTGTAAAAAGAATTCGAAAAGACGGGGGAACATTACAACATGAAAAAAAACATAAAATACATCCTTCTTGGGCTAGTAATTGTTATGGCATTTGGTATTACATTTTATAAAAATCTTGCTTATTCCTATGAAACACAAGGAGATGCTTATAATATATTAGAAACAGCTTATGTAGGATGTTCTGGATATGAGGTGGTACAAGGACAGTATGAGGAAGGTACAACAACTTTTACGGTAGTTGCAGATGACCCACAATTTTATTTATCCGGAACAGGAAGACAGCACTCGATTGGCGGTATTGAGATTGTCTTAGCAAAGCCATTTTCGCAGAATACACCAATACCGGTGCAGATTTTTTATGTCAAAGCCGGGGAAAGTTATGCGGAGAAGCACTCGGTAAAGGGAGAAATTGACCAGGGAAAAGCAAGCTGTGTTTTGCCAATTCCATTAGGTGATTATACGAATCTTCGTATTGATATAGATGGTGACTTTACAGTAAGTGGAATTTTTGCATATACCGAGGAAACCAAGGTTACACCAGTTGTATCGAATAGAACGGTTAAAAATTGTATGATGTATTTTCCGGCAATTATCATTGGTTTTTGTTTGATTTTTTGGGCGCATGGTGTAAAGGCAAAGGGAATGACAGCCAAAGCTTATGTAAAGGATATGCTTTTTGGACCGGAAGTAACTGCTACAAGACAGATCCACTTAGATTATCTTAGAATTCTTGCAGCAATTTTAGTTATTCTTGCACATTGTTGTTCGCCTATGGTCGATTTGGCAGATGTTAGTTGGAAGAGATTGGCTTTAGTATGTGGACTTAGCATTGGTCTGTGTTGTAATTTGATTTATGTTATGCTATCCGGTAATTTGCTTTTATCATCAACAAAAGAAGAAAAGGTTTCTGAATTCTATTTGAGACGAGCATCTAAGGTTATTATTCCGTTGATTGCCTATTATATGTTGTTATTAGTATTAGGAAAGGAAGTAAGTCTGTTACCTCCTAAAAATATAGTAGCAGCATTTAAACGCATTATGATTGGAGCGCCGGATGTGGGACCACATTTATGGCTTATTTATACCATTATTGCTTTGTATTTTGTAACGCCATTTTTCCGTGTTATGGTGCAAAATTTGAGTACAAAGATGTTAGTTTCGTTGGCAACAGTGATTTTGACATTAAATGCATTGACGATGTATTTGCCAATATTTGGTATGAGTTTTGGCGCAATGAGTTTTCTTTCCGGTTGGGAAGGCGTGTTTTTGCTTGGTTTTATTATGACACAAAAGGAATGTCGCAAGCATGATAATAAGATAATAGGTGTTGGTTTGATAGCACTAGTGGTTACAATAGGAGTTGTGTTTATAGATTCTACCAAGATGAATTATGTATATAACAATGCACTTACCTTAATTCTGGTATCCTGTGGAATTTATGCGATATTCTTAAAGCTTCAGGATAAATTTGCGGGAAAGAGCAATCTCATTGTCAGATTGTGCTCCAAGTACAGTTATGCCATTATTTTGATTCATTGGTATGCTTTGTTTGTTGTAGTGCAAGGTAAGCTTCATATTACGGCATTGCGTTTTGGTTGTATCGGTGGTATAGGAGTAACGGTTGTAGTGACGTTTCTTGTTTGTCTTGCAATGGGAATACTTTATGATAATACGGTAGTCATTGTATGCAATGTTCTATTTGAAAAAACGGTGGAAACCTTTGGAAAAGTAATTACTAAGAAAAATAAATAGTTACAAGTAATAAATCATAAACTAGGAAAGGGTAAAAGAATGAGATATTCTTTTGCTCTTTTTTCTTCTAAAAAGCAAAAAAAGCTTACTTAAGCTACTTTTTTGCGAAATCCTTGGTAAATGTGTATTCTGGTTAAATAGTTACAAAAAATTTTACAGTTTAAAAGTGAATAGATTTTACAAGAAAGGCAATGCTACTAGTGAGGTGATGAGAATGAATAAACGCAATCAAAAACGTTCAGGTTTAAATAAGGAAAAGGCGTCCGTTATTGCGGCATCCGTCTTTGTATTATCAGCTCTTACCCTGACTGGGGTATATATGGCAGCACAAAACAACTCGAAAACAGAGGAAAATCGAATAGATTTTGCGCAGCTGGAGCAACAACAGAATAAGGTAAAAACAGAAGAGAATCTGGTAGCAGATGAGAGATTTACAAGAGATGATTATGCAGAGTTAAGTAAGAATAATGATATGGATGTGGATCCAAATTATATGGAAGTTAATTCAGGAGAAGTTCAAAATGACAGATATTCTCTTATTATGCAGGACGAGGAAATAATCCAAGAATCGGAAATTGCCGCACAAGCACCAGTAGCGGAAGCAGGTGATGAGGCAAAGAAAATTGTACAGACCCCGTCTTTTCGGGACGGAGATACCCTTCAATGGCCAATTGTAGGAGAAGTGTTGTTGAACTATAGTATGGACAAGGCAATCTATTTTTCTACAATGCAACAATATCGTTATAATCCTTCTGTTGTAATTGCAGCAAAAGAAGGTGATACCATTACAGCAGCGGCAGATGCAACCGTAAAAAAGATTTACCATGATGTGCAAACTGGGAATACCGTTCTTTTTGATTTGGGAGATGGTTATGAATTGACTTATGGACAGTTAACAGATATTACATTAGAGGAAGGGCAACAGGTTAAAGCAGGAGACGTGGTAGGAAAGGTTGCAGAACCGACTATTTTCTATTCTGTAGAAGGAAGTAATGTGTATTTTAAGATGACAAAGGATGGAGAACCCGTGAATCCTTTGGAAATGGTAGAGTAAATAAGTGTTATTGCTTGAAAATGCAATCATTCATCCTATGAGGCAAGACAGCAATACAAAAGAGGACACTTTTACGGGGAGTATTCTTGTCAAAGATGGCAAGATTATGGAAGTGTCCTCGCAGCTTGTGCTGCCTGACTCAGCAGACTGTGAGAGAATTGATGTAAATCGTCAGCATATCTATCCTGGTTTTATAGAAGCTCATTGTCACATGGGAATCACAGAGGAAAAAAAAGGAAAAGAGGGTGATGATTGTAATGAAATGGTACATCCGATTACACCGATGCTTCGTGCCATTGATGCAATCAATACTATGGATGCTGCCTTTCATGATGCGGTAAGAGCAGGAATCACAGCAGCCATGATTGGGCCAGGTAGCGCAAATGTTGTAGGAGGTCAGTTTGCTGTTGTGAAAACCAGTGGTAGGCGAGTCGATGATTTGATTGTCAAGACACCGGCTGCGATGAAGGTTGCCTTTGGAGAAAATCCTAAGACGAATTATGATAACATAGGTATTTCACCTGTAACTAGAATGGGGGTTGCTGGGCTTTTAAGACAGGAATTAACAAAAGCATGTCAATATTATAAAAAAAGAGGGCAGATAGAGCCGGATTTTCATTATGAGGCATGGGTTCCTGTGTTGGAGAAAAAGATACCGTTAAAGGCACATGTGCATCGGGTAGATGATATTTTTACAGCGATTCGCATTGCAAAGGAATTTGACCTGTGTATGACACTCGATCATTGTAGTGAGGGACATTTGATTGCCGAGGAATTGGCGGCAGAAGGATTTCCCGCTATCGTAGGACCTGATCTTGCCAGTCGTAATAAAATTGAGGTTCAGAATATGGCATTTAAAACAGCAGGAGTTCTTGCTAGGGCAGGTGTGTTGGTAGCGATTACCACGGATCATCCGGTGTCTCTTATTCAGTCGTTACCGCTTTGTGCAGGATTAAGTGTAAAAGCTGGACTTTCTATGCAGGAAGGACTTCGTGCAATTACGATAAATGCAGCAAGAATTTGTGGTGTGGCAGATAGAATGGGAAGTGTCGAAGTGGGTAAGGATGCAGATTTTGCTATTTTTGATGGCAATCCCATGGAAGTTTTTACAAATACTTTGTTAACTGTAATTGATGGAAAAATCGTCTATCGAAACGAGAACACAAAGACTTTACTTGCAAACAAAATGCGTGTACAATGAAATGATGGCAACGCCACATAGTGTTTGAGTGATTGCCGCTGGGCAATCACTTTTCAATGTACAGAGAAAATGCAGAAAAGTAGTGGAGATTAGGAAAGAATTTACGAAGTAAATTCTTTGAGTGATTGCCGCTGGGCAATCACTTATTATATAACAAGAGGAAAAATATGAAAAAACGAGTAGGATGTCTTTTGCTTTCGTTAGTGTTTTTTTTGACTGGGTGTGTGAGTGAACAAAATAGTCAGATACCATCGGATATAATTCAAGAGTCAGCTGCAAAGGAAAAGACGGTAGAAGAAGTATATACGGTGAAGCAACCGATTTTTTGCGGAGAGATTACCTATGAACTTCCAACGAGTACGGTAAGAGCCATGGTTGATCGCAATGGATATGAGCCAGATAGAGAGAAGTATGTGTTTTTCATAGGAAATAATATATCAGGTGAGTTTCGTGTGGTTCGGGAAGGTGACTGGAATGTGGTTTATACTGGAATTATACAGAGCAGTGAGGCACAGGGGGATTCTCGTTATGTGAATATCGGAATGGGTGATTTTTCAGATGTGACAGAAACGGGCAGTTATTACATAGAACAGGACCAGGTAGGGAGGTCTTATAGTTTTACGATATCAGAGAATGTGAATGAACCGATTTTTCAGGGATTGATTGAGAATATGCTCATGGACTTACCTGCTACAGAGGATGTTACGGCTGCTGACATCTGTGATGTAAGCTTTGGCATGCATTCGATGATGCTCGCTTTGCAGTGTCATGGTGGCCTTTTCGAAAAAGATAACAATTTGGTTACGAAGCTGTTAGAGCTTGCAGAATGGTTGATGAGCTTTCAGGATGAAACAAATGGAAGTATGTTTGATGATTATGAGGCAACAGCAGCTTTTTGTGGTGTTTTGACGCAGACTTCAGAGGCTTTTGGTAAATACGATGCAGACGTTGCAAAGGATTTTACCGCTGCTACAAAAAGTGCATGGCGTTGGATGGAAAAAAATGCTCATATGGCAAATGAGTATCCGTCTGCGCAGTTTTATGCATGTGCACAGTTTTATAAGAGAGATGGAAGCTTTCAGTATAAGAAATCCATAGAAAATTATTTGCAAACAAGAAAAAAGCGGATTACAGAAGATAAATTTGCTTTTTATGGTTCGGTCATTTACTTAAATACGATTAAAGGAACGGATCGGGATTTGTGTACTAAGATTATGCAGGAGCTTGTTGATGAAACGGAAGAGATAAGTCGTACAACAAAGACAAATCCGTATCTTATCTATAGTAATGAGATAGAGAAGAATTTACAGAAGGTCTTGCTTATCTGTTTTGTGGATTATATTACGCCAAGTAATGAATATGCAGAGATTCTAGAGAATACATTACATTATCTGTTAGGAAGAAATGAGACAGGAGAACGATATTTGAACGAGGCAGGAGGATGGATTGCTTCAGATATTACAGCAGGAAAAACGATGGAATGGGATGGTATTTTGCTATTCTGTTTGAGTGATTTGCTAAATGAGGCAGCAGATGATGTAAAATAAGAAAGGTATGGTGGAGTGAAATGAAAATTGTAGTTTTAGCAGGAGGAATCAGTACGGAACGTGATGTATCGTTGGTGACAGGTTCTATGATATATAAAGCGCTTGTAAACAAAGGGCATGAAGTAGTGCTATTAGATGTTTATCTTGGCTATGAAGAGGATAATTATAGCGATATTTTTTCGATTAAGCGAGACTGGAGTGAAAAGATAGGTACTATTAGTAGCCAAAATCCAGATATTAGTCAGGTAAAGGCACTGAGAAAGAATAATCCAGAATGCGCAATTGGACCTCATGTTATAGATATTTGTTCTCAGGCAGATATTGTCTTTCTTGCACTTCATGGTCAGAATGGCGAAGACGGCAAGATTCAGGCAATGTTTGATTTATTGGATATTAAGTACACAGGTACCAATTATTTATCTAGTGCACTTGCTATGGATAAGGCCATTTCAAAGGAGTTTTTTGTAAAGTATGGTATTCCGACACCTGAGGGAATTACTTTGGAAAAGGGACAGCAGATTAAGTGGAAAAATTATCCTTGTATTGTAAAGGTTAATTGTGGGGGATCGAGTGTAGGCGTTTATAAAGCAAATGATGAAAAAGAACTGACAGATGCTTTAAAAGAGGCATTTTCTTTTGAAGATAGAGTATTGATAGAAGAATTTATTGAAGGTAGAGAATTTTCAATTGGAGTAATTGATGGAAAAGCACTGCCAATTATTGAAATTGCGCCAAAGGTAGGATTTTATGATTATAAGAACAAGTATCAGGCAGGTTCTGCCATCGAAACATGTCCGGCAGAATTACCAGAGCATGTTACGTTAGCAATGCAGGAAAGTGCAGAGAAGGTATATGAAGCATTAAGACTTTGTACTTATGCAAGAATGGATTTTCGTATGGATAATAATTACAAATTCTATTGTCTAGAGGCAAATACTTTACCAGGAATGACACCGACTTCTCTGTTGCCGCAGGAAGCAGCAGCGATTGGCATTGATTTTGAAGGGCTTTGTGAGAAAATTATAGAGATTTCTATGAACAAATATAATTAGTTTTTTCGTGAATGGTGCAGTTATTTTGAAAACGTTGCACGAGTATGTGAAAGGTATAATCTGAGATATGAAAAACATGACATTACATAATATTGCCAAGGCAATAGATGGAGTACTGTTTTGTGCAGAGGGAAAGGAACATCTGGAAGTAAAAGGAGTTGTACTAGATTCCAGAAAGGTAGAGCAGGATTTTCTCTTTGTGGCTACAGTTGGAGAACGTGTGGATGGCCACAGCTTTATTGAGCAGGTTTATGAAAAGGGTGCGTTATGTGTTATCTGTGAAAAGGCACCGCAAAATCAAAAGGGGGCATATATTCTTGTAAAAAGCAGTTTCCAAGCATTGAAGGATGTTGCGAGATTTTACCGAGAGAATCTGGAAATAAAGGTAGTAGGAATTACAGGAAGTGTAGGGAAAACTAGTACCAAAGAGTTTATTGCAAGCGTATTGGAAACTCATTATAAAGTACTTAAAACAGAAGGGAACTTTAATAATGAAGTAGGTCTTCCGCTTACAGTACTTCGCATTCAAGAGGATACAGAGGTTGCTGTTTTGGAGATGGGAATTAGTGACTTTGGAGAAATGCATCGCCTAAGTGAAATTGCGCAACCTGATATTTGTGTGATTACCAACATTGGCCAGTGTCATTTGGAGAATCTCGGAACAAGGGATGGTATTCTGAAAGCCAAAACAGAAATCTTTGATTTTATGAAAAAAGATGGAAGTGTTTGTCTGAATGGAGATGATGATAAACTGATTACTGTTCAGAGTGCAAATGGAAACGCGCCACTCTTCTTTGGAAGAAATAAAACACATGCTATTTATGCATCGGATTGTGAAAATCAAGGATTAGGTGGAAGTAAGGCAGTTATTCATAGAGAAGGCAGGAAGTTTACGGTAGAGATTCCGCTTCCAGGTGAACATATGATATATAATGCATTAGCGGCAACGGCAGTTGCTACGATACTTGGCCTATCGGATGAGGAGATTCAGAAAGGTATTGCAGCAGTAGAACCGGTTGGTGGTAGAAGTCATATCATTCGAAAAGAGAAAGTTACTATTATTGATGACTGTTACAATGCGAATCCTGTTTCCATGAAAGCCGCAGTGGACTTATTGACGATGGCTAACTCGAGAACGGTTGCTATATTAGGTGATATGTTTGAGCTTGGTAATAATGAGAATGAATTGCATCATGAGGTAGGAGCTTATGCGGCAGAAAAAGGTATTGATGTAATTCTCTGTGTTGGAAATTTGTCAAAGAACATGTATGAAGGAGCGCTATCTGTGACTGATTCCACAAGTAAGATATATTATTTTGTGGATAAAGCTACATTATTGGAACAGCTTGGTGGATTATTACAGCTTGGAGATTCTGTATTAGTGAAAGCTTCTCATGGAATGCATTTTGAGGAATTACTTGATTTGATAAAATAGTATGTATTATTGAAAAAGAATAGAAAAGAATAGAAAAACCAGAATATGTTTCATACATAACTCTGGTTTTTGCTTTATTTGCCGATTAGAAAAATATGTTCCCCAAATGATGGAGTTTAAATGGATTTGTGATTAAATTACACAAGTTCTTTATTTTTGAAATAGGTATCACTAATTAGTTTTTGAAAGTAAGCACCTGGTTTCTTTTTATATTCATCAGGAAGATCATTTAAATAGATAGGTTTTCCATACTCAATGATAACATGTGCTTTTTTAATGCGTGGACTATGATCTTCAAAGATAGCAGCGCTGTTGTTAATCGTCATCGGGACAATAGGAACGTCAGCCTTTGATGCTATTTTAAAGCTGCCATCATGAAATTCCAAAAAGGTATCAGGCTCTTTGTTTCTTGTTCCTTCAGGAAAAATGCAAATAGAAATTCCATTTTTTAACTTGTCAATAGCTGATAAGATGGTTTTCATACCTTCTTTAATATTGTTACGGTCAAGAAAAAGGCAATGAAGTAATTTCATCCATGCACTAAGCATTGGAATTCTTTCCATCTCCTTTTTAGAAATATATCCTGTTAATCTTGGAACTTTTGGATAAGTCAGGATGATGTCATAGTAGCTTCTGTGATTTCCAATATACATAACAGGAATATCCTTTGGAACATTTTCCAAACCAATATAATCTACTCTAGTACCAGCGGTAAAGATACAACAACGAAATGCCCACTTAACAATAGCAAGAGAAGATTTATCTCGTAATTCTGGATTGAACTTACCAATAAGGTGCTCGATACCTCTGAGAGGAATGGTTAAGATTAGAAATAGTACCAGAAAAGTGAGGGTTAAAATGAATCGAATCATAAGATACTCCTTTAAAAATAATACTTACATAAATTATATAGAAAATATTTTATAAAAGCAACTGGAACGGAATAAGTTTGCGCTGTTGATAATAAGATATAGACAAAGAAAGTAAAGTCAGAGAAGGTAGGAGGAAAGATGAGTTTAAGAAAGTGGATAAAGAAAATTGCAGTTGTTCTATTTGTGACAATAAGTATTTGTGGATGCGCTGTCGAAAATAATGCAGAAGCAAAGCTTCGAGATTTGGAGTTTACCGTTGTAGAGGAGGAAGAACAGCCAGAAGCGTTGGTGGAGGTAATAGAACAGAAAAAGAGTAGTCCGTTTCAAATAAGCTATACCTTAGGAGAGGATCTGTATCTGGCAATTGGGTATGGAGAACAACAAACAGGCGGGTACAGTATTTCGGTTGATGAACTTTATGAGACAGAGAATAACATAGTAGTAAATACAACATTGCTTGGACCATCGCCAGATGAAGAGACGGTGCAAGGTATTACTTATCCATATATTGTAATAAAGACAGAACTAATGGATAAGGATGTGGATTTTCGCTAGCAGATAGGATATACTAAAGAAAAGATGTTACTGCTATGTGGAATACAGTGACGGTAGGAATAAGCGAAAGAAAGTAACTAGAAAATACAGAATAGTTATGGAAGAGGAATTGGTATGCTGTGGATAGAAAATGGCAGGTTAATAAATCCTGCAACAAATTATGATAAAAATGTTAATATTCTGATTGATGAAGGAAAAATTTCAAAAATAACACAAAAAACATTAGATGAAACAAAAAATGAAGAAGAAAATTGCAGAAATAAAGAAGTGAAGATAATAGATGCAAAAGGATGTATTGTTGCTCCAGGGCTTGTGGATGTGCATGTCCATTTTCGTGATCCGGGCTTAACTTATAAGGAAGATATTGAGACAGGAGCAAAAGCAGCGTTGAAGGGTGGTTTTACCAGTGTAGTATTAATGGCGAATACAAAGCCAACGGTAGATAATGAAGAAACCTTAGCTTATGTATTGGAAAAAGGTGCAAAAACGGATTTACATGTTCATACCTGCGCAGCTGTGACCAAAGGACTTAGTGGAAAAGAAATGGTTGATATGGATATGCTTTTGGCGAAAGGTGCAGTTGGATTTACGGATGATGGCATTCCTATTATGGATGAAGAATTGTTAGAGACTGCAATGAAGAAAGCAGCAGAGCTTGGTGTTCCGGTTAGTTTACATGAAGAGGATGCTTCTCTGATTACCAATAATGGTGTTAATAGAGGAAAGGCATCTGAACATTATGGAATTGGTGGGTCACCAAGAGAAGCTGAGATTTCATTGATTGAAAGAGATTTAGAAGTAGCATTAAGAACGGGTGCTATTTTGAATGTACAGCATATCAGCTCAAAGGAAGGGGTTGAGCTTGTAAGACAAGCAAAGAAGCGTTCTGATAAGGGAAATATTCATGCAGAAGCAACGCCACATCATTTTACTCTTAATGAAGAAGCTGTGATTAAGCATGGAACATTGGCTAAGATGAATCCCCCATTGCGAGAAGAGACAGACAGACTTGCTATTATTGAAGGATTAAAGGATGGGACAATTGATATTATTGCAACAGATCATGCGCCTCATAGTGCAGAAGAAAAGGCAAAGCCTATAACAGAAGCACCAAGTGGAATTATCGGATTGGAAACAGCATTGTCTCTTGGAATTACCAATCTTGTTCAAACAGGAGAACTTACCATGTCTGAGCTTCTAGCGCCAATGACTTGTAATCCTGCAAAAATGTATAAATTGGATGCCGGAACTATAGAAGAAGGTAAAGTAGCAGATATCGTGATTTTTTCACCTGATGAGGAGTGGACAGTAGGAAATTATGAATCGAAGTCTTCTAATTCACCATTTACCGGAATGAACTTAAAGGGCGTTGTAAAGTATACTATCGTGAATGGTAAGATTGTATACACCCAGTCATAAAGAAAGAGGCTGTGAAAAGCACTCTATGTGAATCACTGTTTTCGCATAGAGTGCTTTTTCTACTTTTTTACTTTAAATATAAAATAATTACAAGCTCAACGATACCAATTATTAAAGCAAACAGACATACTCCGATGACCATCAATAACTTTTGATAAGGTTTTTTGCCAGATTCTTGATTCTTCTGAATTTCATTCAAAGTTTTTCCTTCTGAAAAAGCAATGATTTCTTTGAAAGTCTGTATGTCATGATTTTTTTTGAATTTTTCAAGTCTTATAGCATAAAACATGGTTATGATATACACAATTGCCCATACACCTAGTCCCCATAATCCCCAAAAGGATGCAAGTGGAACTGCTAATAATATTTCAGACAACAGTAGTAGCGTAAAGATGCTACCATCCTTATTGAAGCGTTTGATATCTTCTGTTTTAATTTGTTCTTTCATTTCTTCTAAATCTCCTTTAACTAAAATATCAAGAGAAATATCAAAAAGAGAACTTAATAATAACAGACTTTTTATGTCGGGATAATTTTTGTCATTTTCCCAATTTGAGATGGTCTGGCGTGTTACAAAGATTTTTTCTGCCAGCTCATCTTGGGATAGCTTTAAATCCTGTCTGTGTTTTCTAATCTGTTTACCAATCTCCATTTGATGTCCTCCTGTATCTGTATAGTATAATATAATATGGAGCTTTTCTACGCTATCAAAGGCGTTTTACATAAGCGTTTAGTGTATGTAAAAAGTGTTTTACATGATTAAAATACTATAAATAACAATTGATATTATTACGCGTGAAATTTATGCTTTTGATGTAGTAAATTGTGCACATTATATCATTTTGTTTTGGAAAAAAACAATAAGCAAGACATGGATATTTTTTCTGTTAAAGGAACGGAGAAAAAGGAAACAACATATTTATTCATTTATAAAAAGAAAGAAACTGTACATGTTTTTTTCTATATGTTAAGATTATGTATAAGAAAAATGTGTACTTTTTTCATTATAGGAGGAATATCGTGAATCAGAAGAGAAAAGAAACTGCAGTTGTGTTCAGACAGGAGCAGCTGGCAGAGGGAATCTATGATATGTGGATTGAGACAGGTCTTGCAATGCAGGCAAAAGCAGGACAATTTATTAGTGTTTATACACAGGATAAGTCAACATTACTTCCACGACCAATTAGTATTTGTGAAGTAGATAAGGAAAATAACAGACTTCGTATTGTATATCGTGTAGTTGGTAAAGGAACAACCGAATTTGCAGCATATCGTGCAGGTAGTAAAATAGAGATTTTAGGAACATTGGGAAATGGTTTTCCGGTTGAAGAAGTAGCAGGAAAGCGTGTATTTCTCATGGGAGGTGGAATTGGTATTCCTCCTATGTTAGAGACTGCGAAGCAGTTGTGTGGTAAGAGTGCAGAAACAAATATCATTGTAGGATATCGCAACGATGAGCTTTTCTTAAAGAAAGATTTAGAGAAGTATGGCAAAGTATATATTGCGACAGAAGATGGCAGTGCTGGAACAAAAGGAAATGTTATGAATGCCATTGAAGAAAATGGTTTAGAAGCAGATGTTATCCTTGCTTGTGGTCCAATGCCAATGCTTCGTGCAATTAAGAAATATGCAGAGGAACACAATATTACAGCATATATTTCTTTGGAAGAGCGTATGGCGTGTGGTGTGGGTGCGTGTCTTGGATGTGTAGTAAAAACAAAAGAAAAAGATCATCATTCACATGTAAATAATGCAAGAATCTGTACAGATGGTCCTGTATATTTGGCAAGTGAGGTGGAAATCTAATGAAAAATACAAAAGTTACTATTGCGGGTGTAGAATTTAAAAACCCTGTTATGACAGCATCCGGAACCTTTGGTTCTGGAATGGAATATTCGGAATTTGTTGATTTGAATGGTCTAGGAGCCGTTGTGACTAAAGGTGTTGCTAATGTACCATGGGAAGGAAATCCAACTCCTAGAGTGCAGGAAACTTATGGTGGAATGCTAAATGCAATCGGTTTGCAGAATCCGGGTATAGATGTATTTATCGAGAGAGATATTCCATTTTTGAAACAGTTTGATACGAAGATTATAGTAAATGTATGTGGAAGAACAGCTTCTGATTATGTAGAGGTTGTGGAAAAGTTAGGTGACCAGCCGGTTGATATGTTGGAAATTAATGTTTCATGCCCAAATGTAAAGCATGGTGGAATTGCTTTCGGACAGAATCCAGACAGTCTTTTTGAGATAACAAAGGAAATCAAAGCTAAGGCAAAGCAACCTATTATTATGAAGCTTTCTCCAAACGTAACGGATATTACAGAAATGGCAAAAGCTGCAGAAGCTGGTGGAAGTGATGCGTTATCTTTGATTAATACCATTACTGGTATGAAGATTGACATTCATAAAAGAGCCTTTGCGTTGGCAAACAAGACAGGCGGACTTTCCGGACCAGCTATTAAACCGGTAGCTGTGAGAATGGTGTATCAGGTAGCAAACGCTGTAAACTTACCGATTATCGGTATGGGTGGAATTGCAAATGCTGAGGATGCAATTGAGTTTATGATGGCAGGAGCAACAGGAGTTGCTGTTGGAGCCATGAATTTTGTGAATCCATATACAACAAAGGAAGTAGTAGATGGAATAGAAAATTACATGGATCGTTATGCAATTGAAAACTTAAGCGATATTATTGGCTGTGTAAAATAGAATAAACTATTATTATAGTCATGAAATGATTATGGTATATTGGGACCTCTACGGGAATAGAATGAAATAGGAAATATAAAACATTCTAATTGTTCCGGGAGGTCTTTTTTATGGAGCTGATGAAAAAGAGTATTTATACCGACAAGATAAAGGCAAAGGCTATGCTCCAGATTCCGCTGGAAGAGGATATTAATGTATCAGATTCCAGACCGGATGTTGGAAGACTGGTATTTACGCATGGCAGAATCAAAATAGATGAAATCAAAACCGGTATGAATAAAATATGGGTAAAGGGAAAACTTTTGTTTCAGGTACTTTATGAAGCGGAGGGAAAAGATTCCGGTATGGCAGGCATGGAGGGAGAACTACCATTTATGGAAGAAATCTATATGGAGCATGTAGAGAGTCAGGATCGGGTAATATGCGAAAGTATGCTGGAGGATATGCGAGTAAATATGATTAACTCCAGAAAACTTAGTGTTCAGGCAGTTATCTCTTTAAGGCCGCGTGTTGAGGAACTGGTCGAGACCAAAGTATGTACTGGAATTGCAGATGTACGCATGCAGACATCAAAAAATGGTATTTCAAGTATAGAAGGTGAACAGCTGGAATATCGAAGAAAACAACAGGAATATTTAGAAACCATTACCTGCAAAAGAGATTTGCTACGAATTCATGAGGAGAGCAGAGTGGGAAGTGCACTTCCGGCAGTAGGGTCTTTGCTTTGGAAGAGTATAGAGGTTACACAGGTTGATTTTAAACCACTAGAAGAAAAATTAGCTGTTTCGGGTGAAATGACTGTATTTCTGGTTTATACCGAGGATGTAAGCGGAAAGATAAATTGGTTTGAAGCAGTAATTCCTTTTAGTGGTAATGTGGAATGTCAAAGCTGTAGAGAAGGTATGATTGCAGATGTTTCCTATGATGTAGGGCATGAGGAGATTATCATTCGTGACGATGCGGATGGAGAAGCTAGAATGATAGGAATAGAGCTTGCATTAGAATTGGAAATGAAACTGCTTTGTAAAGAAGAAGCACAGGTCATCGCGGATGTGTATGGTGTTTCTTGTGAGGTAGATACGATTACACAAAAAAGTCTCATGAGAAAGTTACATCAGGATATGTATGTAGAAGAGAAATTTACACATAATACAAGACTTGAGGAAGCTCAACCAAGACCTTTACAAATTTGCCATAGCGATGCAAGATTGGAAATCGAAAATTGTAGCTTTGGAGAGGATGAGATTGTATGGAAGGGAACCATTCAGGTGAGAACGTTGTATTTGTCAGAAGAAGGAGGGGGCTTTCATACTTTAGAGGATAGTGTACCATTTCAAATGACAAGACAGGTGCTTGGTATACAGAAGTGTGGAAAAGATTTTATGGAACAGAGTTATTCCTTGCAGTCGCAGTTAAAGCAATTACATGTATCCTTGAAAGATGGTAATCAGATCGAATGGAGAGGTGTCATTCAGATACATATGCCTTTATATGATGCGAATCAAGAGGAAATGTTACAGGAAATAGAAATAGGAGAGCTTGATATTCAAAAGCTAGAAAAATTACCCGGATTTGCTATTTATTTTGTGAAAAAGGGTGATACACTGTGGCAGATTGGTAAGAAGTATTATGTGAGTGTAGAGAAGATAAAGGAAATGAATCAACTTACATCGGATGAGATTAAGCCGGGAGACAGGTTACTCATTGTAAAAGCAGGAGAGATTGAGTAGGCATAAGCCTCTCAATCTCTCAGTTTTTATGAGTTACTAAAGAATTTATTTTGTAATAACGGTTCCGTCTTCAGATGTAGTAATAGTTTCTTCTTTGGAAGTATCATCAACGGGTGTTTTATCTGTGGAAGCTTCGTCCTTATTCATTAATTTGTCAAATTTTTCCATAACTGCATCGTATGTCTTTTTTGAAATTTCAGGGAGCTCTCCGCCCCACTGCTTTTCGGCCTGCTTATAACCCTTGATAAAAGCTTCTTTCATTTTCTCTAAAGCATCCGCATCATTGCCAGCAAGTGCAGTTGCAAAGGAAACAATACGGTCTGAGGTTTGGTTTACGCCCCAATAGCCATCTTCAGAAATGTCTTCCTGTGCTTTTTTCTTGGTTTCTTCATCTACCTCAAAATCACCTTTAGCAAGGAATTTCCAAATATCGGTTGCTTGACCAAATACAGAAGTTTGCTTGGAAATCATGCTTTGAACAAGGTCAGTAAGCTGAGTCTGCCGTTTTTCCTGATCAGCCTTGAGTTGCGCAACAATAGCTTTTCTGTCAGCTTCGCTAAGCTTTGTTTTGTCATAAACGGCTGCGGTATCATCTTGCTTTACGACTTCCTGCGTATTTTCAGCAGATTCTGTATCAACGGTTTTGTCTGTCTTGTCAACGTTTTCGGTTTTTTCCTTAGCGGTAGTGTTAGATGTGTACATATCGCTAATGTTATTGCTGTAAATTCCATTTACACTCATAAGTAACCCTCCTTGGTATCCCAAACTCTTTTTAAATTGATAGAATGTAACTATTCAGGTAGGTCGAAGCATTTACTGCTGAGACCGTAAGAAAATGATACAGAAAGCAAAAATTCCATCGCTGAAAGCGATCTTAAAAGGATTTTTGCATCGTAATTATGAAGGTACTGAATAATTACGATAGAGTATCTTGTAACGTATATATCGACAGGACAAAACGAAATGTTTATAGCATTTTCAAAAAATTGTCGCTTATGCGACGCTTCAGCGGCGCGAGAATGTGCTTTGCACATTCTGTGGTCTCTTATAGATTCAGTTTTGAAAGATTAATGGTGAACCCCGGATAAATATTTACTGGAATATCATCAGCAAAAGAGTATTCGTTCATATCATCGCCGTCAAAAGTGTAAACAGTTACTCTGTTCTTATCCGAATCTACAATCCAATATTCACGAACTCCAGCAGTACGATATTTGAAAAGCTTAGTAGTGTAGTCCATACGTCTGCTACTTGGTGAAACAATTTCCACAATCCAGTCAGGAGCTCCAATACAGCCTTTATCATTCAGCTTGTTAGGATCACAAATAACACTGATATCGGGTTCTACATAGTTTCTATCATCTTCATTTAAGAATACAGCAAAAGGGGCAGTATAAGGCTTACATGAACCGTTGTTTGATTTGATATATTCTCGAATTGTTCCAAAGAGCTCACCAGAAATATCTTGGTGCTTTCTGCTTGGTGGCGCCATATAGTAGATGTTTCCGTCAATAAGTTCGGCTCTTTCTCCATCCGGAAGAGCATAAATATCATCGGTTGTATATATTTTTTCCTGTGGTAATGGCATAATAACACTCCTTCCTGATTTTTATGTAAAAGAGTTAATATCTATTTTATATAAAAAGCATAGCATAATATCAAGAATGTGTACACATATAATTGAGAGGTTTTACTATTAGTATATGTGCACATATATACTATAATATAGTTACAAGCAACGGAAATAACCGGAAAAGTTAAAATTACAGTTATTGCAACTTATAATTGCGAAGCTGCAATAGTATTTTGATAGTAGTTACAAGATAAAAATGATATATTGAATGAGAAAGGTGGAGTGATATATGACATTAGGACAAAGAATACAAAAAGGAAGAAAAGAGGCTGGTCTTTCTTAAGAGGAATTAGCAGAGCAGTTAGGTGTATCTAGGCAGGCTGTTAGTCGGTGGGAGAATGATAATGGTTATCCAGAGATGGAAAAAATTATACGGTTAAGTCAGATTTATCAAGTGAGCCTAGACTATTTGGTAGGAAACGAACAAGAGAAGGCAAAAGATATATCTGAAAAAGGTTGGTATGTTAGTAACGAGTTGGCAGAAAGTTTTCTGGCACATCAAAAATCAAAGTTTATGAAAATAGGGATTTGCTTTCTATTAGTGAGTGTGTCTGGTGCGATTAGTACATTGATTTTTATTGGACTGTTCCAGAAGATTTGACTTTTTATTATAAGGGTTCAAAGCAATTTTTTCAGCATTTAAGCGGTTTGCAAGCACTTAGATAAAACATCATACACCTTGACGAAACAGTCACGATTGTATATAATTTAGAACAATCGTGACTGTTTTGTATACAAGTTAGTGTGAAAAGGTATCGTTCATACTAACTTTATGACTGTGCAAGGTACTATAGCACTTGTAGAGTTTGTAGGTATTGGAAAGGTAAGGTAGTGAAGATGGATAAGATGCGCTGTGAAGCAAGAGCAAAGATTAATCTAGGGCTTGATATATGTGGTCGTTTGGATAATGGCTATCATCTCGTGAAGATGGTGATGCAAACGGTAGATATATATGATGT
>JAXJRB010000039.1:0-30713 GCA_036310845.1 Lachnospiraceae bacterium | reverse complement strand
TGTGAGTATAATACAGACTATTTAAGAGAGAAACAATTAATGTTACTAGAGGAAAGACTATCAGAATGGATAAGAGGAGCGAAAAGTGCAGGGCTCTCCAAAGAAGAAATTTTGGAAATGGTTGAGGCTCTCTATGATAATAGTATAGGATAGTAAGCATATTTTTAAACGTGACAAAAAATTGATTTGAGAAAATGTTACGTGAGATATAGAGAAGGAAGGAGAATAAGCATTAAGATGCTATTAGAATTTGAACATGTAACAGGAGATAAGAAGAAAGAAAAGGATTTTCGTTTGCAGGATGTCAGTTTCTCTCTGGAAGCCGGATATATTATGGGGCTTGCAGGTGAGAATGGGGCAGGGAAAACGACATTAATTGATTATATAATGAATCCCGAGCAGAGATATATGGGTGCAATCCGTATTCAAGGAGAGAATATTCGTGAAAACCATGTCGATATGAGAAATAAGATTGGTTTTGTTTCAGAAGAGAATTATTTTTTGGAAGACATGACAATTGGCCAAAATGAAGCATTGTTAGGACATCTTTATGATCATTGGGATGGTAAATTTTTTCAAGAAATGCTTAAGAAAGTAGGACTGACTTCGGGAAAAACCGTTGGGAAACTCTCACGAGGAGAGCGAATGAAATTTCAAGTGGCATTTGCAGCTGCTCACCACCCTGCATTGTATCTTTTGGATGAAGTTACGGCAGGAATGGACCCGGTGTTTCGTATTGATTTCTTTAAGATATTACAGGGATTGATTGAAACAGAAGATGCATCCGTTCTTATGACAAGTCATATCCAGGAAGAAATAGGCAGAAAAATGGATTACATAGGAATCTTAGAGCAGGGGAGATTGGTTCAGTTTCATGAGACAGGAGAGAAAGAATATGCAGATAGAGCGTGAACAGGAACAGAAGATAGAACAGTTTTTTGAGGAATATTACAGAATTAAAAAATGGGATAAGCAGTCAAGTGAGGTTGTTGCAGGGGTTTTTGTGTTTATACAGATTGTGCTTATGATTTTTCCTTTCCAAATATTGTATACAGAAGAGAATCGTTTCGGACTTTTGCTTTTGATAGGAACATTTGGAATGTATGCACCTTTGTATTATATGTTGCCGTACCGGATATTAAAAGAAGGAAAACAAAAGACAATGGTTTGGAAAAAATTGAAATATCTTCCGGTAGAGCTTGAAAGCTTTAAAAAGTGGAGAATACGATTGCTGGTACGCTATGTAGGAAAAGTTTTTTTTGCGTGTTTGATAATACAACTGCTGTTTTCACTTATTACAATTCATAGAATAAGCTGGGCGAATATAGTATATGTTGTGCTTGCGGGATTTGCGATTCCGATGCTAGTCAATGCTCTAGGGATTATATTAGAAAAATGATTTTACTATTTGGTATAAAATTGGTACAATAATAGTATCTACAGTATAGTTCACAGAGAATTTCGCTTTTGTGGCGACAAAGAAATTAGCTAATTAATGAAACTATAATAAATGATAGAGGTGGATTTTGTGAAAAAAAATACAGTAAGAGTATTATTGGGACTTGGAACAGTAATTGTTGCAGTAGGAGGCTACCTTTTATGGCCAGAGAAGAAGATACCTGTGCCAGAAAATGCAATAGTATTAGATAAAAGTAAAATAGAAAATAGTGAATTTTATCTTTCAGAGGATAATTTGGAAGAAGATATGATAAATGTTGTGGAACCATATCTTAATGAATTAAGAACTAATGGTTATTTCAAGGGATATGATGGCGAAGAGATATATTATGAACAATACCTTTCGGGAGAAGATAAGGGGCATGTTGTAGTGGTTCATGGATTTACGGATGCAACCTATAAATTCAGAGAGGTCATGTATTATTTTCTGAAAAGTGGTTATTCGGTAAGTGCATTGGAACATAGAGGGCATGGTCATTCATATCGTGCGGTTGAGAATATGTCGAAGGTATCCATTGAATCTTTTGATGAGTACAAGGATGATATGAAAATATTTTTGAATGATATTGTGAAACCAACGTTACAACCGGGAGAAAAACTATTTGCATATGCGCATTCTATGGGAGGTGGTATTACAGCACTTCTTGTAGAAGAGGATAATACTCTTTTTGACGCAGTGGTTTTGACTGCACCGATGATGGAGATTGAGTTTGGCGGAGTACCCAATAATGTGGCAACATTGGTAGCAAATGGAGCATTTCTTTTAGGAAGAGAAGATGAGTATACAGCAGGAACAAGTGATTATGTAGAGAGCTATGATTTTGCAAATAGTTCTTATACAAGTGAGGCAAGATATGATTACGTGTCACATTTAGCTGCTTCTGATGAGATGTACCGAATGAGTGGTGGAAACTATAAATGGCTCAGTGCTGCAGTAGAGGCGGCAAAGGCCATTCGTGAAAATGCCGAGAAGTATACGACAGATACTTTACTTTTCCAGGCAAAATTGGATACAACAGTAGGTCCAAATGGTCAGAATGAATTTGCAACAAAGGCATCCAATGTACAGTTAATCGTGGTAGAAGATGCAAAACATAGCATTCTTTTTGCGGATAATTCTACTTTTATTCCATATATGAATACCATTTTAGAATTTTACAAAGAACATTTGACATGATATTGTATAGGAATGATTATATAGTATTTGGATAAGACAGCAGAAAGGTTTAGGACAAAAATGAGACGTTATGAAACAGTAATTTTTGATTTGGATGGAACATTATTAGATACCCTGGAAGACTTAACGGATGCAGTAAATCATGCGTTAGGAGCGTACAACATACCGTTGCGTACGATAGAAGAAATTCGTAGCTTTGTGGGAAATGGTGTGCGAAATTTAATGCTTCAGGCAGTACCAAATGGTGAAAAGAATCCAAGCTTTGAAGAGATATTTGCTCTATTCAAAGAGTATTATGGTGAACATTGCAATGATAAGACAGGCCCGTATGCAGGAGTTCTAGCGTTGTTGGAAGAACTAAAACAGCAAGGTTATGTGATGGGAATTGTGTCGAATAAGATTGATTCTGCGGTGAAGGAATTAAACAGCAAGTATTTTGCAGATTATATTCAGGTAGCAATTGGAGAAAAGGAAGGGGTACAGCGAAAACCGGCCCCAGACACTGTCTTTGCTGCTCTGCAAGAGCTTGGAATGAAGAAAGAAACTGCAATTTATATTGGAGATTCAGAAGTTGATTTGGCAACAGCAAAAAATGCAGGGATTCCATGTATTTCCGTTTTATGGGGATTTCGTGACATGGGATTTTTGAAAGAATGTGGAGCGGATATGTTTGCAGAAACGCCGAAAGATGTAAGTGAAATAATATTGAGTAATGAATAGATAGAAAAACGCACCGATTTGTGGTGCGTTTTTGTTATAATAAGAAATTGCTCGAAAGTAGTAAGTGTTAAACAAGAATTTCTTATGAAATCTTATTGTTTTCTCCAGGTAGCTGGGTGGAAGATAATAAGCATAGGAATGATTTCAAGTCTTCCAGCAAGCATATCGAACATTAAAATGAACTTAGAGAAAACGGAAAATTCAGAAAAATTTCCAGCAGGTCCTACCATATCAAGTCCTGGACCAATATTATTCAGTGTTGCAGCAATAGCTGTGAAGTTTGTAGTAAAGCCAAAACCATTTAAACTTAGTAATAAAAGTGATTCAACAAAAACAAGTACGTAGGCCATTAGAAATACATTGCAGGAGCGTATTGTAGTATGGTCCACCTCTTTATTATCCATTTTGGTTATACAGATTTGCCTTGGGTGAATCTGTTGCTTTAGCTCTTTTCGTACCTGCTTTAGATATAGGGTAATACGCGATACTTTAATACTTCCACAGGTGGAACCTGCACAGGCACCGATAAACATGAGCATGAGCATAATGGTACGGGAAAATTGTGGCCATAGATTAAAGTCAGTAGTGGCATAACCGGTAGTAGTCATAATGGAAGCTACTTGAAAAGCAGCCTGCTGCATACTATGGAAAAACGGGGCACCATCTATGCTAAGGTTAAGGGTGATGAGTAATACTGCTGTAACATAAATATAAAAATACCAGCGGACTTCTTCTAAGTGGAATGCGTTCTTAGCTTTACGAATAAGCAGATAGTAGTAAAAGGTAAAGTTTATACCGGATAAGAACATAAATAGGGTAATGACATTTTGCAGATAGATAGAATAACCTGCAAGACCATCATTTTTGATACCAAACCCACCAGTACCTGTTGTTCCGAAAGCATGGCAGAGAGAATCAAATAGCGGCATGCCACCAAGCAACAGTAGTATAAGCTCAATTATGGTTAAAGCAAAGTAAATAGCATATAGTAAAAACGCAGTCTGTTGCATTTTGGGCACAAGTTTTCCGACAGAAGGTCCAGGGCTTTCTGCCTTCATCAGATTCATAGTGGACCCACCAGCCATTGGTAAAATGGCAAGGATAAATACCAATACACCCATGCCTCCTATCCAATGACTAAAACTACGCCAAAATAAATTGCAATGTGATAGTGCTTCAACATTTGTTAAAATGCTAGAGCCTGTAGTTGTTAATCCGGAAATGATTTCAAATAAAGCGTCAGGATAACTTGGAATTTCACCACTAAGATAGAATGGGAGTGCTCCAATAAGACTCATAATAATCCAGCTTAAAGACACGGAAACGAAACCTTCTCTTGCATAAAAGGTACGGCTATGTGGCTTGAATATGCGAAAACCGAGTCCAAGCAGAAGACAAAATACAGCAACAATTAGATAAACCAAAGCATTTTTGTTTTCTCCATACAGAAATCCCACCAGGCAGGGAAGTAATAACAATACGCTTTGAAGAGTGATAACGTGTCCTAGGATAGAACCAATCATACGATAATTCATAATGCACCTCTTTAAAATTTATCTAACGGGATTTTTCAGAATATCTGAAATATCTCGAAGTCCCTTGTGGGTTGTTACAACAACAACGGTATCGCCGATCTGAATAGTATCACGACCGGAGGGGGTGATAATCTGATTGCTACGAACGATACAGCAAATAAGGAGTTCATTTTTAAGTTGTAATTCCATTAATGGAATATCTGTGACAGTGCTTTTGGTTTCAACGTGAAATTCTAATGCTTCAACACGATTATCCATGAGACGATAAAGTGCTTTTACGTTACTGCCAAGAGAATTGTCGTGACTTCGCGCGTATTGAAGAATGTACTCAGCAGTAATATTTTTTGGAGAGATAATACTTCCTACAGGCAAATCATCAATAATTTCATTTAAAGTCAAACGATTCATTTTTGTAATTTTTTTGCATTTTGAAGAAACCTTATTGGCATAAAGAGAAAGAAAGACATTTTCTTCATCAATATTTGTTAAGGCAACAAAGGCATTTGTGTTTGAAAGACCTTCTTCCATCATAATATCATGGTCAGTCGCATCAGCATGAATAATAGTGGCTTTTGGCAGACTAATACTTAGAAAGTCGCAACGTTCGCGATTTTTCTCTATGATTTTCACATGTATACCGGATTCTAACAATAGCTTTGCTAAATAGTAAGAAATGGTTCCGCCACCGGCGATAATAACATCCTTAATATCGTGTATGGTGGAGAGCTTTGTTGCCTGATGAAAGGCATTAATTTTTTCTTTAGGAAGAATGACAGAAATAATATCACCTGCCTGAAGTATGGTTTCACCATTAGGAATCGTAATCATGTGATTATGTTCCAAAATACAAATAAGAATGTTTTTGCCGAATCTTCGAGAAAATTCAATAACCTTCATGTTGTGTAAGGGAGAATTTTCAGAGATGGCAACCTTCAATAAATCGACGCGACCTTTTGCAAAGGTATCAATTTCCATAGCGTCTGGAACCTGGATTAAATGGGCAATTTCTTTAGCGGCAGCAAATTCAGGATTCATTACCATTTCGATACCCATACATTGTTTTAGGTAAGAGATTTCTTTGAAGTATTCCGGATTGCGCACACGAGCAATTGTTTGACAGTTACCGGATTTCTTGGCAATCAGGCAACTGAGTAAATTGATTTCGTCATCGCTTGTGACTGCAATAAACAAATTCGCAGATTCAATTCCAGCTTCTTGCATAGTAAGAAAACTAGTGGCATTGCCAACAATCCCCTGAATATCCATGGCAGACAAGGCGGGCTGCAAACGTTCCGCAGAAGTGTCTATTATAGTAATATTGTGATTTTCGTCATTTAATTGCTGTGCAAGTACATAACCAACCTTTCCACAGCCGGCAATGATGATATTCATGAAGCATACTCCTTTACATATCTACATAATTTGTAACTGTTCAGAGCCAAGCAGATAGACGCAGGAATATGCGATGAATGCTTGCATTCAAGAGTATATTTCGGTGGCTGTCTATTTGGTGGATACGCCACATCGAGGAAATACGAAGTATTTTCGAGATTGGTTCTGAATAGTTACCATAATTTCAATAAAGGATTATAGCATATCGGTGGGAAAATGTATATGGAATTTAAGCTATAGATAGTAAGAATGTGATTTTTGGTTACTGTATACATAGCACTTAGTATTTACTGCTAAGTGCGTAAGAAAGTGTAGTTTAGTTAAGCAAAAATCTATTTGCGAAGCAAATTTTGCATGAAAATCACGAGTTTTCTATTTTAATATGGAAAAAATATGCGAAAGTGCTAATATAAAAAATAGAAAGATAAAGACCAAAGGTTAACTTAAATACGTAGGGTAAGGTATATGCATGAAAATCTTTGGAAAGTTATAGATAGAAACAGAGGAAGGACCAAAGGAATATGATTATAGTATTGGAGAATGAGGAAGAACGGTTTCGGGAAATGATGGATAAGGATCGTACCATTGTACAGACCATGAAAGGTCTTGTGAGCTTTCCGATGGCAGAGGCAGAAGAATTAATCGATATGGAGAGAAACTTAAAAAGTGCACAGCGTATCATTAGCCATATGGGAAGCCAGATTAATGATTTACTAGAATATACGAAGATGGAAAAGGGGATAATTAAGCCTAAAATGCAGCCTTTTCGAAAAGATGAATTTTGTAAACAGATTGAATATTTGTTACAGCCAATGTGCGAAGATAAAAATCTGACTTACGAGATTGATTTAAGTAGAACATCGGATGTAACCATAAAAACAGATAAAGGGATGTTAGTACGGCTTTTTTGGCAGCTTCTTGATAATGCTGCACAGTATTCAGACGAAGGAAGTAAGATTGTGTTTAAGGCATATACGAAAACACTTACTAAGAGAGAGGTTACGACTTGCTTTGTTGTAGAAGATCAAGGCGTGGGAATGAGGAAGCAGTTTTTAGAATGCGTATTTGAACCGTTTGTGCGAGAAAAAAATAAATTGTCAGATTTAGTGGATGGAACAGGTCTTGGACTGTACATTGTTCGTCAGCTTGTAAAATTGATGCATGGTGAGATACAGATAGAGTCTGAAGAGGATAAGGGAACGAGGGTTACGGTACAGCTAACCTTTCCGATTTGTAAAAACAATCATAAAGGGAAATCAGAATTGCAAGAGGATTTGGAAATTTTTAAAGGGAAAAGAGCAATTCTTTGTGAAGAAAATCCTAAGAATGAGGCAGAAACACGTAGACGGCTTGAGCGTGCGGGAATGGTAGTTGAGGTAGTTGAAAGAGGACGGGAGATTATAGAGCTGTTTAAAAAGAGCACTCCGTATTATTATGATGTGATACTCATTAATGTGAGGATGTCAGGAATGAACGGATTTGAGATTACCAATGGAATTCGTCAGTTAGATCGAAACGATGCATATTTGATTCCGATTATTGCTTTGATTATGGATACCTATGATGAGAATATTGCAACTCCAATTGCTGGAGGCATGGATGCTCAGATAGAGGAGCCAATTGATTTGAGAGAATTAGCGAAGCCGTTACGCAAATTTTGGGAAAAATATAAAGAATAGAAGTGTAAAAAGGTTAACTTTACATAATACAAGCCGATATAATATGTGAACGTACCGTAGTACTGAGTGATGAAATGGATTGCGAGAAAGAAAAAAAGGAGAGAGAAGAATATGGTAATAAGGGGAACGAGAGCTTCTCTTGCGAGGGCAAGGATGATTCGAAGTGCGAGAAGAAGTAGAAGTGGTAAGGTGTTAAGTAATAGGGCTGCGAGGAATACTGCATCGAGCTCGAATCGATCATCAAGAACGAATCATACAAGTGATACGAAACAAACAAAACAAATCGCGTTATATGAAGAGGTTCAGAAGGCAGCAGATGATATGCAGAAAACGGCAAAAGCGTTGTTGAAGCTGGGTACAGAAACAGCAACGAAGACTGAGGGTACTGATGCAACAACAGAGACAGCAACGAAGACCGAGGGTACTGCTACAACAACAGAAACAGTGGCCAAGACAGAAGCACAGAAGAAAGAAATTATTTCCGGAGTAAAGGATCTGGTAGATCAGTATAATGTTATTTATCATAATCTTGAAGAACTTGGAGGAAGCGTTAATATAACGTTTCTAAGTAACTTGAAGCAGCTTATGCGTAGCAATGAGGATGAATTAAAAAAAGTCGGTGTATCTTTAAATAAAGATGGAACGCTTTCTGCTACGGCAAAAACGTTAGAAAGTATAGACTTAAATAGTTTGAAAGATATATTTTGCAAGAGCAATGGAATAATGGATAAGCTGATAGATAAGTCAGAGGATATAGAAAGCAATGCGGCATCTACAATTCTTGTTATGAATCGTATGTATGGAACACAGACTTCGTATAATAAATATGGAACGAGCAATGCGTATTATGGAAATAATGGAAGCTGGTATAGTGCTCTTGGTTAAATTAGTAAATTGTAAAAAAAGAAAAAATATCCGTTCCTAATATTAGGAGCGGATATTTTTCTTTTCTTTTTTATTTATATACATATTTTTATCTGCTCTGTGATAAGTATCATTCAGCTTACTATCTAAACTTTGGTCATAGATTGCATAGCCGTATGCAACTTGTATATGAAGCTCTCTTTGGCTCGTATTAAAAGAGTTGATAGAGCATTCCATAACATCGAAGCGATATTCAAAATTAAAAGAAGAAGCATTTTGAATAATTACAACAAATTCATCACCGCCAACGCGATAGCATTTTCCAACATGAGCAAAGGTGTTGGAGATGATTTTAGCAGATTTGATGATGTAATCATCACCGAGATTATGACCTAGCGTGTCATTAATTTGCTTCAAATTATTAAGGTCAAGAATAATGATACCAATGTCATGTGGTGAAGTAATAAACTTTTCGAAGTCTCGATGAAAAGCAGTACGGTTAGACATTTTTGTCATTTGATCGGTATAGGCAAGGCGCTGATAGGCATTAGCTTTTCGACCAAGCTTCATCAATGTCGCAGATTCTTTGACAGAGGAGATTCCGAGGATGATTATGTAAAGAAGGAATCCCATGCGGCCAAAACTGTTGCTATCCCATACTCCGATATAAAAAGCCAATAAATCGATACCTAACGTGATGGTACAGATGGTAATGCACATAAGATGCACTTTAACATTGGCGGAATTTTGTTGTTGCTTTAGCAATCTTGCAGATGTGGATAAAACAATAATGATTAATGTGATAATCATTATATGGGTTGTCCACAGAGTATTACGTAAATCGCTTACCTTAAAGAGCTGAAGAAATAAACTTAGTGTAACCTGAATTACATTTACAATGCAGAAAATGTCCCATATTTTATTCTTATCTTCATAATAGGCTCTTACAAAGAGAGCAAACGGAAGAGGTAATAGCATAAGGGATATGAATGCCATATAAGAGCATATTAAGTTACTTTTTAGTAAAAGTGTAGCAAAACGGCTTTCGTTTCCGGACCAGATAGATAAAAGCATGGCAAAAAAACCAAGGTAAAGAAGATTTAACTTAATTGGCATTTGGAAACGAATATAGCACCAATAACCTACCATGCCGATTCCGATGCAAAAGATAAGTGCGCAGAAAAGGAAGGAAAGCATATTTTTTCCTATAATCTGTCCTATGACAGCAGGATAACTACCGTAATAGAAAATAGGAAGCTTTTCTATATAGCCATCATAAGGTGATGAAATATGTATGGTTAGATGGCAGTCAGTTTTTGGAAGGGTGACAAAATTCCAATTATATCCTGGAGTAGTAGCAAAAGGATTGTTGTTGTGTACAGGATATTCATATATTAGTATGTTATCACAATAAACCATTATGTTCTGATGGATAGAGTAGAAAGCAAGCATATTATTGATATTAGGGATGCAAGAAATAGTGCCTTTTAAAATAGCTGTATTATTTTTTTGTTGGAGCTGGTAATCATCCCATAAAGTAATATCATTATAAGAAACGTAGGCTCTTGTGTTGTTTTGAGAATCATAGATGCCTATGTAAGTTAAAAACACGAAAGAACATACGAATAGAATAGTGTATATTATAATATATATTTTTTTCATTATAAAAGTAATCTCCCAATATGTTTAATTGTATTGAATATTACATGTTCTATTTATTATAGCACTTATTTGTAAAACTTTCTATTAAAAAGTAAAACAAATAAAAATTCGTTCCTGATTTTTAGGAACGAATTTTTTTCTTTTCTTTTTTGTTTTCATACATATTTTTGTCTGCTCTATGATACGTATCGTTTAAGGTGGAATCTGTATTTGTATCATAAATTGCATATCCGTATGCAATTTGCATAGGAATATTTTTTGATTCAGTGTTAAAGGAACTAATGCACCATTCCATAATGTTGAAGTAATAGCAAAAATCAAAATGAGATGCGTTTTCAATGATTATGACAAATTCATCACCGCCAACACGGTAGCATTTTCCAACATGAGAAAAGGTATCGGAAATAATCTTAGCTGAGTTAATAATATAATTATCGCCATAATCATGTCCAAGGGAGTCATTAATCTGCTTCAAATTATTAAGATCGAGAACAATAATTGCAATGTCGTCTGGCGAAGTAGAAAAAATTTCAAAATCGCGATGAAAAGCAGTGCGATTTGATGTTTTTGTCATTTGATCGGTATAAGCAAGATGCTGGTAGGCATTTGCTTTTTTGCCGAGTTTCATTAATTCAGCGGATTCCTTGATAGAGGATATTCCAAGGAGATTTATGTAAACGAGGAATCCGATGCGGCCGAAATTGTTACTATCTAGTACGCCTATATAAAAGGCTACTAAGTCAATACCTAACGTGATAATACATAGAAAAATACATATTAAGTTCATTTTGACTTTCGTAGAATTGATGCGCTGTTTTAGTAGTCTTATGGATGAAGAGAACACAGTAATGATTAGCAGGATAAGTATTATGTGGGTGGTCCATAAGGTGTTACGTAAATCTACAATTTTCAATATTTGAAGTACTATACAGAGTACTATTTGTGCAATATTTATAGTACAGAAAACATCCCATATCTTATTTGTATCTTGGTAATAAGAGCGTACAAATAATGAAAATTGAAACGGGAGTAACATAAGTGTCAAAAATGATAAATACGAGCAGGCTAAATTACTTTTAAATAATAATGTAGTAAATGGGCTTTCGTTTCCAGACCAAAGGGATAAGATAATGGTAAAGATACCCAGGAAAAGGAGATTCTCATCAATTGGCATTTGGAAACGAATATAAAGCCAATAGGCTATCATGAATATTCCTATCAAGAGCATAAAAAAGCAGATTAGGAAAGGAAGTAAATGGATTTTGAAAATCTGTGATATGCCAGCAGGGATACTGCTGCTATAAAAAATAGGAAGATTTTCGGCATATCCATTATATGGCGATGAAATATAAATGCTAAGATGACAGTCAGCTTTAGGAAGAATAACAAAATTCCAATTGTAACCGGCTGAGGCAGAAAATGGATTATTATTAAGTACGGGATATTCATAAATCAACTGATTGTCACAATAAACAATTATGTCCTGATGTATGGAGTAAAAGGTTAATACATTATTGATGCCGAAATTAGTAGAAATATCGCCTTCTAAACGAATATCACCGTGCTCCTGATAAATCTGATAATCAGTCCATATTGTTATATCATTTGAAGAAATATACGGTCTTGTATCGTGGCGTACATCAAAAATGGCTATGTAAATTAGAAAAAGGAATATAAATAAAAGTGAAATGATATATGTGATGGTATAAAGTTTTTTCATAAAATATTCTCCTAATATTTCACAATACTAAAAAGAGTCGCACTTTTTAATATTATACCACTTAATAAAGCGACATTCTATCAAAAAAAGTAAAAACTACAATTCTTTTTTGGAATATATAAATTTCTCTTGCGTTGAACATAAAGAGTGAATAAAATAGAAGAAACAAAAATTTGCATTATGATATGAATAGAGGGAACGAGCATGGGATTTGAAAAAGAAAAATTGAAACAAATCAGAAGGATGATTTTATATATTGCATTCATTGTACTTGTTTTAATTTATAGTGATGAAGTATTTGGTGCAATAGGCGTTTTTGTAGGTTTTATGAAACCGTTTCTATATGGTGGAGTAATCGCTTTTATATTGAATATTCCATTGCGTTTTATTGAGAACCGAGTATTTAACAAGTGGACAGGTAAGACAGGAGATAAGCTGAAACGGCCAATCGCTATTATACTAAGTATCTTATTTGTGGTATTTATTCTAAATGTAGTAGTTGTGACGGTAGCACCACAGCTTGGAAAAACATTGGTAGAGCTTGGAACGCAGATACCAGTGTTTGCAGAAGAGGCAGTTATAAAGCTGGAAGAGGTTAGTACAAAGTATCCACAACTGGAAAGCTATGTAGCAGAGTTGGAGAATATAGAAATTGACTGGAAGCTAGCGATGGACAGTCTGATCCAGTTTCTGAAGAACGGTATGACAAATGTGGTTTCTTCTACAGTAACAGTAGCCGGTAGCATTATTGGTGGAGCGATGAATCTGTTTATTGGATTTATTTTTGCTATCTATATTCTAGGACAGAAGGAGATTCTGTGTAATCAGGGAAAACGAATTGTTTCAGCATTTTGTTCAGAACGAATGGAACGTTTGATTTTAAAAGTGTTTTCACTTGCAAATAGAAACTTTTCTAATTTTATCAGTGGACAGTGTACCGAGGCTGTTATACTAGGAATTATGTTTTTTATAGCAATGACCATTTTAGGAATGCCATATGCTCTTTTAGTAGGGGTACTAATTGCATTTACGGCGTTGATTCCGATTGTAGGGGCCTTTATTGGATGTTTTGTAGGAGCATTTCTTATATTGGTAAATAATCCAATGCAGGCGCTTGTTTTCGTTATTATGTTTTTAATTATTCAGCAGATTGAAGGAAATCTTGTTTATCCTAAAGTAGTGGGAAATAAGGTTGGCCTTCCATCTATCTGGGTATTAATGGCTGTAAGCATTGGTGGAAGTCTTTTTGGGGTAGCGGGAATGCTGTTCTTTATACCGCTTGTTTCAACATTTTATGCCTTGCTAAGAGACACGGTAAATGAGAGAAATGCAAGAAAACAGAAAAAGGAAAAGAAACCTTATTATCATTATCGAAATAGAGGGAATAAGAAAAAAGATTATAAAGAAAATGATAGTCACAACAAAACGGATGCCAAATCATAAGGCATCCGTTTTGTTGTAAGAGGAAAATTCTTTCGCACAAGGGCTGAGTTTACATGTTTTTTGGAAACAGATTGTTGTATTGTGTTATTTTTCTTGAAATAAATAAACAGTTAATGTAGAATGTAATTAATAAATAATCAGAAAAAAGATGAGAAGAAATGGAATAGACAAAAAATATAGTCGTATGACGATAAGGAAAGGAAGAATTGATGTGAAAAAGAAATTAATTGCATTATTGCTGTCGGGATCTGTTTTGACAATGGCTTTATCAGGATGTGGTAGTAGTCAGCTGACAGAAGAAAATGCAGCAGAGGAAGAGGTTGTGGATACAACACAGGGACAAGAGTTGCCATCCGGAAAGGTGGAGCTGACTGTTTGGGCAGAGGAAAATAGTTACGACATGCTAGAAGGAATGTTTGAAACGTTTAAGCAGGAATATGCAGGTCAGGCAGAGTTTGATATTAAATTAGCACCGCAGTCATATGTACACACAAAAGAGGGCTTATTAGCTGATATACATAATGAAGTTGATATTTTTACCATACCGGATGACCAGCTGCTTACGATGATTGCAGCAGGAGCATTATCATTGGTACCAAATCCTGATAAAATCAGAAATGAAAATGTAGAAGAGGCAGTAACGGCTGCAACCTATAAGGATATCTTATTTGCGTATCCATATACCGCAGATAATGGCTATTTCTTGTACTATGATAAGAATTATTTAACAGAAACAGATGTACAAACGTTAGATGGAATCTTAGCGGTAGCAGAAGAAAATGGAAAAGCAATTTCGATGGATTTTAGCTCAGGATGGTATTTGTATTCCTTTTTTGGAGGAACCGGTATGGAACTTGGGCTAAACGAAGATGGAGTAACGAACTATTGCGATTGGAATAGGACAGAAGGCACTATTAAGGGAGTGGATGTTGCAGAAGCGTTGTTAAAGATTACTTCCAATCCTTCCTTTGTTGAACAGTCTGAAGAGAAGTTTGTGGAAGGAGTAAAGTCAGGCACCGTTATAGCGGGAATTAGTGGTGTATGGAGTGTAGAACAAATAAAACAAGTTTGGGGAGAGGATTATGGTGCTTGTAAGCTACCGACCTATACATGTGCAGGTCAGCAGGTGCAGATGTCTTCCTTCACAGGGTATAAGCTTATGGGAGTAAATGCATATTCGGATCAGGTTGCATGGGCACATAAGCTTGCTGAATGGCTTACGAATGAGCAGAATCAGACAATTCGTTTTGAACAAAATAGTCAGGGACCTTCCAATATAAAGGCGGCCGCATCGGATGCAGTGAGGAAGGTACCTGCAATTGCGGCAGTAATTGAACAGGGAAAATATGGTAAGTTGCAAAGAATTGGTGCTCTTTATTGGGATTCTTGTCTTACATTTGCAGATACTATTGTAGCAGGCAATCCGGAAGGAAAACCGTTGCAACAACTCATGGATGAATTCGTTTCCGGAATTACGGCGTCTACAGTACAGTAAGGAGGATAAAGATGGGAGAAAAAAAACGTATCAGTATTATTACTGTTATTTTGCTTCCGGTTATGATACTTGGAATTGTATGTACCGTTTCTAATTCTCTTGCGATATCAAATATCAAAAATGTTAATGCCAATGCAAGCGAAATTGCAGATAGATATATGAATAGTATTGCTAAGATTGCAGAGATTCAAAAAGAAACACAGGAAGTACATAATATGGGTTTGGCTCATATTATAGCAACGGATTTGGATACGATGATAACTATGGTGTATACGATTCGTGAAGGACAGAAGCATTTAGACACCTATTTGGATGAGTATGAAAAGAATTATTTGTTAGAAGCGGACAAGGCAGCTTTTGAATTGATTAGAAGTAATTATGCCGGAATGAAGCATGAGATGATGAGAATGATGGCTTATAGTGCGAATAATCAAAAAGCAGATGCGTATGCTTTGGCAAATGGTGTAATTGCGGACTATAGTAATGAAATTCAGAAGCAGATAGAACAGATTAGCAATAACGTTAATACAGCAGCGACAGATGCAAGAACGCAACTTGCAGAAGTATATAATAAATCAGTATTAGAAAGTGTAATTGCTATTTTGGTAAGTGTGTTGTCATTGGGAGTGTCACTGTTTGTAGTATTGTATTTTGTAATCAAACCGATTGCACAAACAAACAAACAAATTAGAAATATTATTTCTGATATTGATCGAAATGAAGGTGACTTGACGAAACGTGTAAGTATTGCATCTATTCGAGAAGTAGCAGAGCTTGGAAATGGTTTTAATACGTTTATGGATAAGTTGCAGAATATTTTAAAGCTGATTATTGAAAAAACAAATGAGATGAGAGAGGTTGTTGATGAGGTTCAAACGAGTGTACGCACCTCTAACGATAGTGCTTCTGATCTTTCAGCAGTGACGGAGGAGCTTGCCGCTACGATGCAGGAGGTAGGTAATTCTACTGGAGTAATTAATCGAAATGTGGATTCTGTTCGTGGCGACGTAGAGGAAATTGCGGATAAGTCTTGTAGTATGAATGAATATTCTAAGGGAATGAAACAAAATGCAGATAAGATGGAGAATGATGCGAAGTCAACCATGCAGGAAACAAGTACAAAGGTACAGGAAATTTTGTCTGTATTAAATCGAGCAATCGAAGATAGTAAGAGTGTGGATCAGGTTAATAGCCTTACCAATGAAATCCTGAGTATTTCCAGTCAGACAAACCTTCTTGCTCTTAACGCTTCCATCGAGGCAGCAAGAGCTGGTGAGGCAGGTAAAGGCTTTGCAGTTGTCGCGGAAGAGATACGTCAGTTAGCAGATTCGAGTCGTGATACAGCCAATAGAATTCAAGAAATTAATGTAGTTGTAACAGAGGCGGTACATAATCTTGCAGGTAACGCAAATAATTTGGTAGGATATCTGAATGAATCCATTCTTCCGGAATTTGAAAACTTTGTAGAAAGCGGAGCTCAATACAGAGAAAACGCAACCTATATTGAAGGTGTTATGGATGAATTCACGGAAAAAACGGATGCACTGAAAAAGGCTATGGATGAAATTGCAACTTCTATTAATACCATTACAAATGCTATTGATGAAGGTGCAGAGGGCGTTAATGGAGCGGCAGAGAGTACCCAGGTGCTCGTTGTAGACATGGAGAAGATTAGTAATCGCATGAATGTAAATGAAAAGATTGCAGGTGTTCTTCAGGAGGGAACTGCTATTTTTACAAAATTCTAAAAACATCTTGATAAAGTCACGGTCACTCTGAATAATTTATAAGAAGAGAATCAGAGGACCGTGATTTACATTTTTTCTATAGAGTGTTAGACTTAAAGTGTTGGTAATTGTACAGAAATTGTGTGTTAATTGTGTGTAATTACGAATATTTAAAGGTTTGCGAAAAAGAGGTTAGGCAGAATATGAAAAGATGTATTATTGTTGGAGCAGGTGAATTTCATGAAAAAGCATGGAAATATGAAAAAGCGGATTACCTGATTGCAGCAGATGGAGGATTTGAGTACCTAAGAAAGCTCAAGATTATTCCGGATATGCTGATTGGAGATATGGATTCCATAAAACAGGAGTATGTTGGTTCTGAAATGGAAATAAAAAAACTTCCTAGAGAAAAGGATGATACGGATATGCTTGCGGCGATGAAAGAAGGTCTTGCTGCGGGGTGTAAAGAGTTTTATATTTATGGAGCTTTGGGCGGAGAACGAATAGATCACTCCATAGCAAATATACAATGTCTGTTGTATCTTCATAAACATGGAGCCAAGGGTGTGCTTTATGGGATAAATGATAGAATCGAACTATTGTGTAATGACAAAGTATGTTATCCGGCGACAATGGAAGGAATACTGTCAGTGTTTGCCTTTGGAGGAGATGCCAAGGGTGTGAGTGAACATGGACTGAAATATTCGATTCAGGATGCGGAAATGAAAATGGAATTTCCGATTGGTATAAGTAATGAATTTATCGGACAAGAGAGTATGATAGAAGTAAAAGATGGAATGCTACTGCTGTGTATTCATGCAATAAATGGAGAAAAAGTGATGTGATGATTTGCTACGTATATGGATGTCATGAAAATAACAAATAACAGCACATAGCAAGGAGCGATTATGATTTATTCTTTTTCACAATGGTTATTGTTTTTTTATATTTATTGTTTTATTGGATGGGTATGGGAGACTTGTTATGTTAGTGTAATGCAAGCAAAATGGATAAATCGCGGGTTTATGCGAGGACCATTTTTACCTATATATGGTTCTGGAGCGATTATGATTCTAATATGTACGTTGCGATTTCGAACGCAGGCGATTCCAGTGTTCTTCTTTGGGATGATTAGTGCAACAATATTGGAATATTGCACCGGAGCAACAATGGAAAAGCTATTTCATGTTCGATATTGGGATTATACGGGAAAGCCTTTTAACATAAATGGCCATATATGTTTAGTATCTTCTTTGGCCTGGGGGGCGTTTTCGGTTATTCTCACGTTATATGGACATACACCAATAGAAGAATTTGTGCTTGGTATGAATCACAATTTATTGGAATTTTTAGCTTTTGTTCTGACTGTAGTGATATCGATTGATATGTTTGAGTCGATAAGAGAAGCGTTGAATTTGAAGGAAATGCTGTTAAGTCTTGAGGAAAATAATGTAGAATTCCGACGAATACAGAAGCGTATAGAAATAATTCAGGCGTTTTATGGAACAGAACTAAAAGAGAAATCGGAGGTTGGCTTAAAGAAGATAAATACAGCTATTGTATCCGGTAAAGAGTTATATGACAAATATGGAATACATAAGAATCGAAAAAGTGTTACCAAGACAGTATTTCTTGCTAATTTAGAACGTGCAAGGGCTCGCAAGGAAGAAAGGCTTCATTATTTAAACGATGCAACGGAAACGTATGCAGAGTGGATGAAAGGTCTTGCGGTTAAGGATGAAGCAGTATTGCAGGCAATTGCAGAAGCAAGAAATATGATTGCACGTCAAAAACGTAATATACTAAATATGAAAAATAAAGAATATATAAAATTAAGGGCATTGTTGAAGAGAAATCCTGATGCGGTATCAAAAATGCATGAGCATGCGTTTACGGAAATTATGGAGATTACGGAGGAAGAAGTACAAGAAGAACCAAGGAGGTAAGAGCATTGAATATCATACGAAGGTTTGGGAATTGGATTAATGAGAAATATCGAACACTTGATACACAAAGATTGGTAATGAATGCTATTTTAGTTATTTCTTTGTCGGCATTGGTAATTCTAATCAGTACAGAAACGTTAATGTATGGTGAAGAAAAGAGCGGTATTTTAGGATTGTTTTTTATTATGTTGTTTTTGTTGATTATGTTAATGCTGGTTAATGTATATCCCCATAAGATAGGCTTGTGGTCTGCGATTGTAACAGTTCCAATTAATTTTGTGTTTTTTCCATATCAATTCTTGATAGCATCAGGTGGTGGTATTAAGTCGGGCATGCCGATATGGCTAACCTTTGGAATCTTGCTTGTTTTTTTGATGACAGAGGGGATTTACTGTCGAATACTTGCGCCACTCACGATTGCATTGAATGCGGGAATGATGGTGTGGGCATATTTGAATCCTGCAATGTCTCCTGAGAGGATGATGAGAACATATTATTATAATGATAATTTGATTGCCATGTTAGTGGTAGGCTGTTCCTGTGGCTTTGTATTGAAGTACCAAAAGATTGTACAGAAGAGGCAGACACGTGTAATCGAGCTGGCAAGGTTGACAGCAGAGCAGGAAAAACAGAATGCACAAAAAGCAAATCAGGCAAAAAGCAAATTTCTTACGAATATGTCACATGATATTAGGACACCGATGAATGCCATAGTAGGAATGACGGATATTGCAAAGTATAATATTGATGATGCAGATAAGGTAAAGGAATGCTTGCAGGTTATCAGTGCTTCGTCGACACAGTTATTTCAACTCCTAAACAATGTGCTTGACTTATCAGAAATAGAGACGCAGGGATTAAAATTAAAGGAGATTCCTTTTAATTTGGAAGAACTGATGGAGAACATTGAGGTTGTATTATGGCAGAGTGCACGAAATAAGAAAATTGATTTACAGTTTCATGTAGATATAAAAAATGGGAATTTGATAGGAGATCATGTTCGACTGCGTCAGATGATAATGAATATTATTGGTAATAGCGTGAAGTTCACACCTATAGAAGGAAATATTACGGTTACTGTGAAGCAGGTTGATAATGAAATAGATGATTTTGCTAATTTGGTGTTCGAGATTGAAGATACCGGAATTGGAATGTCTCAGGAATTTGTGAATAAGATATTTAACCGGTTTGAACGTGATGAAAGTCAGTCTGTAGAGAAAATAGAAGGAAATGGCATTGGTATGAGTATTACAAAAGGAATTGCAGATGCCATGGGAGCAACGATTCAGGTTCAGAGTAAACAGGGGGTAGGTACTAAGTTTACAATCTATCTGAGAATGAAGGTAGACCAGAATAGTAGGGAAGCCATTCATAAAGAAAAGGACGGAAGTATCTCGTTTGATGCATCAGGTAAAAGAATACTGATAGTAGAAGACAATGAGATTAATATGGAAATCATAAAAGGAATTTTAGAGAGAACAAATGCTGAGCTTATCTGCGCATGGAGCGCAGAAGAAGCGTTAGACATTATTCAAAATGAAGGAAATGATTTCTATGACATTATTTTTATGGATATACAGCTTCCGGGAATGGATGGATATAGCGCTGCAAGAAATATACGACGTTTACCAAGAGAAGAGGCTATGACAGTACCTATTCTTGCGATGACGGCGAATGCTTTTTCGCAAGATGTAGAAAAGGCGTTTGATTCGGGAATGAATGCACATATTGCAAAACCAATTGATGTCGATGAATTGTTTCAGAAGTTATATCATTTCTTATATTCGTAAAAAGATATTACTATAACAGGATGAAAAAGATGATGAGAATTGAAAAATTAAACAGGTTAAGCGATATTCTAGAGGAAAGTGTTGCAAAGCAGGAAATAGCAGGTGGCAATCTTTGTGTTATACATAAAGGCCGGGAAGTATATTATGCACAGGCAGGTTATGCAAATATAGCAGAAAAGAAAAAGATGGAAAGAAATACGATAGTCAGACTTTATTCTATGACTAAACCTGTAACGGCAGCAGCTGTAATGCTTTTAGTAGAACGTGGAATGATTGATTTATGGGATCCGATAGAAAAATATATTCCGGAATTTGCAAATATTTCTGTTACAGCAGATAGTAGGGAAGATATTGGTGCTATAAAAGCAAAGCGTTCGATTACGATTAAGGATTGCATGAATATGACCTCTGGTTTGCCATACGGAGATGATATGGATATTGCCAGTCGAGACGTTGGAAAAGTGTTTCAGGAACTGGATAAAAGACTATATTCTGCAAATCCAATGACAACACGGGAGTTTGCTGGGAAGCTTGGAGTATGCAGGCTTGATTTTCAGCCGGGAGAAGGTTGGAGATATGGAACCAGCGCGGATGTGCTGGGGGCTGTAGTGGAAGTAGCCAGTGGAATGAGCTTCGGGGAATTTTTGAAAAAAGAGTTTTTCGAACCGTTAGGAATGCATGATACGGGATTTTCTGTTTCTGAGAATAAGAGAGACAGACTTGCCACGGTATATGAATGGACACCAAATGGCTTGGTAGAATATCATGATAATCATTTGGGAATTTGTAATCACATGGATATAGAAATTGTATTTGAGTCTGGTGGTGCAGGACTAGTATCTACAATAGAGGATTATGCTCGATTTACCCAAATGCTTATGCAAAAGGGGAAGTTTGCCGGAAAAGAAATTTTGGCAGCAAGAACAGTAGAGTATTTAACAAGCTGTCATTTACAGCCACATCAGCAAGCAATGATGAAAGACTGGGAGAATTTGTATGGTTTTTCTTATGGTAATCTGATGAGAGTACTGGTAAAGCCTTCTCTTACGATTATGAATGGTTCGATAGGAGAATATGGCTGGGATGGATGGCTTGGAGCATATTTTGCGAATATGCCAAAGGAAGAAATAACTTTTCTGATGATGGTTCAGAGAAAAGATAGTGGAACCTTTACGTTGACAAGAAAGCTTAGGAATGCTTTGGCGGCAGCGTTGGAATAAAGGTGGTTGTATGGTGAGTAGTTTAAATACAACAAAATGGAGTATTGTCTTGAGTGACAATACTCCATTTTCATTTTTATATGCTAGGAAGCTGTGGTAGCGTAGTGATTATTTTGATAATGCAATCTTTTTTGGACCTTCATCATAACTAAAAGTTTCAATTTCTTCTATGTCTATATATAAAAGGGTGAAGACAGGATTCTTCTCAGAACCATATATTTGTTTTAGAGAATTGACAAAATCAATAGAACATGTATCAAAAAAAGTTTTAACAGAAAATCTACGTAGTATGGAAGAAGATGGATTGCTTAATAGAACGGTATATCCGGTTGTACCGCCTAAGGTAGAATATTCTTTGACTGCAAAAGGGAAAAGCTTGCAGCTTGTAATAGATGCTTTGTTTTTATGGGGGGAAAAATACAAAAATAATGAAATTTAGTTTCTTGGAAAAATGATACAAAATACCTAATAACCTTATTGCGGTTTGCACAAAAAACAGTTATACTCATACTGTATGTGATATAAGCTTGCAGAGTGTATATTACAAAAAATGTAAAAAAAGTTTTTATGATAAAAACTGTTTTAATAGAAAAGGAGAATGAAAAATGAGCAAGAAAACCACCGTATTAATGATTCTTGATGGTTACGGACTGAATGAAAAAACAGAACATAATGCTGTAGCAGAAGCTAAGACACCTGTTATGGATAAGTTGATGAAGGAATATCCATTTGTTAAAGGTAATGCAAGTGGTATGGCAGTAGGTCTTCCAGATGGTCAGATGGGTAACTCAGAGGTAGGGCATCTCAACATGGGTGCAGGAAGAATTGTATATCAGGAACTTACTAGAATTACAAAAGAAATTCAGGATGGTACATTCTTTGAGAATCCTGCATTATTAGAAGCAGTAAAGAACTGTAAGGAAAAGAATTCTGCACTTCATTTATTTGGTTTATTATCTGATGGTGGTGTTCATAGCCATAATACACATTTATATGGTTTATTAGAGCTTGCTAAGAAGAATGGCTTAGATAAGGTATATGTACATTGCTTTTTAGATGGACGTGATACACCTCCAGCATCCGGTAAAGGATTTGCAGAAGATTTGGAAGCTAAGATGGCTGAAATCGGTGTAGGTAAGATTGCTTCTGTAATGGGACGTTACTATGCAATGGACAGAGATAACAACTATGACCGCGTACAGCTTGCATACAATGCAATGGTGAATGGAGAAGGTGAGACAGCAGTATCTGGCCCTGCAGCTATTCAGCAGTCTTATGATAACGACAAGACAGATGAGTTCGTAATGCCAACGGTTGTTACAGAAAATGGACAGGCAATTGCTACCATTAAGGATGGCGATTCTGTAATCTTCTTTAACTTCAGACCTGATAGAGCTAGAGAAATTACAAGAGCATTCTGTGATAACGATAGCGAGTTCCAGGGATTTGAAAGAAAGAGACCAGAAGTTACTTTCGTATGTTTCTCAGAGTATGATCCAACAATCCCTAACAAGTCTGTTGCATTCCACAAGATTGCTGTAACTAATACTTTTGGTGAATGGCTTGCAGCTAATAATATGACACAGGCAAGAATTGCTGAGACAGAAAAGTATGCTCATGTAACATTCTTCTTCAACGGTGGTGTAGAAGAACCAAATAAGGATGAGGAAAGAGTACTTGTTCCTTCTCCAAAGGATGTAGCTACTTATGATCTTAAGCCAGAGATGAGTGCATATGCTGTTTGTGATAAGTTGACAGATGCAATTAAGTCCGGAAAATATGATGTAATTATCATTAACTTTGCAAACCCTGATATGGTAGGTCATACAGGTGTAGAAGATGCTGCAATCAAGGCTGTAGAAGCTGTTGATGAGTGTGTAGGAAAGGCAGTTGAAGCAGTTCTTTCTGTTGATGGTACAATGTTTATCTGTGCTGACCACGGTAATGCAGAGCAGCTTGTTGATTATGAAACAGGTGCACCATTTACTGCACATACAACCAATGAGGTTCCATTTATCTTAGTAAACTATGACAAGGATTACACATTAAGAGAAGGTGGATGTCTTGCAGATATCGTTCCTACGTTAATTGAAACAATGGGAATGACACAGCCAGCTGAAATGACAGGAAAGTCATTATTAATTAAAAAATAAGTTAATTATGTAAGTACTGAAATAAGAATAGGTTGAGTAATCAATAGTATCAAGAAAGCTAAGTATAATGTTGTTGTAATAGGCAGATTATACTTGGCTTTTTTGTTCTCTTTTTGTTAAAAACTATAAACAAAACTAATACTTGTGAAAAGACTGATAATAATGATATAATAAGAATGATATCATACAAAAGAAAGCTTTTCGTAGCGAAAAGGGTATAACAGGGAGCTGGGGCGGTGATTCATATGAAAGTTGCATATAATTTACTGATTATTACAATGTTGTTTATTTGTCTTTGGTTTTTTCATGTTAGTATAAAGGATAAGTCATATTATAGAAAAGTGCTTAAGGCTTGTATGAGTGCGGGTATACTTATGTATTTTACCAGGCTATTAAGCGTTGCAATGGAAGAAGGATTTGTGGGGTATAGTGATACACTGTATTCGCTGGAAAGAGCCGTACACTTTGCATTAACAGTATTGGTATATACGCTTTACGCATATTTTATGCTATGTCTGATAAGTCCGTTTGACTCCCATAAAATATGGAATCATTTTGCTTTTTTGGGGCCTGGTATATTGGTGTGCTTGCTGGCGATAACATCTCCATGGACACATTTGGTATGCTATGTGCAGGATGGTGTATATTATATAGGAAGTTTTATGCCCGTTCTGATTTTGGTAAGAGCAATTTATGGGTTGGGGGCAACAGCGTATGCTTTTTTAAAGAGACATTTATTACCACAGATATTTGGTAAAAGTGTCGTTTTAGTAGCTGTTTTTGCTGTAATGCAGTCAATTCATTTCGTATTAACGAGGGATGAGAGCTTATACTATTCAACATTGGTCACTAATATACTCATTTTGACATTAACGATTACCGTAGTAGATTTTTATAAGGATAGTTTGACAGGACTTTTGAATCGTGAAGCTTTTGAACAATATGTGGAAGCAGAGATTGGTAAGCGTGGGAATAAAGCTGTATATTTGATAAAACTTAAAAATTATGAATATATCATAAATAATTGGCATGAAAGCGCTTTGCTTGAGGTGATTGCAGAACTGGCGTCGTGTTTGCGAAAATTTGTAAGAATTCCCGCTATGTATTATTTGGGAGTAGGGCGCTATGTACTTATTGTTCATAAGAGAGAAAAATTTTCGGAAGAGTTATTTTTTAAACAGTTAAGGGAAAGGGTGGAGTCGACCTTTGATTTGAATAATGTGAATGTTCATTTGAATCTATTTGTTGCCGTTATAAATTTGGAAAGTGGAAAAATTAATAAAAAGAATTTTTATAAATATTTTACTGCTTGTGATGACATGCGATATCGTAGCAGTGAACCGCTAGAAGTTATTCACGGTGATAATATTGGAATTGATCAGATGTATCGTTACAGAAGTGTGGAAGAAGCCATTGAACGTGCATTGGTTGAAAAGGAATTTAGAATGTTTTATCAGCCAATCATATCAACGAAGACGAATAAAATTATCTCTGCAGAGGCATTGATTCGCTTGAATGATCGTGTATTAGGATATGTTTCACCAGAAGAATTTATTCCTATATCTGAAAATAATGGAAAAATAATGGAAATTAGCGAGTATGTAATTGATAGTGTATTTCGTTTTGTGAAAGAAAACAGACTTGAAGATATGGGGATAGAGTTTGTGGAAATGAATCTATCGGTTATGCAGTGTATGGATAAGAAATTGACGGAAAAGTTGCAGTTTTATCTTAATAAATATGGTGTTGATCCAAAGCAAATCAACTTGGAGATTACAGAAACGGCAACTAATTTTGATGAAGAGCGGCTGAAAAAACAGCTTGCAAGAATTAAAAGTTTAGGATTTACTTTTTCACTGGATGATTATGGAACTGGTTATTCGAATCTTGTAAGGGTATTGGAATATCCGGTTGATGTTATTAAGCTGGATAAGAGTATTGTATGGAGTGCATTCCATGATCGTGATAATTACATAACACTGAAGAATCTAATATCAATGTTCCATGATGTGAGAAGAAAAATTGTAGCAGAAGGTGTTGAAAGTGAGGAACAAAAGAATGCGCTTACGGATTTAGGCTGTGATTATCTGCAGGGATATTATTATTCAAAACCGGTAAGTGAAGAGGAAGTTCTTGCTTTTGTTGCAAGATATAATATCTTGTAATTTTGTTGGAGCTTATATAGAACGAAGACACACGATAGTAAGGAAATGAATAGCATACCTCCATTTTGGATAAAATAGGATGTATATCTTATTTACAAAGTGGAGGTAGTTTTTATGCATTATCTGATAACGGATGTTCATGCAAGAGAGATTTTGGATTCTAGAGGGAATCCAACCGTAGAAGCAATTGTTACAATAAATGATACTTATACGGGAAGTGCTGCAGTTCCATCAGGTGCGAGTACTGGTAAATTTGAAGCAGTAGAGTTAAGAGATGGAGAGCTGCGTTATATGGGATTAGGAACCCAGAAAGCAGTAAAAAATGTAAATACCAAAATAAAGGATGTATTATTAGGTGTTGATGCTACCAATCAAAAATGGATTGACAAGCTGTTGGTTGATACGGATGGTACAGAGAATAAGGAAAATTTAGGAGCAAATGCAACACTTAGTGTTTCTATGGCGGTTGCAAGAGCTGCTTCAAATGCATTGGGAATTCCATTATATCGTTATCTTGGTGGGGTAAATACAAGCCGTCTACCAGTTCCGATGATGAATATATTAAATGGTGGAAGACATGCTACTAATACCGTAGATTTTCAGGAATTTATGATTATGCCGGTGAAAGCGGCTAATTTTGCAGAGGGACTTCGGATTTGTGCAGAAATCTATCATAACTTGAAGAAACTTTGTCATCAGAGAGGGTTGTCAGCCGGAGTTGGTGATGAGGGAGGTTTTGCACCGGATTTACCGGATGCATTTGCAGTGTTGGATTTGATTGTAGAAGCAATTAAGGCAGCAGGATATATGCCCGACACAGAGGTTAAGATTGCGTTAGATGTAGCGGCTTCTGAATTATATAATGAAGAGGATGGAAAATATCATTTTCAGGGAGAAACAGAGCTTCGCAACAAGAAAAACCAAGAAGAATGTCTTGGAGATGTGTGTGAGTCACAAGAACAGATTACAAGAAGTACAGAAGAGATGATTGTTTATTATGAGGAACTAATTAAGCGTTATCCTATTATTTCGATTGAAGATGGACTTGCAGAGGATGATTGGGATGGTTGGAAAGAACTGACAAAACGTGTGGGAGACAAAGTACAGCTTGTTGGAGATGACCTTTTTGTAACCAATACGAAACGATTGGATGCAGGAATTAAGCTTAAAGTCGCGAATGCGATTCTAGTTAAGGTAAATCAAATCGGAACAGTTAGCGAAGCGTTAGCAGCGGTTGAGATGGCACAGCATAATGGTTATAAAGCAGTCATTAGCCATAGAAGTGGTGAAACAGAGGATACCTTTATCGCTGATCTTGCAGTAGCTACTAATGCGGGACAGATTAAGACGGGGGCACCTTGTAGAAGTGATAGGGTTGCAAAATATAATCAGCTACTACGTATTGAGGAAGAACTCGACCCGGTAGGAACGTATATGGATCCGTTTAATAAGTTATAGAAAAGAAGAAGACGCCATTGCATGTAGGTGAAAACGTGCAATGGCGTTTTTGGGTAATAGGATTAAGGTGTCAAAAGGTGGTATATAAATTATCCTAAGGCAAAATGCACAAAAAATATAAACGCAAACAACTGCAACGCGCTGACGAACGAACCAGTAACTACGACTAAAGCCTCTCAGCAAAGGCTTTGAGTCTAGTCTCCATAACTGGTGGATTTCGTCAGTCGCTAAAAGCGCAGTTTGAGACGTTTGCTTATTATATATTTTTGTGCAAATTCCCATACTACATTTTGAATACCACCTTTTGACATCTTAATCGTAATAGGAAATTGCTGTTACATAATAAGAATTTCTTGAGATATTATAAATGACAAAAAGTATAAGGAATATATCGGTTAAGTGTTGCAGAAGCAATTTTGCGGATAAATTGTGTAAAAAACATGTAAATAGCATAGAATTGGTTGACATAATTAGAAGTGAAACGTATCATAGGATTATAATGATGGATGGAAAATAGTACTAATCTATAAAGTGCGAAGGAGGCATTATATGAACAAATTAAAGATTAAGTTTATTGGTGGTGGATTAAGTCTTGCAATGGTAATTGGTTTATCGGTATATGCCCCGATAAATACAGTAGAAGCAGCAGATATGTCAGGGAAGCTTGTAGTAATTCATACGAATGATATGCATGGGCATTTTGAGAAGGATATAGAAGAAGGTAGTTTAGGTATATCTTCGGTAGCAGCATTAAAGGGATATTATGAAATGCTTGGGGCAAATGTATTATTATTGGATGCGGGTGATTTCTCGCAAGGAACAAATCTTGTAAATTATTATAAAGGATTGAATTCTGTTTATTTTATGAATGTAGCTGGTTATGATGCAGTTTCACTTGGAAATCACGAATTTGACTTTGGATTAGAGTCGCTAAAGGCAATGGCAGAAGTAGCTGATTTTCCAATTTTAGATGCGAATGTCATCAGTAAAGAAACAGGTTCACCTTACCTTGATGATAATGAAATCTTTTGCTTTGATGATATGAAGGTTGGTGTATTTGGGCTTGATACGCCGGAAACACAGACAAAGTCTAGTCCTAAAAATGTAAAGGATGTTACATTCCTTGATGGTGCTGAGCTGTATGCTTGTGCACAGGCACAGGTTGATTTCCTGGAGGCACAGGATTGTGACTATATTATTTGCATTGGACACCTTGGACAAGATGCAGAGAGTGAAGGAAAACGTTCTTTTGATGTATTAAATACAGTGGATGGTATTGATTTGTTTGTAGATGGACATAGTCATACACAGTTATCAGAAGGTATGGATTATAAGGGAACCAAGATTGTAAGTACAGGTGAGTATTTGAATAATATTGGCGTTGTTGTATATGATGGTAAGAATACAAAGGCAACGCTTGTAAATGACCTGTATCATGTGGGTGGATGTCCATCCATGGATGAATTTGTTGCAAGCTTTGATAAGGTGGTAGATGAAGTGTATGCTGGTACTTTTGCTACAACATTAAATAAGCTTGATGGAGAACGTAATCCGGGTGTTCGAACACAGGAGACAAATCTTGGTGATTTTTCGGCGGATGCTTACAAGCATACTGCGGAGACGTACGTTGCAGAAAATGGACTTGACATGACAATTGACGGCGCAGTGCAAAATGGTGGTGGTATTAGAGCAACGATAGAGGCGGGAGATATTTCTATGGATACGCTATATACGGTATTCCCATATGGTAATACCATTTCTATCGTAACAGTATCTGGAGCAGAGTTGTTAGAAGCATTAGAAGCATCGTGTTCAGCTTGCCCGGAAGCACTTGGTGGATTTCCACAAGTTTCAGGCATTAAGTTTACACTTGATACATCTGTTCCTTATGAGCAGGGGGCGCAGTATCCGGATTCAACTTATTATGCGCCAGCTAATCCAGGTAGTCGTGTAACGATAGAAACAGTAGGTGGTAAAAAATTTGATATAAATGCAACTTACAATATTGCGGTAAACAACTTTATGGCAGACGGCGGAGATACTTATTATGTATTTACAAAGGCTTCTAAGGTGATTGATACAGGAGTTGTTGATGCAGAAGGTCTTATCTCATATGTAAATTCTTTGAATGGTATTATTGGAGATGAGTATGCAACGTCAAAAGGAAATATCACAATTAAATAATGAAAAACTTGAAAGGACTTCGTGAAGAAGTCCTTTTTTTGGGTATAGGCTTTAGCCTGTTGAGGGCATTGGAGTTTTTCGCGTTCCGAAAAATGGAAATGCCCGAAACCTAAACCCACCTGCTATGCGGGTGGAGACAAAGTGTTATACAAAAAAAATCACCTTTCCGTTACAATAGAGTTGTTCAGGCACTATTGTAGAAAGGAAAGGTGATTTTATGGCGAATAAAAATTATGATTTAGCTCACACAAAGTGGATGTGCAAGTATCACATTGTATTCACTTCAAAGTATAGACGAAAAGTGATTTATAATCAATTGAAAGCGGATATCCGAGATATTTTAAAACAGTTATGTTCATATAAAGGAGTAGAGATAATAGAAGGGCATTTAATGGCGGATCACATTCATATGTTGGTAAGCATACCACCTAAAATGAGTGTATCAAGTTTTATGGGATATCTGAAAGGAAAGTCGGCGCTGATGATATTTGATAGACATGCAAACTTAAAGTATAAGTTTGGAAAACGTCATTTTTGGTCAGAAGGATATTATGTCAGTACAGTAGGATTGAATGAAGCGACAATCAAGAAGTATATTCAAGACCAAGAGAAGTATGACATTATGCAAGACAAATTAAGTGTCAAAGAGTATGAGGACCCTTTTAAGGGTTAGGTCGAAGTAGTACAAACACCCCTTCAAGGGGTATAAGCAACGCGTCAAGTGCAATAGTGACTTGAACGAAGAGAAAGTCTGGGCGCCTTGAGACGCTGTCGAGTGTCAAGGGGTTATACCCAGCGAGTCGAGCCACCCCTTTTAGGGGTGGTGGCGACTAAATGCAAGTTTAGTGGAGTGTGGGGAGTCAGAGTGTTGCTCTCAATTCTCGGACTCCCCTTCTACACTTCGCTGAAATAAGCGGTTCTTGTA
>JAXJRB010000038.1:0-9604 GCA_036310845.1 Lachnospiraceae bacterium | reverse complement strand
GGATTCCCGAGTGGCCAAAGGGGACAGACTGTAAATCTGCTGCAAATTGCTTCGGTGGTTCGAATCCACCTCCATCCATTTAACTGAATAACGCGGGGTGGAGCAGTCTGGAAGCTCGTCGGGCTCATAACCCGAAGGTCATAGGTTCAAATCCTGTCCCCGCTACTCAAGACATATGTCTTAATGCCCAGATAGCTCAGTTGGTAGAGCAAAGGACTGAAAATCCTTGTGTCGCTGGTTCGATTCCGGCTCTGGGCATTTTTTATATTATAAAATACTACTATAAAAAAGTAAGAAATTGATGTTGGTAAATTTTGTTAGACAAAGACTTTTTCATTGGAAGAAGATTAGAGAAGTATTTTAAAACATGTATAAGTATGTCGCATCAAATATAATAAATTTTTTATTAAAAAAATAAGAAAAAACACGGTATATATCGTGTTTTTTTTTTAGATATATGATATACTATAGTGGTTATTTAATGGTGTTTCAATTAAAGTCGGAAAGGTATATCATTAATAAAATGTACAACAAAGAAATAGAACAATATGCGAAAGACATATTAGAATCCGATAATTTTCAAATGACAAAAAAACATATACAGCATGGAACAATGACAGTATATGAACATTGTATTAATGTAGCAAAGACTTGCTTGTGGATACGGGATAAGTTTGGTATCAAATGTGACAATAGAGATTTGATTCGAGGCGCATTGCTACATGATTATTTTTTATATGACTGGCATGTAGGAGAAGCTAAAAATCCTTTACGACTTCATGGTATTTTTCATCCGAGGATTGCACTAAATAATGCAAAAAAGGAATATGAGCTTACGAAGAGGCAGGAAGTTATTATTTGCCGACATATGTGGCCTTTGACAATTATACCACCAAATTGTCGAGAAGGATGGCTTGTAACATGTGCAGATAAGTACTGTTCACTAATGGAGACTCTTCATTTTCATCAGGGAAATGTGGAACGCGTATTAAATAATTAAAATTGGGAAAAGGTAAAAACTATATAACTAAAAAGGAACGGTATATTTAAATAACTATAATGGGGCATGAGTTATTAAAAAGTATTGTCGTAAAAAGAAAGGATTATTGTAAATAATGAGAAAGACAAAGATTATATGTACAATAGGACCAGTATCTGAAAATGAAGAGATGTTAAGAAAGCTTTTATCAGCTGGCATGAATGTTGCTCGTTTCAATTTCTCACATGGAGACTATGAGGAACATAGAGCAAAGTCTGAAAGAGCTATGCAGCTTGCAAAAGAGATGAATATTCCACTTGCTACTATGATGGATACAAAAGGACCAGAGATTCGTTTACGTGATTTTGAAGGTGGTAAAGTTTATTTAGAGAGTGGTCAGGAATTTGTATTGACAACAGAAGATATTATGGGTGACTCTACGAGAGTATCTGTATCATATAAAAATCTTACAAATGATGTTGAAGTTGGAAAGAGATTATTAATTGATGATGGTTTAATTGAATTATTAATTAAGGAAATTAAAGGAACAGAGATTATTTGTACTGTTTTAAACGGAGGTTATGTATCTGATCGTAAAGGACTTAACTTACCTGGTGCGATTCTTTCTATGCCATATATAAGTGAAATAGATAAGCAGGATATTTTATTTGGTATTAAGATGGGATATGATTATCTTGCTGCTTCTTTTACAAGAAAGAAGGAAGATGTTGAAGAGGTAAGAAAGCTTATCGCTGAAAACGGTGGTCATATGAAGATCATTGCTAAAATCGAAAATATGCAGGGTATTGACAATTTAGATGAGATTTTGGATGCTGCTGACGGTATCATGGTTGCTAGAGGTGACATGGGTGTTGAAGTTCCTATGGAGGAAGTTCCAGTTATCCAGAAGATGATGATTAAAAAGGCTTTGAAGAAGGGCAAGATTGTTATTACAGCAACACAGATGCTCGATTCTATGATTAAGAATCCAAGACCTACAAGAGCAGAAGCAACAGACGTTGCGAATGCGATTTATGATGGAACATCTGCTATTATGTTAAGTGGTGAGAGTGCAGCTGGTTCTTATCCTTTAGAAGCAGTTACCACTATGGCTAAAATTGCAGAGAGAGCAGAACAGGATATTAATTATGATGCTAGACTTTTAAAGAGAAGCGATGAGCAGAATGAAGATGTTACAACTGCTATTTCTCATGCATGCTGTACAATGGCTAAAGATGTAAAAGCTTCTGCCATTATTACAGTTACAATGTCAGGATTTACAGCAAGCATGGTTGCAAGATATCAGCCTACTTGTCAGATTATTAGCTGTACAGTAGACGAAAATGTATATCGTCAGTTAAGTCTTTTATGGGGTGTAACACCTTTACTAATTGAAAAGGCTGACAGTGCAGAAATGCTATTTGAATCAGCTGTTGAGGCATGTAAGAAAGCTGGATTAATCCATGAAGGAGAAAAAGTTGTATTAACTGCAGGCGTTCCATTAGGAATCTCAGGTAAGACAAATATGATTCGAGTAGTTGAGGTATAAATAAATAAAATGGGTAAGATTTTTTGTATCATGGGCAAAAGTGCTACCGGTAAAGATACGATATATAAGAGTCTTTTGCAGAATAGTGAGCTTAAACTTAATAGAATTGTATCGTATACGACACGTCCGATTCGCGAGGGCGAAGAGGACGGTATAGAATATCATTTTACAGATGTTGAGATTATGCATCAGCTAGAGGAGCAAGGCAAGATTATTGAATGCCGTGCTTATGATACAATACATGGAATCTGGTATTACTATATGGTGAAGGATAGCCAGATTGATCTTACCAACAATAACTATTTGATTATTGGAACATTAGAATCTTATATCAAAATAAGAAATTATTTTGGGATAAATAGGGTAATTCCTATTTATATTGATTTAGATGATGGCGAGCGTTTGACAAGAGCATTAGAGAGAGAAAAAACTCAGAGTAAGCCTAAATATGAAGAGATGTGCAGGAGATTTTTGGCAGATTGCCAGGATTTCTCTTGCACAAAACTAAAAGAAGCAGGAATTGAAAAAATTTATGTAAACAATGATTTGGAAAAGTGTTTGTATGAAATACAATACGATATTCTAGTGAATAGAGAATGATTTTATTGCTAGTAAGAATATGTATTTGTTTCGTGACTATTCAACAGGAATTTGCATTATACGGCAGATTATGTGAGGAAATGTAGTATTATTAAGTCAAAATCTATTGTTAGAAACGATTTTAATTAGATTTAAGCATGTAAAATAAGAAAGTACTAAACAATGGTTTTATGTTAAGTGCGAATAGGGAAAATTTTGCTTATACATCAATATCACAATACGGTGTGTAAGTTGAAATGAATGAAAATGAATTTTATATTGTAATTGTTAAGAGATGAAATAATTACAGTATTTATATAAAAAAGGGAATTATTGTTGTAGATAGTTAATGCATCAATAGAATGCGGAAGAGCATAAAAAATAAGGGGTGACACATGGAGATCAAGGTAGATCAGGTTCAGCAGTCGATGCCAATAGACCAACAGCAAAGCATACAACCTACAGATAATACGTTTAAATTTATGCTTGCGAGTAATATAGAGGAAGCTGCTTTGGTAGATCGATTGAATCTTATGATGGAAGAAATTGTTATGCAGGGAGACAAGATAATAAAGCGCATGGACGTAAAGGATATGCGAAAATATCGTTCTCTAATTAAAGAATTTATGAATGAGATTGTGAACCGGTCTCATAAGTTTTCGAGAGAGAATTTTCTTGATCGGCGTGGTCGCCATAGAGTATATGGTATTATTCGTTTGGTTGACGAGAAGCTTGATGAGCTGGCACAAGAGTTAGTGAAGGACGAACGGGATACGATTAGTATATTGGCTAAGGTAGGAGAAATTAGAGGGTTGCTACTTGATATTTTTACCTGATTGAGGATACAAGATTGGGGAAATTTGCAGAGAATCAATGTAAGAATAATACGTATTGGTTTGAAGTCTACAATAATTTATAGTGTGAAATAATATGTAACATTGGTTTAGAAAAGGAGAATGTATTCTCAAATGGAACAGACACATACAGGGCCGTTTCACGAAACAAATTGGGATTCGGTTGTGGGACAGGAACAGATGACACAGAATCTAGAAAATGCCTTAAAATATAAGAAAATATCACATGCGTATCTTTTTCAAGGAGAAAGACTTTCGGGAAAATGTATGATTGCTGATATTTATGCAAGAGCGCTACAATGCGAGGCAGAAGGAGATAGACCATGTAATCAATGTCGTTCCTGTAAACAGGCTTTAAATGGTAATCATCCGGATATAATTTATGTAGAGCATGATAAGCCAAATGTAATAAGTGTTGATAATATCAGAACACAGATTAATGGAGACATTGCGATTAAACCGTATAGTAGTCCATATAAGATATATATTGTAGATGAAGCAGAGAAAATGAATGTACAGGCGCAGAATGCCTTGTTAAAAACTTTGGAAGAGCCGCCAGAGTATGCGGTAATTATGCTTCTTTCGACAAGGGCAGAAGCAATGCTTCCAACGATTTTAAGTCGTTGTGTGTCCTTGAATACAAAGCCTGTTTCAGATGATAGAATTAAGCATTTTTTGATGACGAAGGCACAGATTCCCGATTATAGAGCGAGTATTTGTGCTTCATTTGCTAGAGGAAATGTTGGCAGAGCAATCCAATTAGCTTCAAATGAAGAATTTGATACAATGAAAGCGGAGGTTTTGAGCAATTTGAAATCCATTTTTGAAATGGAGATTCATCAGATGGCAACAGCTGCGAAGAAGATTACAGAAGAAAAGTTTGATATAGAGGACTATCTTGATTTATGTTTTATTTGGTATCGGGATATTTTGTTATATAAAGCATGTAAAGATAGAAAACACCTTGTTTTTTTAGAGGAAATACGAGATATTGAACGAATAGGAGAGAAGTATTCCTATGTAGCAATTGAAAAGATAATTGGAGCAATTGAGCAGGCAAGAAGTCGCATCAAATCAAATGTAAATTTTGATTTAACGATGGAATTATTGTTTATGGAAATGAAAAAAAGTTAAGTATTTTTTGAATAAATGTGTTTGCAGAGGGTTAAAGAACTTGTAAAGTTCACAGATAGCGAAAACATGACTAGTAATATAGATTGATATGATTCATGAAGGAGAGTGAATCACAAAAAGAGTGAGGTTATAGATATGGTAAAGGTAATAGGCGTAAGATTTAGAACAGCAGGTAAAATTTATTTTTTTGATCCTTTAAAATTTGATGTAAAAAGAGGGGATCATGTAATTGTAGAAACTGCAAGAGGGGTTGAGTACGGAACGGTAGTAGGAGATCCTAAGGAGGTAGAGGATGAGAAGGTAGTAGCACCTTTAAAGCCTGTACTTCGTGTGGCAACGCAGAGAGATATAGAACAGGAGGCCAACAATAAAATCAAGGAAAAAGAGGCCTTCAAAATTTGTTTGGAAAAGATTAGAAAGCATAAGCTTGATATGAAGTTGATAGATGCTGAATATACATTTGATAATAATAAGGTTTTGTTTTATTTTACCGCAGATGGAAGAATTGATTTTAGAGAATTGGTTAAGGATTTAGCTTCTGTATTTAAGACAAGGATTGAGCTTCGTCAGATTGGTGTTCGTGATGAGACAAAGATTCTTGGCGGTATTGGTATTTGTGGTCGTCCGTTATGTTGTCATTCGCATTTATCAGAATTTGTTCCCGTTTCCATTAAAATGGCAAAGGAACAGAATCTTTCTTTGAATCCGACCAAGATTTCAGGTGTTTGTGGAAGACTTATGTGTTGTTTGAAGCATGAAGAGGAGACATATGAGTATCTGAACAAAAAGTTACCTAATGTTGGTGATTATGTTACTGCAGATGATGGACTAAAAGGAGAGGTACACAGTGTTAATGTACTTCGTCAGCTGGTAAAAGTTATTGTTGAAACAGATGATGAAAAAGAGATTAAGGAATATAAGGTTGAGCAACTGAGATTTAAGAAGAGACAGCGTAGAGATAAGCAGGATGGTATGTCAGAAGCTGAGCTAAAGGAACTCAAGGAATTAGAGAAGCTTGAGAAACAGGAAGGAAGATCTAAGCTGGATGATAACTAAGGAGGAAATGATGGATAATCTGACACGTTCTATAGAATTAAGAGAAAACGAACGGATTGATGATCTACAAAGAAATGGTTATCGGATTATTCAGAATTCCGAAAAATTTTGTTTTGGAATGGATGCGGTATTATTGTCTGGATTTGCCAGAGTGAAAACGGGAGCGAGGGTACTAGATATGGGAACTGGTACGGGAATCATTCCTATATTGTTGGAAGGAAAGACAAAAGCTGCTCATTTGACAGGACTTGAGATTCAGGAGGAGAGTGCAGATATGGCAAGACGTAGCATTCTTCTGAATCATTTAGAAAAAAAAATAGATATTGTTACTGGAGATATCAAGGAAGCAGGTAATCTTTTTCAAGCTGCTTCTTTTGATGTTATAACTTGTAATCCACCTTATATGATTGGGCAGCATGGAATAGCTAATCCGGATACTCCGAAGGCAATTGCAAGGCATGAAGTATTATGTACGTTAGAGGATGTTGTCAAAAATGCAGCGTTGCTTTTGAAGCCCGGTGGATATTTCTTTATGGTTCACAGACCATTTCGATTGGCAGAGATTATTACGATGATGACAAAATACAAGTTAGAACCAAAGCGTATGCAGCTTGTACATCCATATGTAGATAAGGAGCCGAATATGGTTTTAATTGAAGGTTGTAGAGGTGGAAAGTCACGTATGACAGTGGAAAAACCGCTTATTGTGTATAAAGAACAAAATGAATATACGGATGATATTTATGAAATATATGGATATTAAGAAAAAGAATAAAAAAAAGAAAATAATGCTGGCTCTTGTAGTCAGCACTTTCTGTTTAGTAAGTGGATGTCAAAGAAAAGAGCAAGAAGCTGTTTTGGCTACTTATGAAGACGAAGGGGTTGAAAAAGAGACGGAATCTCAAACTGAAGTGGTACAAGAAGAAAAAGCTAACGAAAGAGAAAATAACAAGCCGAATCCTGTAAAGGTTAAGGGAATTTATATTAGTGGACCAGTTGCTGGTATCGATAAAATGGATGAGCTGATTGAGTTGGTGGACGAAACGGAATTGAATGCTATGGTCATCGATGTAAAGAATGACGAGGGTCGTATTACCTATAAAATGCAGTCAGAAAAGGTTATCGAGATAGAAGCGGGGGTTCGTTATATTCAGGACATGGAAGCACTCGTACAGAAATGCAAGGAAAAGAATATATATCTGATTGCAAGAATTGTTGCCTTTAAGGATCCTTATCTTGCAGAAAAGTGTCCAGAGTATGCTGTTAAGAAAAAAACGGGTGAAATTTTTAAAGATAAGAGTGGACTTGCATGGGTTAATCCGTATGAAAAGGAAGTCTGGGATTATCTTATTGAGATATCAAAAGAGGCAGCAAAGGTTGGATTTGATGAGATACAGTATGATTATATTCGTTTTTCTACAGATTTAAAATCTGATGAGCTGGATTTTGGAGCGGGAGCAGAGAATAAGAGCAAGGTGGAGATTATATCAGAGTTTACACAATATGCATGTGAAGCGCTTTCTGATATGAATGTATATGTATCAGCGGATGTGTACGGAACTATTATAGATAATAAGGTAGACCAAAAAATTGTAGGGCAGGATTATGTAGAAATGGCTTCTTACTTGGATTATATTTGTCCGATGGTGTATCCTTCACATTATGGAAAAGGTGTTTATGGTATTGAAATACCAGACGCTGAACCTTATAAAACGGTCAATGCAGCAATGAATGCTGCAACAAAAGAATTGAGTGTGTTACCTGAAGAAGGGAAAGCAATAAACCGTGTATGGATTCAGAGCTTTACAGCGTCATGGGTAAATGGATATATTACATATGGTCCAGAGCAGATTCGGGAGCAGATTCGAGGTGCTTATGATGCTGGATTTGATGAATGGATTCTGTGGAATGCTTCTATAAAGTATCAAAGAGATTCTTTGTTAACAGATGAGGAGGCAATAGCTGAACAGGAAATTTGGAAGCAGGAAAAGCAAGAAGCAGAGAGACTGGCAGAAGAAGCAGCAAAAGCGGAAGCAGAGAGACTGGCAGAAGAAGCAGCAAAAGCGGAAGCAGAGAGACTGGCAGAAGAAGCAGCAAAAGCGGAAGCAGAGAGACTGGCAAAAGAGGTGACAAAAGAGGGAGCTGAGAGTATAACAGAACAAGCAACAAAGCAGTAGGTATAGAGAGGAATATATTACATGGCAGGTAAATTATATTTGTGTGCAACACCTATCGGTAATTTGCAGGATATGACGCCGCGCGTTAGAGAGACTTTAGAAGCAGTTGATTTGATTGCAGCGGAGGATACGAGAAACAGCATTAAGCTTCTAAATCATTTTGAGATTAAGACACCAATGACAAGTTATCATGAGTATAATAAAGTAGAAAAGGCAAAATATCTTATAGAACAAATGCAGGAGGGGAAAAATATTGCATTGATTACTGATGCAGGAACTCCTGCAATATCAGATCCAGGTGAGGTATTGGTTGCAATGTGCTATGAAGCAGGGATTTTAGTCACATCACTTCCAGGACCGGCAGCTTGTATTACGGCTCTTACCCTTTCGGGATTAAGTACTAGAAGATTTTGCTTTGAGGCGTTTCTTCCATCAGATAAAAAAGAAAAAAGAGATGTGCTGGAGGATTTAAAAAGAGAATCTAGAACAATTATTTTGTATGAGGCTCCACATCATTTGGTAAGAACTTTAGAAGAATTGTATGAGGTACTTGGAAATCGTAGGGTTACATTGTGTAGAGAGCTTACCAAACGTTTTGAAACTATTCTTCCAACTACCTTTGAGGATGCATTGAAAATGTATCAAGAGGAAGAACCAAGGGGGGAATATGTTCTTGTTGTGGAAGGCAAGAGCCATGAGGATTTCAAAAAGGAGCAGGAAGCGGACTGGCAGTCGATTTCCATAGAGGAACATATGGCTATTTATGAGGAAAAAGGAACGAACCATAAAGAGGCTATGAAACTTGTTGCCAAGGACAGAGGAATCACAAAAAGGGATGTCTATCAATATCTTTTAAAAAGTGTTGACAAATAAGAACGGTAATACTATACTCCATATTGTCAATCAACGGAAGAAAGGAGTGTTGAAATGGAAAGAGTATTTGAAATCATTGAGGAACAGTTACATTTAACAGGTGTTCAGATTACAGAAGATTCGTCATTTAAGGATGATTTAGGAGCTGACTCTATAGATTTAGTTGAATTAGTAATGGCATTTGAAGATGAGTTCGGCGTAGAAGTATCTTACGAAGAATTAGAAAAGAAAGTTAAGACTGTTGGCGATGCAATCGAGTTCTTAAGAGAGCAGGGTGCTGATATCTAGTTTGAGTCTAGCATATATGAAAAGCAAAGAGATCCTAAATGAGGGGTCTCTTTTTTATTCGTTAGGAAAGTGCGGTTATGTACTATTTTTCTGTGGTAGGAATTAGATTATAGAG
>JAXJRB010000037.1:0-6688 GCA_036310845.1 Lachnospiraceae bacterium | reverse complement strand
TTCCAATGGTAATTACTTCATTATTCTCGTCTACAAGTACTGCTTTAATTCTAGTAGAACCAAATTCAATACCAAGTGCTGTCTTTCCATTAACAATCGCATTCTTTGTCACATTCATGTCATGTCTCATCTTTGTAACCTCCCAAGTTATCTTCGAATCAGCATCCGCAGTTCCTCCTAATACCTGTCAAATAATTACTTAAATTATAACAATATCATACGTTTGGTGCAATAATAACTTTTACTCATTTCTAAATCATTTTAGTTATTATTCATATTATGTCAACATATAAGACAACGCATATCTTTCCATTTCATATTTTTTGTGCAAAAACACCAATTCTTCTCACAGCATTTACAATAATAACATGGTCGCACAAATCTTTTGCTAGACAGAAACACGAACAAAAGATAGAATATATCTATATTATGTAATCAACTGTCTGAACTACTTATTTTTTTCAACAGTTACTTAGATAATGAAAGAGAGCAATTTGGAGGTAAAAAATGGGATTAATTAAAGCATTTACAAGTGCAATTTCCAGTGAGCTTGCAGACCAGTATTTGGAATATTTTTACTGTGACTCACTTTCATCTGATGTATTATTAACAAAAGGTTCTAAGAAAAACACAAAGCATTCTTCCAACCATGCAAGTGATAACGTAATCAGTAACGGTTCAGGTATTGTCGTAAACGATGGACAATGTGCCTTAATCGTATCACAGGGTGCTATTGCCGAAGTCTGTGCTGAGGCTGGTGTCTATACTTATAACGCTTCCACAGAATCATCTATTTTTGCAGGTGGACTTGGAAAAGGTATTCTTGAAAGTTTCAAGCAGTTTGGAAAACGCTTTGCACATGGTGGTGAAATTCCAACTGATCAGAGAGTTTACTATATAAATACCAAAGAAATTATGGACAATAAATTCGGAACCAGCAATCCTCTTCCGTTTCGTGTCATTGATCAAAGAACAGGCATTGACTTTGATTTAAGCATTCGTTGTCATGGTACCTACACCTTCCGTATTCAGGACCCTATCCTGTTTTATCGCAATGTGTCAGGAAATATAACTGGAAACTATAACAAATCTCATATTAGTAATCAGCTAAGAGAAGAATTACTAAATGGTATGATTCCTGCCTTTACTGCGGTAGGCGCAAAAGGGGTTCGTTACAGCGAAATCGGTCTTCACTCCGAAGAAGTAAGAAGAAAAGTTATGGAAAGCCTTGATACAACATGGCGAATGAATCGTGGTATTTTCCTTGTTACACTTTCTTTCAATAGTATTGATATTCCACCTGAGGACTTAGAGAGAATCAAAGATATTCAGCAAACTGCCGTTTATACTAATTCCAGTATGCTAGGCGCAAAACTCGGTCTTGCTCAGGCAGAGGCATTAAAGAGTGCTGCTGCTAATGAAAGCACTGGTTCAATGATGGCATTTGCAGGCATGAATATGGCAACTATGGTAGGAGCAAACACTGGCTATGGTAATATGGTGAATAACGGAACCGGCATTCCACCTGTTTCCCCTATGTCACCAAACTATGCTGCACAGCAAGAAAGTGAAGCTGTTTCTAAAGTTTCTACACCCGATGCCGCTGTAAGCAATGAAAATATCTGGAAATGCAGTTGTGGTGCTGATAACTCTGGTAAATTCTGTATGGAATGTGGTCAGCCAAAGCCAGCTCCGGTTGTTTCTGATGGTTGGGAATGTCCAAGCTGTAAAACAACCAACAAAGGAAAATTCTGTACCGAATGTGGAAGCAAAAAGCCCGCTTCTGCATTACTATACAAATGTGATAAATGTAACTGGGAACCGGATGATCCGGCACATCCACCTAAATTCTGTCCTGAATGCGGTGATCCATTTGACGAAAATGACATTCAGAACTAATATCCTGTTACAACATAATTCTTAATCAAAATATTGCGTGCCAGCAGTTTCCTATTACATCAAAATGAAGAATGTACGTAAATATTCTTCTAATAAAAAAGACTCCGATCAGTACAACGAATTCTATTTCGCGTACCTTTCTGAGTCTTTTTTATTTATTATTCTTATTTAAACTATCTAAAATACTTTACTCATGTTATTTCTCAATCAGCCTTCTCGCCCATTTACCTTGTTTATAACGTAACATACTTACAATTCCTGTCACTGTCCAAGTAAATCCTGTTGTTAGGAATACACCCCACATACCAATAAATGGAAGCATAGTAAGAGGAAGCGCAAATCCTACTCGCCCTGCCACCTCCATCACTCCATTAATCATGGCGTAAATCGCATCACCTGCACCATTTAATACACTTCTTGCCACATAAATCATACCTAGAAAGAAATAAAACCAGCTTGTAATTGCAAACCCTTTTGCACCAATTGCAATAACCTCTTCATCCTGTACAAAAATTCCTACAATTTGTTCTCCCAAAAACTGTCCCGGTATTAACATAACTAAACTGAAAATAACAACCGAAATAAGTCCTACTTGATACCCCTTCTTTACACGGTCCACTTTGCCTGCACCAACATTCTGTCCCGTAAATGTAGTAATCGCTGCTCCTAGTGAATTATATGGTTGCTGTACTAACTGCTCAATTCTTCCAAGTGCAGTATTTGCCGCTACTACACTCTCACCAAAGCCATTAATAACACCTTGTAGGAAAATACACGAAAGTGCAATCATAGAATTCTGCAATGCAATGGGTAATCCAAGCTGGAAACATCTTCCTGCAATATCCGTTTTCCATTTACGATTCTCCTTTTTCACTCGGAAGAAGGAAATCTTATGATACGCATAAATAAACGATCCAACACCCGCTATCATCTGTGCAATAACTGTGGCTAAAGCCACGCCAAAAACAGACCAGTTAAATTCCAATACAAACAGCAAATCAAGACCAATATTAATAAAACAAGACACTACCATAAAATACAACGGTGTCTTAGAATCTCCTAGTGCCCTTAAAATAGCCGACACACCATTATAGGCAGCAATTGCTATAATTCCTGCGCAAGACACCTGCATATAGATAACTGCATCATCTAAGATAACTTCTGGTGTGTTTAATAAACTCAAAACCGGTCTTGCCAGCACTACACCTAACACACTCATAACAATTGAAGACAACGCTAAAATATAGAGCCCATTTGCAATCGCTTTCTCGACCATCTGCGGTCTCTCTGCGCCAAAAAACTGCGAAACAACAACTCCCACTCCCGCAGAAACACCAAAGCAAAGAGAAAAGAATAGGAAGTTTACCGAACCGGTTGCTCCTACCGCTCCCAATGCATTTGCCCCTACAAAACGACCTACTACAATAGAATCAACCATATTATAAAGTTGTTGAAAAAGATTTCCTACAAGCATCGGCAAAGTAAACATTAAAATTAATTTTGCAGGACTCCCCTCTGTCATACTGGAAATAGACTTATTCTCCATACCAAATTCTCCCTCTCCATATCATCAAGCAATACTAAATGTATCTGCAATCATGTACACTTCTATTTCGCATTTAGAATAGCATAATCTATAATAAAAGCAATCAAGTAAAATAAAATGGAGCGAAAATTACTATTATTTGATTGTATTTTACCAATTTCCGTATATAACTCACCCCAGCATTTCATTAAACTTTTCCCTTTTTACACCAAAATATTATTAATCCTACACATATACATCCACTTCTACGGAAAGCTTACCTTTCTTGGTCTCATAGGCAGTTCCCTGATAAATAAATTTACCATGTCCTCTTACAGATACCCTGTCACCCGTCTTCAATGTCACACTATTATTCTCATTTAATCTGCCATTGATAAAGACCTTTTTCCCACGAAAAAGCTCTACACCCTGACTTCTTGACATGTTATAAAGTTTCGCAATGACACTGTCTGCACGCGCAGAGCTAACAAGACAATTCTTACGCTCTATCTTAGTAATCGTACTCTCTGGCACATTCTCTGCTATTTTACATCTAACATGTGTATGTCTTACCTGATCTAAATTATCTATAATATAAGGTGCCATTTTCTCGGTACAAAATAAATAGGCTGTCTTTTCTATAATAATAATATCACCTAGTGTACTACGTTCAATTCCCAGATTCATTAGTGCACCAAGATAATCTCTGTGCGAAAGCTGTTCCCCAAATTTTTCAATAATTGGTGCGATCTCGATACAACTAATCGGAAACGGTTCCTCATAACCACAAAGCTCTTCACTTCCAAAACGAATCACAACTCTCTCACAATCCTGTGTTCCACCAAATAACGTCACTGGAACATAAGAAATCTCTCGTTCCATCTGATAATATAAATCAAGCTCTGATAACGCCAAAAAGGTTGTAAACAAGTATTGGCTATTGGTATACGACTTGTTGGCTAGCTCTGATAATCTCTTTTTAAAAAGTATTTCTTCTGTGTTCATTACTCCTCCATCATACTCTCCAGATACCCTCTATCCCAAAGAAGAATTTTAAGCTTTTTCGCTGCTTCTACTGCTGGCTGGGTAAAATATTGATTGGTAAGGACACATCCTACCATCCTATCATAATAATCACGACCTGCATAGGCTTCCTGAACCGCCTTCACCCCTACCGGAGCACTATACCTCTTACACTGTATGGCATAAGTCACCCCGTCTTTTTCTGCAAGAATATCAATTCCGTAATCACCACTCCCTCTTGTTACTTCGACATCTACAAAACCATGATATTTCAACAGATCTGCACAGTAATATTCAAAATCAAGCCCTTCCATTTCATCAAGCTGTCTATCTAAATATCGCTTACGAAAATTTTTGCATAACGTAACTGCTGCTGCTACCAACAGGCAAATAACAGCAAGCATACCAATTAACCATTCTATTTGTTGTATATTCATTTTGTCATACTCCTAAACTCTTATCGTATTAGTATATCAATAGAACATTTGTTTGTAAACCACTTTTTATTAATTGATTAGGTTGGTTTTCATAAAAACTCTAAGCTTGTTACCGTTCACTCCGTTCCAGTAACCTAAGTTTTTTCTATCTTCGAAGAACACACTTTTAACCTTTCCTTACTACTAAAGTATATGATAAAATAAATACACACTTGATTATTAGTATTTAGATTCTACCATGAATCTGATGATTTTGAAGGAAATAATCAATATTTGGGGGAGTATCACAAAGGCAAAGTACTACCGGAGGGATACAATGGACAACGATTTTAATCGCATATTTTTAGAAAACAAACAGATTACCAATAAATCTGCTCTACATTGGATGGAAATTATGGCATGTATTGTAGGATTGATTTGGATATTGGGTCTATTACATATCATTTCTTCTACTACATGGATATTTTATTATCTAACCCCAATTGCCATTCTAATTCTCTTATTACCGGCACTTATAAATAAAATTTTGAAATGGTTTAATTCTGTAAACATAGATCAAATACGTTTACTTACCATTATAATATTAGGTTGCAGTATAACTTCTGTTTTTTTGCTTTCTGTAGCCTTATCTCATTATATTGCTGTTGCATGGCTGTTTCCTTTGTTAATTGCAAGCCTGTATTACAGCCCAAAAATTACTAACTATACCTTTTTCTTAGGACTGATTGGAATGATTTGCTCGCACTTTTGTGCACTATTTGTTGGTGCGTGGGATTATAATATGATGGGATCACCTGTCTTGCAGGTTATACGCAATATTTCATTACCAATAGCAGGATATTCCTTATTTTATATGCTTCCAAAAATTGCCCTTTACTGTGCCGCATATCCCCTGTTTTTAACTATTACAAAGAACACCTGCCTGCTTCTTAAGAAACAAAAACTTGCCCTTATGGCATATCATGCAAAACAGACTTTTGATGAAATGCAGAAATTTCCTGATACTTTCATTACCGATTGCAAAATTAAAATGCATTATCTTGCTAAAAATGGAGTAGATGTAGATACTGCCTTGGCAAATATGAATGGGAATATTGACAAATACAATGATTTTATGCTTACTTTTGTAGGCGAAAGCCATCGCAAGGAGGATGAACTTTTTAGTCTTTTACAACCTGATTCTTTGCTCCAATACGGTGCAAAAGTACATGCCTTACGTGTTAAAGCAAATGCTCTTGGCCTTAGAAATCTAACAGATACCGCTTTTTTTCATGAAATGGAAGCATACGCAGGCAAACTTGATATTGTACGTGCCAATTGGGAAAAGCTTTCCTTTGAATGGGATGAAGCCTGTGATATTTTCACAGATTATATACAGTCTCTTGGCTTAAAAAACCATGCATCTGATTCCAATGGAAACCAAATCACTTTTCAAAAATGGGGCGAACAGCTTCAAGAAGCATTTCAGGCATTGGAAGCCTACGATGCCACGAAAGCTCGCAACATTTTGAACGAGCTTCTTCAATACCAAATTGATGCTGATATTATGAAGAATCTTCGAACTATTGTTTCAAATATTGATGAAATCTTAAAAGCATAAAAATAGTGCGTGCCAGCGCACGCACTTTGGCAAGAATTTCTGTCGAAATTCTTGTCTAACTACCACTATGTTACAGCAATTTCCTATTACATAAAAATAGTGCGTGCCAGCGCACGCACTTTGGCAAGAATTTCTGTCGAAATTCTTGTCTAACTACCACTATGTTACAGCAATTTCCTATTACATAAAAATAGTGTGTGCCAG
>JAXJRB010000036.1:0-2121 GCA_036310845.1 Lachnospiraceae bacterium | reverse complement strand
TTTCTATACAGCTTCCGTCAATATTATTTTGAAATTCATGGTAAGAGCCATCAGGTTTTTTTGTAATTTCTTTTAATGCATTTCCATCTTTATCAAATTGAAACTCTCTATAAGTACCATCAGATTTTTTTGTGATTTCTTTTAATATATTGTCATCTTTGTCATAATACTGTTCCATATCCACTCCGTTTTCGGAAGCTTTTATAATATAACTTCCATCTTTAAGAACAGTTTTTTTATCGCCACCTCCACAAGCTGCAACAACAGCGCACATCAGTAATATAAAAACAAGTGTAAATATTTTTTTCATAATCCATCTTCCTTTTTCATTATAAGAAAATGATAATTCTTTTATTGCTAACTGTCAAATTTTTAACTGTTCGACAAATTCAAAGCTAAAAAAACTGAAAGTTTCCTACGCATCGCTTTTCTATTTTGGGTGGAATTTGTTAACGAAAAACGAACGAAACGGGGAACTATTTCAGTCAATGTCATTAAGTTAAAGGGATAGAAAAAAAGAAACCTTTCCACAATTTAAAAGTGGGCAGGTTTCTTTTTTGTATCATACTGTCAATTAGATAAATTGGAATTTATCGCTCTGACAAACTCAATTTTCATCTAATGTTTAAACTCTTTTTTCTATAATCCGATGATACAAAACACATATTATATATATTCCAACAATAAATGCAGACACCTTTACTAAAGAATTTACAATTACTCCTTTAGTTCCTTCAATTTGTCCATTTTCTCTAATATACATACGCAGTTCAAATCCAATAGTATCTTCTAATATACGTCGTTCTGAACTATCATCATCGTAATATAGATACAAATACCAATCACCTAATCCCTGTTTACAACCTATTTGAATCAATTTTCCATTCAAAGGAATATCTTCTGTTTCACACATATCTGAAACTAAACTCCTATTTTTATCATCTATTTTCAAATAGACATCACCTCTTAATCCATAAAGAAAGCTTAATACAAAACAAATCAAAAGAGTAATACCTGCAACTAGCGATATGTATTTAAAATAATTAAGAAATTTTTCCACACAAACCTCCTACTTTGAAATGGTTTCTATAATTTTTAACACTTGATTTTACATCTTACTGCATTGTCAAATTCTTATCTATTAGAACTATTGGAATTTGTCTATCGGCTCCAAGCCATAATCAACTCTTTTTCGTTGGTATTATCATCCGTGTTTTCTGATTGAACTACAAATTGTTCTCTCTGATAAAATTGAATTGCACGGATATTCTTATTATAAACGCTCAAATACATATTGGATTTAATGCCTTTTGCATAATTCAATAGTTGTTTCCCAATGCCTTTCGACTGCATATCTTCTTTTACGAATAATCCCGCAATATAATTATCTGTCAATCCAATAAAGCCTTCTATTTCTTTTGTGCCATTGTTTTCATACACATATATTTCTGCTTGTGGAAGAATCTTTTTTACCATATCATAATTATCCATCCAATAGTGCTTTGATATGAAACTATGTGCTTTAATGTTTATATCAAGCCATATCTGCATAACAGCAGATAAATCATTTTCCTTGACTGCTCTTATCACAATATAACCTCTACAAATTTGAATTTACAGTTATCTATACTCATTTGGAATTTCGATATGAAATGTCTCACACAATAGCTTCACATCATGTACATCATTTTCATCAAATTCATATCCCAAATGGAACATTACTTGACTATATGGTTCAATACAAGAAACCTCTATCTCCTCAATTTTTCCTTTACCAGAAAAAGTTTCTACCGGAAAGTTATCCCCCTCATAAAGAATTTCACCTTCGCCCGTATATTCAAAACAATGCAAATCAACAATCCTGTTTTTCGCATCTTTCCATACAGTATGGTTCAATGTTGTATATTCCATCTTAATCTCATAAAAGTCATTAGCTTTCATTATCTCTATAAAGTTCTGATAATCTTTCTTTTCTACAAAAATATCAATATCGTTATGGACTCTTGACTGATGTCCAAGCAACGCATCTACCCCCCAGCCACCATCAAGAAAGACTTTAATCTCGGCATCTATCGCGAGTTGAAGAATCTGTTTTACATCTGTAATATTGACCATCTTATC
>JAXJRB010000035.1:0-30183 GCA_036310845.1 Lachnospiraceae bacterium | reverse complement strand
TTTTCTTTGAACGAGTTCCTTATGAACTCTTTTCTCAATAGAATTTTCAGGGTTGCATTACTGTTTATTTGTCAATGTTCTGTGTTTATTATTTGTTTTACCTTGTCAGGCGCAACTTTATTAGAATATCATAAATCGGCATTTCCTGTCAAGCACTTTTTTTAAACTTTTTTGTTTCATCATTCATTTCCATGTGTGAAATCAAAATCGTTTGTTGTCGCTTTATCTGTTTGCCTCAGCGACGAAGGTTATCTTACCACTCTGTCCAACATATGTCAACAGGAAATTGTATCTTTTTTTATTTATTTTTCTTTTTCGATAGAATGCCCATTTTTAGGCCTTAATCACCTATGCAATAGCAAAGTTTCTGTAGAATTGTGTGAATTGTGTAACATTTCTTTTGTAGCCAAAAAATCGCTGTCACATTTCATTCTTTACCCCCCCATTTGCAAACGTAAACGCTGTGTATAGATTATTCTCCACATATTTCAATATGTGTTCATGAATTGAAGTATATTTTCTTACGCTTCCATATTTATATATTTATCTCTTCGCCTTCAATTGTACATTCTTTTGCATATCATTTTGGTATTTTACAATCTCTTTTTGTATTTTTTCTTCTATTATGAGTTTTTGAACATCTCTCACCGAGTCTTTCATCCCTTCTATTCGAGCAAAATTGCAATACAATCAATTCTCCAAAGCAGATTTTTGCTTAACTAAACTACACTTTCTTACACACTTAGCAGTAAATGCTAGATGCTGTCTGAACAGTAATCAAATATTTTATAAAAAACTACGTGATTTATAATACATCTTGACTTCTTGTATAATTAATCGTATATTATTTTATGTTAAGGTGTGTATTTTATAAACAATGATATTTTAAAAGGGGTAATTTATATGCAATCTGTTAGTTTTAAAATCAATTCTATTGAAAATGGATGGTTTGAAGCAGAACTTCGTACCGCTTCAAAACGAACAGCTATTTCTGCATCCAATAAGTGGGGAAACGATGCTGCGAAACATTTAATTCATCTTGTAAACAAACTTCTGTCCGGCAAAACAAGTACAGGTTATGTTTCTTTTGATGAAACACCTGGTACCTATATACTTTTTATAGATAATTTCAATGATACCACACAACTATATGTTCTCTATTCACAAACAGAAACGCGCCATTGGAAAGATTTACATACACATGGAACAATTTCATTATCAGATTTTATGAATACTATTCCAGTCAAAGAAGTATTACTATTTGCCGAAATTGATTTAAAATATTTCATCGACAGTGTATATAGGGAATTTGATATTTATACCGAAAACAAACATTTGTCCAATTATGAAGAAAATTGGAACGCATTCCCTGTCAAAGATTTTCATAAATTGGAATCTATGTTACAGGAACATACATATTCAAACTATACATTTGTAACAGCATAACAAAAGGCAATTTATTTCACAGAATTACATTAAAAGCACTAAAGAGAAGTTCGTAGCATTCTTGATATGAACTTCTCTCTTTTTATTCGTTAGCAAAGTATTCGAAACATTGCGCTTCCTTTGTACTGCTAATTGTTTACAAGCATATCTTCAATAAAAATACCATATCCTCTTTGCGGATCATCTACTAACACATGAGTCACTGCTCCAACTATCTTTTCATCCTTAATAATACATGCTCCTGACATTCCTTGAACTATACCACCTGTTTTTTTAAGCAGCCTCTCATCTATTACACGAAAAGAAATCTGTCGATTTTTGTTTTTCTCTTGATAAGACAATTTTGTTAATTCTATATCATAATACTCTCTTTTTCCTTCTACATTGCAATATATCTGCGCCGTCCCCGTCGTAATTTCATGTTTTAATGCCACTGGCATCGGAGAAATACTTTCATTTCTTTGAAATTCTTCCGTTACTACACCATAAATTCCTTCTCCCGTATTTTTTGAAATGACTCCAGTCACATTATCAGCTTCATATTCAATAATTCCTGTTAATTCTCCTGGTTCTCCACGTTCTCCCTTTTGTATGGCCACAATTTGCGTCTCATACAATAATCCTGTTCCTAATTTTAACAATTCTCCTGTATCCATGTCATTAATACCGTGCCCTAATGCTCCAAAATGGTTATTTTGATCAATATACGTCATCGTTCCTATCCCTTGTGCACTATCTCTTAGCCATGCTCCTATTTTATAGGAACCTTGTTTATCACTTTCTGGTGTTATTTTCACCTGAATAACTTCATCTTTTCGTGCAACTTGAAAAATAATATTTTTCCCCTTACTTTTTTCCACATACTCCTTAATCTGCGCTTTTCCTGTAACCGCTATACCATCAATCGCAGTCAGATAATCCCCCTCCTGCAACTTATATCTAGACGGTGAAACCTTTTCACCCCTTTTACTTTGAAATTCACCTGTATCAATAACCAAAACACCTTGCGTTTTTACATAAATACCAATAGGTTCTCCCACTGGGGTAAGTAATGTGTCTTCAATCACCTCAATATCTACATTCTTTAATGGTAAAACCCCAAATAGTTTTAATTCCATTTCGTAAGATTCCCGCCTTTTGCCTGCCACAATCTTAACTGGTTGATTCAATGCAATTACTCTTGTCGAATCTGCTAAAATCTGCCCCGATGCAGGGATTCCAAAATTAATCTCCTCACTGGTTCCTGCCTTTATTCGGATAGTATCCGGTACACTTTGTTTATAATAACTATAAGATGCCCAACAAAACATTCCTATGGCAAATCCTAAAAAAATATATAAAAATACACGATATCTGCGAACATTATTTTCCATATATATCACCATGCTTTCCATTTTTTTTGCACATACGTAGTATATGGATTTTTCGAAAAATTACAGATGAGAAAATGAATATTTTTTGCATATACTTTTATAGATTTTTCGTTTTTACTCTGCACCTCATACTAACATAAAAACCCCTTTCATCAGACATTTTCTCGTCTAATAAAGGGGTTACTTCACACTCTATTATATAAATTATTCCTACCTTAATTCTCTCTTCTTAACTGCTGCCGTTTGCAACAACTCTTTTGCATTCTCCCTTACCGCATCTGTGATTTCTTCTCCACCCAAAAGTCTAGCAAGTTCTTCTATAGCTTCTACATCTTTTAATTGCACTATTCCTGTGACTGTGGCATGGTTTATTGCCTGTTTTGCAATCCTAAAATGTGTGTCAGCCATTGCAGCAATCTGTGGGAGATGTGTAATGCAAATAATTTGATGTCCTGCTGATAACACTCCCAACTTTTCTGATACCTTCCAAGCAGTTTTTCCACTTATACCAGTATCTATCTCATCAAAAATCATCGTTGGTATCTTATCTCTAGATGCTAGAACAGTCTTAATTGCAAGCATAATTCTCGATAATTCTCCTCCGCTCGCTACACTTCCAAGGTTCTTTAACGGTTCTCCCGGATTAGTTGATACCATAAATTCAACATCATCAAATCCATTAGAAGAATATTCCTCTTTCCGCCTTACCTGTATCTCAAATTTGACTTCAAGAAAATTAAGATCTGTCAATGCCTGTATCATATCAAACGATAACTTTTTAGCTTCTTTCGCACGAATAGCAGATGCCTTTTCGCAAAGAGCCTGTAGCTCTTTTTTAACATTACTTATCTTTTTTTCCAACTCAAGCTTATAAGCATCTACATTTTGTAGCTTTTCAATTTTTGCTTCAACTTCATTTTGATATGCCAAAACCTTTTCTATGGTTCCTCCATATTTAAGCTTCAAATGATTCAATAGATTCAAACGTTCTTCAACATTTACAAATGTTTCATCATCAAATTCCATATCTGCTAAATACTCTGCAATATTTCGATTAAAGTCACTTAGCAAATTATCAATATTCGCAAGCTCCATCGCAAGTTCAGCGGCTTTATCATCATATCCTTCTATCGAATGCAGTTCTCTAACAGCCCTTCCTACAGCATCTGCTGCTGTTTGCCCATCTCCGGATCCTGTCATTTGGTAGGCCTTTGACGCTGCTTCTACAATTTGTCTGCTATTTGACATTCTTCGATATGTTATTTCTAGTCCCTCATCTTCACCTTCAACGAGTTTTGCATCTTCTATTTCCTGATACTCAAACTCCGCAAGTGAAAGCTCTTTTGCTTTAACTCCTTCATCGACACCTAACGCTTCTAACTCCTTTTGTATTGAGCAATAGGTCTGATATACTTCCTTAAGTTCCTGCTTTATCGAAAACAGCTCACTTCCAGCAAAAGAATCAAGGATATCTAAATGGTTCTTCTTATATAATAATGACTGATGTTCATGCTGACCATGAATATCAATCAACAGCTCTGATAACTCCTTAAGCTGTTTTGTTGTTGCCGTTTCTCCACAAATCTTACAAACGCTTCTGCTTGCCTGAATTTTCCTTTGAATGATAATAATACCATCTTCTTCCACAGGAATATCCAACTGCTTAATTGTAGAAAGTACATCTTCATCCGTTATTTGAAATACTAGCTCAACCAGCGCATACTCTGCTCCAGTACGAATCATATCCTTATCAGCTCTTGCCCCCAGTGCAAGATTAATGGAACCAATAATAATAGATTTTCCAGCTCCTGTTTCTCCACTTAATATATTAAGTCCTTCTTTAAAATTGACCTCTGTTTCCTTAATCAAGGCAAGGTTCTTTACGTGCAAACTTATCAGCATATTTTTCTCCTTATGTATCTCCCCAGACATTATACGAAATTCCTTGCACTAATTTCATATATTTTGATACATATCTATATAAATAGTGCGTGGTAGCGCACGCACCTTGCTAAGAATTTCTCACAAAATTCTTGTTTCATTTTCACTACGCTACAGCACTTTCCTTTTACTTAAAAGCTTTCCTTTACAGCTTTTCCAATTTATTTTCCTTCCAAAATTTTGTTAATTTTGTCCATAACAACCATCGTATCATCTACTGATTTTACCGCTGCCATAATGGTATCATCACCAGCAATACAACCTACTATTTCTGGAAATTTCATTGCATCAATAGCAGCTGCCACCGCCATTGCCATTCCTTGCACCGTCTTTACTACAAGTATGTTTTGCGCCATACTCATAGACACAAAGCCATCACGCAATACACGAATAAACCTGTCTCCCAAATGGCTGTCATCATTTCTAAATATAATATATTTCTGCCTTCCATTTCCAGTAGCAATTTTGGACAATTTTAATTCTCTAATATCTCTAGAAACCGTTGCCTGTGTTACATCAAACCCTTCTTCTCGAAGATATGCCGCAAGCTCCTCCTGTGTCTCAATATCATATCGATTAATCAAATCCACTACGACTTCATGTCTTTGTCTTTTCATCTAAACGACCATACCTTTCACACGAATTACCACTTAGTAAATACGCATCTTTTTCTGTAATGTTTCCAAAAAACTCACTTTACTGAGTTTTAAAATCTTCGTTACTTTATCAGAACGAATAATTCTAATCTTATCACCCTCATTTAGGTTCACAGGATGTCTACCATCAAAACTTGCACTCACTTCCTGTTTTTCCCCTGGCTTGTATTCGGCAATTTCAATATCAATAATATCATCTGCTGCCAAAATGATAGTCCTGTTATTAGCAAGGGTATGTGAACATACCGGCGTCATCATAATGAGTCTTGCTCTTGGCTCTACGATTGGTCCACCGGCAGAAAGATTATAGGCTGTAGAACCTGTGGGTGTAGAAATAATCATGCCATCAGCACTATAACTGCTAAGAAGCTGACCATTTACATAGATTTTAAAGTGAATAACATGCAATGCACCCTTTCTATTGATAACAATATCATTCAATGCAATCATCGGTTCCATGCTAGAGCCGGAGATAACCGAAATACCACTTAACATCATTCTACTCTCTACTTCATATTTATCTTCTATCAAACTGTCCAACGCTGCATCTATCTGATCCTTCTCTACCTCTGCCAGATACCCAAGAGTTCCTAAGTTTACACCTATCATAGGAATATTCATCCCTAGATATTCTCTTGCTGCCCTTAACAAGGTTCCATCTCCTCCAAGGACTATGATGCCTTCTACGCTTTGGTCTGGATGCGCTTTACATATACAGCCTCGCTGCAAAAGATATTCTTCTATGTAGGCAGTGGTACTTCCATCTGCATCCTTCATCTGATTTGTATAAATATGAAAAGTTTTCATCTATGCTCCCATGTTCTCATCTTATTATAATTTTAACATATATCCAAAAATATTCTAGCAATTTTCTTAAACATCCAACGTAATATGTGCATTTTTTACAGTAGAACTAATTAAATCTGCATACACTTCATGTGCTGGTGTTTCTTTTAAAACAGGTTCTTCTGTTTTATATATATGCAATAAATATTCAATATTTCCTTCTGGCCCACGTATTGGTGAAAATTCAAGATTCTTAATTTCAAATCCTATGCTTACTGCAAAATCCATAACATTTTCGATAACCTCTTTATGTACGGACGGTTCTCTGACAACACCTTTCTTGCCAACCTTCTCTTTACCAGCTTCAAACTGAGGCTTAATCAGACACACCATCTGTGCCTGTGGCTTTAGGAGTTGATACGCCGGTCCTAAGATTTTTGTTAGAGAGATAAAGGAAACATCCACAGACGCAAAATCTAAATCATCTTGAATATCATCCCTTACCATATATCGGAAGTTTGTCTTTTCCATACACACAACACGTTCATCATTTCTAAGCTTCCATGCGAGCTGTCCATGTCCAACATCAACAGAATAAACCTTTACCGCTCCATTTTGAAGCATACAATCTGTAAATCCTCCTGTGGATGCACCGATATCCATACAGATTTTGTTCTCTAATGAAATATCAAAATGACTCATTGCTTTTTCTAACTTTAGACCACCTCTACTTACATAGCGAAGTGTATTGCCCCTGACTTCAAGCTGCACTTTGGCCTCATCAAACATAGAACCAGCCTTATCTTCCTTTTGATTATTCACATAAACACAGCCTGACATAATAATTGCCTTTGCTTTTTCTCTAGACTCTGCCAATCCCTGTCTGACTAAAAGTACATCCAAACGTTCCTTCATAATATAAATTTTGCCTTTCCTTATTTCAATAATGCTTCAATTCTATTTTGAATTGTTTCCGCATCAATTCCTACTTCTTTTCTTAATATATCAACATTTCCATGTTCAACATAATCATCTGGCAGAGTAATATTCAAAATCTGTGGCTTTTCCACAAGATAATCCAGATATTCTCTTACTTTTTCACCGAATCCGCCACTTGCTACATTTTCTTCCAGCGTCACAATCAAGGAATGTGTCTTGCTCGCCTGACATAATATCTCTGTATCAATTGGCTTTACAAATCTTGCATTAATAATACTACAATTATATCCTTTATTTTTTAAGTTCTCCCTTATACCCTGTGCTGTTTTAACCATACTACCAACAGCCACAAGTACAATATCCTTTTCCTGATACAACCATTCTGCTTTACCAAAGCGAATCGGTTCACGATATTCCTTCAAACCATCGTAAGCCTCTCCTCTTGGATATCGTATCGCAATTGGTCCTTCAAAACCAACTGCAAATTTAAGCATATCGGAAAGTTCCCACTTATTTTTAGGAGCCATAATGTGCATATTAGGTATTGACGACAAATACGATAAATCAAATATCCCCTGATGTGTTTCACCATCACTTCCTACGAGTCCTGCTCTATCAATTGCAAACACGACTGGAAGATTTTGTATACATACATCATGTAAGATTTGGTCATATGCTCTTTGCAGAAATGATGAGTAAATAGCTACAACTGGTTTTAGGCCTCCTGCCGCAAGTCCTGCTGCAAAAGTTACCGCATGTTCTTCTGCGATTCCAACATCAAAAAAACGATCAGGATACATATTTCGGAATCGTTTCAAGCCTGTTCCATCCGGCATTGCTGCTGTAATAGCTACTAATTTTTCATTTCTATCGCCTAATTTACACATTACAGTAGAAAACACATCTGTATAATTTGACTTTTCCTTTTTATGAGAGGGTAAGCCTGTCTCTATATCAAAAGGCTCTGCACCATGAAATCTTGCAGGATGTCTTTCTGCTGGCAAAAAGCCCTTCCCCTTTTGTGTCATAACATGCACAAGAACTGCTGATTTACATCTTTTTGCTTCCTTAAATACTCGAATCATGGCATTAATATTATGACCATCAACCGGTCCTAAATAAGTTAATCCCATATCTTCAAACAACATTCCCGGAATAACCAATTGCTTCACAGAGCTCTTAGCTCTACGAATACTTTCTACAATTGTGTCTGCCATTTTTTTATCTTTCAGAGTATTATATATTCCTTCTTTAATATCCAAATATTTATCCGCTGTTCTGATATTATTTAGATACTTAGAAACACCACCTACATTTTCAGAAATAGACATATTATTATCATTCAAAACAATAATAAAATTGCTCTTACTACGTGCTGCATTATTCATCGCTTCATAAGCCATACCACCAGTTAAAGAGCCATCTCCTATGACTGAAACAATCGTATGATCTTGATTCATAATATCTCTTGCTTTTGCCAATCCAAATCCTGCCGAAATAGAAGTAGAACTATGTCCCGTATCAAAACTGTCACATTCACTTTCTTTTCTCTTCGGAAAACCACTCATTCCACCATATTTACGAAGATTTTCAAATCCAGCTTTTCTACCGGTTAATAGCTTGTGAGTATAAGATTGATGTCCGACATCCCATACGATCTTATCATTTGGTAAGTCCAAACTAAGATGCAGTGCCATTGTCAGTTCTACTGCTCCAAGATTAGACCCAAGATGCCCTCCTGTCACACTAATCTTCTCAATCAAAAACTCTCTAATCTCATCCGCAAGAATATTCCATTTCTCCGGTGCTACTTTTTTTATATCATTTTCTTTTTCTATTGTTTCTAAAATCATCAGATTGGCTCCTTTGCATACTAACGCATATTGTAATTATTCAGTACCCGAATAATCACTTCGTATTCACCTATTTGATTCGTGTGATAAGACTAGTAATTAATTCTATCAGGAACTGATTTTCCATATTCAAAGACTCTAATAATATTATTGCATGTGCCGACATTTCCTTCTGTTCGCGACTCGCTGTTTCCAAACCCTTTAATGTAACATATGTTGTTTTATTATTCTTTTCATCGCTTCCTACAGGTTTTCCTAATGTCTCAAGTGTACTAGTTACATCTAGAATATCATCCTGTATTTGGAATGCCACGCCTATATCATAGGCTGCTTTTTCTACAATCTCAACCTGTTCTTCTGTTGCACCAGCTAAAACAGCGCCAATCATCATAGATGCCTGAATCAACGCCGCCGTCTTATGCTCATGAATAAAGAGAAGATGCTCTTGTGTTACTTCTTCACCGATATTTTCAACCTCTATATCTGCAGTCTGCCCACCAATCATACCATATATACCTGCTTTTTTTGCAAGTATAGATAGCGCTTTAGCCACTCTAACACTGTCTGTATTCATTTCAAATGCTTTTAAAGCTGTCTCAAAAGCATAATTTAATAAACCGTCACCAGCAAGAATCCCCATTGCCTCTCCATATACGATATGCGTTGTCTTTCTGCCTCTACGATAATCATCATTGTCCATCGCCGGCAAATCGTCATGCACTAATGAATATGTATGTATCATTTCTATTGCCGCCATAAACGGTTCAATTTCCATACCATTTCCACCAAATAATTTATAGGTTTCCTCCATAAGCATCGGACGAAGTTTCTTACCTCCTGCTTTTACACTATAATTCATGGCTTCTATTACTGTTTTTTGGTAACCCTCCTCTTTTGGAAGGTACTTTTCTAGAACTTTTTCTATTTTTTCTGTTTTTTGGGACATTTCTACCTTAAAATTCATCCAGTTCACCATTTTCACTTAATTTCAGCACTTCTTTTTCAACCTTATCAATTGTCTCGTTACACGTCTGAATAAGCTTCATACCTTCCTGATATATTTTGAAAGAATCCTCTAATGATATATCTTCCTGCTCTAATTTCTCTATGGACTCCTCTAATTTCTCAAACATCTGCTCAAGCGTCAATTCCTTTGCCACTTTTCACCCTCCGCTTTTTTTGCATTTCTTACTTCTGCCAAAATTGTTCCATTTTTCACATAAATTTGCAGCAAATCCTGTTTTTTTACTTGTTCTATATCATGGATAACCTTTCCTTTTTCATTCTCTACAAAGGCATATCCTTGGCTCAACTTATCTAACGGCGATAAACCTTTCATTTGCTCGACGATAAGAGCAAGCTCATGCTTTTTTGCTATCAGCTTCCTCTTCATTCCTGTTTCCAACCTTCCTTCCAAGTCCATGCCTTGCATTCTCTTCTCCTGAATTTGATTCATAGGACTTAGGTATTTTAAATGTAGTTTATAAGTTGAAAGTTCATTTTTCTTTTTGTTTATTTGATTCTGCATACTATATGTGAGCGTATTTTGATAATTAAGCATTCGTTCTTCAAATTGTAGATAGTCAAAAACAGCAAGTTCTGCTGCCGCTGAAGGGGTAGGAGCTCGCAAATCTGCTACATAGTCAATAATCGTCGTATCCGTCTCATGTCCTACAGCAGAAATGATCGGAATCTTAGAATCAAACACGGCTTGAGCAACTATCTGCTCATTAAACGCCCACAAATCTTCTATAGATCCTCCTCCTCGCCCTACAATCATGACATCAACATCGAAATGCTCCAACGCACGAATTCCATTCACTATACTATCTGCCGCCTGCTCTCCCTGTACAATTGCAGGATACAAAATAATCTGAATATATGGATTTCTTCTAGTTGCAATGTTAATTATATCTCTGACTGCCGCTCCTGTTGGAGCCGTTACTATTCCTAACGTCTTAATGTATTTGGGGATGGACTGTTTATATTCTGATGCAAACATTCCCATCTCTTCTAATTCACGTTTTAATTTTTCATATTTTTCATATAAAAGCCCCGCACCATCAAGCACGATTTGTTTCGCGTAGAGTTGATACTTGCCATCCCTTTCATACACATCAATGTTACCGCCAACCACTACCATTTGGCCTTCCTCCATTTTGAAAGAAAGGCCGGCACGATTGCCGGCAAACATAACACACGCTATAGTTCCTTTATCATCCTTGAGCGTAAAATATATATGACCGGAAGAATGATACTTGCAATTACTCACTTCTCCCTTTACAAATACAGCTCGCAATAAATAATCCTGCGTAAACATATTCTTAATATATGAATTCACCTGTGCAACTGTATATACATTCTTCATTCCCATTTTATACTAATTTAGCAAGGACACCATTTACAAATCCAGCTGACTCTTCCTGTCCAAATTTTTTAGCGATTTCTACTGCTTCATTAATGGCAACACCTGCTGGAACATCCTCATCAAATTTAATCTCATATACTGCAAGACGAATGATTGTCAAATCAACTTTACTCATTCTTTCTGTCGTCCAGCCCTTGGCATATTGATTAATCAAACCATCAATCTCTTCCAATCTCTGAAGTATTTTATTACTTTTTTCTGAAATATATGCAGCATCTTCATCCTTCAGTGCTAACTCATAATCTTCAAAAAAAAGTTTTTTTTGTTCTGCCATTTCTTCCATAGCATTGAATTCTACTCTAAAAATGAATTTAAAAATTTGTTCTCTAAGCTCTCTTCTGCTCATTTACATCTATCCTCTGTTTTCGGTTTACTATTTATTTTCCGACATGTTAATACCAACTATTCTAATATTAACATCTGCCACTTCAAGACCTGTCATTGTCTCAATTGCACTTTTTACTTTTTCCTGCACTTTATTGCATGTTGTTGGAATGTTAAATCCATACTCCAGATATACTGCCAATTCAACAGAAACGGTCTTTTCAAGGATGTCAACCTTAACACCCTTTGTCTGTTTCTTCATACCAACCTTGCTCATAAGTTCATTTGTATTATGGCCTAACATGGCACTTACACCTGTAACCTCAGTCGCAGCCATACCAGCAATCATTGCAACTACATCATTAGCAATTTTTACAGTTCCAAATCCTTCACCATTTCTCAACACATAAGTGCTCTTATCCATTTCTTTTTCCATGTTCAAACCTCCCATTTCCCATTTTATGGAGCATTCTTTATATGATTATAACAAACTGATTGTTTTTTGCCTAGTCTAATCTATAGCCAAAAACTAAAGGTCCTTTGCACACGATTATCCGTAAATGCAATGGTGGATCCCTGACTCTTCATTAACCGAAACACACCTTGCTGTTCAATTAACTGTTGTTTCACCTCATCAAACACCTGTTCGTCACTGCATTTAAACATAACATATCCTGTTTCCTGAATATGTGCTTGTTCAAAAATCAATTTTAACACATCTTCATCATACTCTGTCAGATAAAGTCCCTCTCGTATATAATAATTATCCTTTTCCTCTTTGCATTCAGGAAGTCTAATCAAATAATCCGGTTCGTGTGTTACACATAGCTCTTTTGTTGTTACTAAAAAATAATCATAGTTTATTGGCGGAACTTTCCCCATGTAGAGATTTTCCCCATCCTCAAGTGCATAAGAGGCATCTCCCCAAGTTGTATCAACATAATAATATGCACCATTAACTCTCACTAAATTCCAAGCATGTCCTTCTTGCTGGGTATATCCGGTAACCAATGTTGATACCATCCCTGCTTTTTGCATCAAATATTGTAATGCCTTTGCATACCCTTGACAAACAGAACGTTTTTCAATAAAAACAGAACAGATATTTTGATTATTCGGTGCCTCTTTGTCATATTCTGTCTGATGAATTAAATATTCATACAAATATTTTATCTTGTCATATTCATCCTCTGTTTGTGGCATGCCTAGAAAACAGTGTTTTACATATTCGTCAATTTTTTTCTGATTCTGAGCAATATCTTTTTCTGACATAGAATATGTTCCCAAAAAGGTAATTCCTGTAACCTTATTATCCACTGTATATTTAGTGTATTGATATCCTTCTACATAGAACAACTCTGGATGATCATGCATCACACAAGTAAAAATCTGATTCAACTGCTCTGCATTTGTTGTAGAAACCATTATATTCTCCTGCCGCTTTGTAAGAATGTCTAATAATTCTAAATAGAGTATTCGCTCAGGCTCGTCCAAAGTAAAATATGCATAATATATTTCTGATACATTTTGCATCTGCTCTTCTGTTATCATATTTGGGGAAGACTGTATCTTCTCTTTCTGCAGCACTGTATCATTCTGTTCCACTTCATTGGGTGTCTCCATAGAGGAATCCATACTTTGCGGAATTATTTCCGTTATATCCTTATCATTGGTACAACCTGCTAACATGAACAAAATAAACATTAGCAGGAAAGAAATCCTAATCTTTCGAAAAGCCGCACTACATTTCATCTAATTATCCACGTCCAAACTCTGAAAGCACTAATCCCTTATTTCTATCTAATGTCATTCCAATACTCCACTGATTAATGAATAACAGTAACGGATTACCTTTTAAGTCTTTAATCTTCTTCATGTCTGATGTACCCGTCAATTTCGCCAAATCTACCTCTTCTTTATTTTCAATCCATCTGATATGCTCATACGGAAGTGGCTCAAGCTTAATTTCTACATTATATTCATTTTCTAGTCTATACTTTAAAACATCAAACTGTAACACACCAACAACGCCTACAATTATTTCTTCCATACCCGTGTTAAATTCCTGGAATATCTGAATAGCACCTTCTTGCGCAATCTGATTTACACCTTTTATAAACTGCTTACGTTTCATGGTATCCATCTGTCTTACTCTTGCAAAATGTTCAGGTGCAAAGGTCGGAATCCCTTCGTAACAGATGTTATCTTTTGGCATACAAACAGTATCGCCAATTGAAAAAATACCTGGATCAAACACTCCGATAATATCACCTGCATACGCTTCGCTTAAAATTTTTCGTTCATCTGCCATAATCTGTTGTGGCTGGGAGAGTCTCATATTCTTTCCTCCCTGAACATGGCGCACTTCCTTGGTCGCATCAAACTTACCTGAACAGATTCTCATAAACGCAATTCTATCGCGATGAGCTTTATTCATATTAGCCTGAATTTTAAATACAAACGCTGAAAATTCATTTTCTACTGGTTCTACACTTTCTCCCTTCGAAATTCTTGGAAGCGGAGTTGTTGCCATTTTCAAGAAATTCTGCAAGAAAATCTCAACGCCAAAATTAGTAAGGGCTGAACCAAAAAATACAGGAGTTAACTTACCTTTTCTTACCTCATTTAAATCAAACTCAACACTCGCACCATCTAACAGCTCAATTTCATCACGCAATGTTCCTAATGCTTCTTCTCCAACTACTTCCATCAATGCTGCTTCATCATCCATAGAAATAATCGTTGTTTCACCTTCTTTAGTACCCTTTTCCGTATCTGAAAAAGTCAAAATATGATTCTCATGTCTGTCATAAACACCTTTAAAGCGTTTTCCTGAACCTATCGGCCAGTTTACAGGGCATGTTGCAATACCAAGTTCCTTCTCAATCTCATCAAGCAATTCAAAGGTATCATTAGCATCTCTATCCATTTTATTAATAAACGTAAAAATTGGAATTCCACGCATACCACAAACCTTAAAAAGCTTTCTTGTTTGTGCCTCTACACCCTTGGACGCATCAATCACCATGACTGCTGAATCTGCTGCCATCAATGTTCGATAGGTATCCTCTGAGAAATCCTGGTGTCCTGGTGTATCTAGGATATTAATACAATATCCATCATAATTGAATTGCAATACAGAGGAAGTAACAGAGATACCTCTCTCCTTCTCAATCTCCATCCAATCTGATACAGCATGGCGTGCAGTTGCCTTACCCTTTACACTTCCCGCTAAATTGATTGCTCCACCATACAATAAGAACTTCTCTGTTAATGTAGTCTTACCTGCATCAGGATGCGAGATAATAGCAAATGTTCTCCTCTTATTTATTTCCTCTGTAATGTTACTCACTTGTATTTCCTCCATTATCTATTTTTACATATTAAGCATACTCTTGCCCGCAACCATTTGTTCTGTTTTCTATTCTTTGATGCCTGCCCATTCGGGCAAGTATAATGTCTTGCGACATTATACCACAATTTTGACAAAAAGGCATCACTATTTTTCGTTACTTCCCGAAACGGTAATAACTATATTCTCTGGCGCAACTTCTGTTTTTCTTTGCACTATGTCAATAATCTGTGCTGTCTGAGTATCCGTAAGACTTACCGCCCCTACCATAACATCTGCTGTTCCATCACTAATACTAACTACTGTTTCTGTATATCCCTTAGCCTCTAACAACATTTCTGCATCTGTTTCACGCTGCGCTGTCTCTGTCATGGCAATCATACTATCTACAGCCTCTTGTTTTGCTTCCTCTGTTAGACTTGCATTATCAATAATCTCTAATAGTGCTTCTTTATTCTGTGCTCTTGTCTGTTCTTTTAAAAGCTTTGCACCTGCAAGACTGTTCACGCCTGTTGCACTCGTAAAAACTGCTTCGCCTGGTACTTCTTCCAAAATGACCTCTTCATCAGAGGCCGCCTCTGCATCTGCATTCACTTCCATTACTGCCTTTGACTCATCACTATCTCCTACAATCTCCATGTTTTCAGCCAGATAATTTTCTGCCTCCTCTATGTAATCTGTATCCAGACTAGCAAGATCCGAATTATCAGTTATCATACCATCTGCTTCGTCTGTCATAACAATAGCATACATATCTTCCTCCGAAATATCTGTCATCTCATGGTTTAATGCAGTTTCACTTCCATCCTTGGACAGAAAGTCTTCCTCTCCAATCTGTTCTCCCGCAAAATTCAGATAGCCTGCTACCGCTATCATAATCGCAAGCGCTGTAATCATAATCTGATTTTTCCTAAATATTCTTTTCACTGGAACCATACCCTTCCTAAGATTTTCTCATTCCTACTTAATCATATTCTACAATCACTCGGATTAGCACCTTTTTATGATTTTTTTCTTTCCAAAACATCTATTTTATTTGCATCTACTCCATACAATGCCATAACCGTCCTTATTATCTGTATTCGGATATTTTCCTGCCCTGCCCCATCGGCTGCTATTACAACGCCTTCTATTGCAGGATGTTTAGTCTGTGTTATAAAAGGCACTTGTTCTCCACTATCATTCACTGTATATACCGTATCTTCCTCCTTATTCTCTTCACTACTTTTCCCATTTTCATCCTCACTTATTACCTGATGCGACGGAATGTCCTTTTCTACCACATACTCCTGCGTTGCATTCAAATAAATCAATACCTCTACTTCTCCTATCCCCTTTACCTTCGCTAAAAACTCTTCCAATTCTTCCTCCAACTTAGTCTGATAATCTTTCTCCTGATGCGTTTCCGCACTATTTACGCTATTCTCAACCTTTTGCTCATCTTTTTTGTTTATTTCATAACTCTTGTTATTATTAATAGGCAACAGAATCACATAAATCAACAACCCGCTAAAAAACACGATTAGCATTCCGTCTTTCGAAAATTTCTTCTCACCACTTTTTAACTCCTGTACATATCCCTTCAACACCTCATAAAATTTCTTCATTTCACCATTCCCTCCCATTCCTCTATCTGCCATTGTAATCCCCATTCTTCATACACTTTATTAGCCTGTCCCCAGCCATCTTCGACAATTCCCAAAAACGAAAAAACAATACTGCAACAAATGCATGCTGCTAATAACCGAGATATAAACTTCAAGTACTTGTAAAAAGAACTCCCTATAAAAAGCTGTATCAAACACTGAAAACATATCATTGCATAAACAAACGCCCTCACTTCTAATGCTAGTTCCTCCATATTGCTATTCAAACCTTTCCTTAATCTATATTATGTAACATTTGTCATAGCTGCCAGCGTCAAAAAAAACATGGTTGTCACTGTTACAAGCATACGAAGCAACATAAATCCTGCATCTACAATGTATTCTGAGCACTCGACCATGCGCTTTTCACCACATATTGCCCCCATAGCACTTGCCAACTTCACAGTTCCTAAAAGAACCAAAATATGTAAGGCTGGTGCTAGTATAATAAGTACCAATACAATCAGTACAATGACACCAAATGTATTTTTTACAGCTACAGCTGATGCAAGCGTAATATCTGAAACCGCTTCTGTTATATCCCCAATTCCAGGAATAGCTCCCATCGTCTTTTGCAGAACAGAAATCTTAGCCTTATCAATTACAGGTGTTATTATTAACTGTAATATCCCACTACCTCCAACAAACATTACCATCGCTTTTAGTCCCCATAATATTCCATCCTTAATCAGTTTCATCAATCCAGAAAATCTTTTCTCTTCATAAAGACTTTCCAAAACCCCAAGCAATACATAGCCCTCTGCCAATGGAAGCAGTGCCGATACTATAATCCCTTCTACCAAACATAAAAAACCAATAAGAAGCTTATAAAAAATAACTGATGAAAGTCCATTTCCTGCTAGCGCAATACACATCATATATGCAGGAATAGAAACTTTTAGAAATCCTATCATATTATTCATAGTAACACTTACGATATCCAAGACATCACGAAAAAGATACAGCAATACAATCAATTCACATAGTACAAAAAAAATATTTGCCATCTTTGCCGTGCTCTCATTTTTTAACGCCTCTAAAAATGTAGTAATAATAGCAGCTATAATAAATAACATTAGTAATGAAACAAAAAAACCTTTTACTTCTGTTACATAACTATTTACATTATCTGATATATACTCCCATAGTAACTTAGGTTCTAATACCCAATTTCCTTTCCACACGTCTTCCATCAAATCCATAACTTGTACATTCTTTTCAGGCAGTAAATCTCTAAGTAATTTGTCTATGGTATCCATATTTGGTAGCATTTCTTCTAAACGCTCTCTTGTTAGTCCTCCCGCCTCAAATGTCATCGCAGCATTCCCTCTATCATTTCTATCATCGTTTTCACAACTGGCAAACCCGCCAGCATAATCATTACTTTTCCAAATAACTCTACATGACTACTCAAAGTTGAATAACCTGCATCCTTACATATATTCGTTGCAAACTCACAAAGATAAGTAATGCCTATTAATTTTAGTAACACTTTTACATAAATCACATTTTCTTGAAGCAAATCGCTCCATCCTTGTATTTCTTCTAATACAACATTTAATGCCCCAATCACCTTTAATGCTATAAAAAAACTTACTAATAAAATAATTAACGTAGCATATTCAGGCTTATCTTTTTTGATAATAATTGCCGCAAACATACCTGACGCTGCGATTACACATACCTGTATCATATACTCCCTTTCATTAAACATCATGTGCCATTATAAACCGAATAATTTTTGTATCATTTCAAACAATTCGTATATATATGGTACAATCCATGTTAATACCAAAATCAAACCGGCAAGACTAATCAAAAAAGCATGTTCTTCCCTACCACTATGCTTTAATACTTGTCCTAGTATCGTAATCAAAATACCAACGGCCGCTATCTTAAATATCAGGTTAATTTCCACTGCTAATGCGCCTCCTTTCCCTTGGCTCTCCTACTACAAAAAAATAACTATACACAGAATTCCCGCCAAAACACTGAGTGTTCGAATCAACCTGTCTTTTTCTTTCTTATCCTTTTTCATCCTTTCCAATTCTTCTTCTAATTCATGACTCACTATAGAAAAAGCCTCCTTTTGCATTACATCCTCCTCACAGCAAAAACATCTTGTCATTTGACTAAGATAGAAAAACGTTGTCTTAGGATATCCTTTCTTCTTATACAATTCCTCTATTTCTGCCTCCCATACAGTTATCAAATTTCTACCACTTCCATCTTCCATTTTTTCTGCTACATGCAACAAAAATGTATCATAAGGTTTTTGTAATCGTTCTGCTATATTCAAAAATATCTCCTGCATTGGCCTATGCAAAAACATAATATCTCTCTCAATATAAAATAACATCTGTTTCTGTTCCTTCATATGATACAAAATACATTTTGATTCCTGTGTTAAGGCCATCCCAAATCCTATTGCCCCTGTTAACACAAATATTCCTGCAATAAATTCTCCCCACAAAGCTGTACTCCCTCTCCATCCCATATTTCATACGACCGCATTCCATGTTGCCCTCTATTTAAAAATACAATTCTCTGAAACACCTTTTTATTTAATAATTCTTGTATTTCCGGTTTACATTTTAGATCATTTATGGAATTTCCGTGTGCTGTTGCTATAACATTACAACCACTAACTCCTGCATACAAAACAGATTCTGCATCCCGCCTCATTCCAATTTCATCCATAACTATAATGCGCGGTGCAAAAGTACGAATCAATATCCGAGCCCCTTGCTCCTTATTTCCACCTGTAATTACATCTGTTCTCATTCCACAATCCAAAGAAGCGACTCCTCTATAAGCACCTGCCAGTTCCCCTCTCTCGTCAATCATCCCAACTCCCATTCCTCTACATTCTGCCGTACCATCAGAAAGAATTCTTGTTATATCCCTCAGAAGTGTTGTCTTACCTCCTCCCGGTGCTGACACAATCAGGGTATTGAATATTTTTTCACCAGAAACAAGCCACTTCATTACCCCATTTGCAATCCCTTTTATTTCATGTGCAATACGAATATTCATATATCGAATATATTTTGCCATATATGTTTTCCCCTCTATATGTATCACTTCTCCTGTAATACCAATTCTATGTCCCCCTTGAACAACCAAAAATCCTTGTTTCCGCTCTTCTTCATAGGCATATATAGAGTCCTTACACAGGTGACGTAATATTTCTTCTAATTCTTTCTCTGTATAAATAACATATTTATTGCAATCCATTCCCTCACTAAACTCTTTTATTTCACCGTTTTTTAATAAGACATATTCCTTTATTCTTTCTTTTATCATAATCGGTTTATTCACACGAATTCTTATTTCTTCAATCTTGTCCCATTCACACTCACTCTTTTCCCATATTTTTCTTAATGTTGCCGGGAAAAAATTTATAATCACATTTTTCATATCCATTTTTTCACACCTTTCTTCCTTTTCAATATATGTGGACGAGACTAGAATATTCCAAAAATAGTGTGTGCCAGCACACACTTTAACAAGTATTTCTTATACAATTCTTGCTAAACCACCACTTCGTAACAGCAATCCCCTAACAAAAAAACTGTACTCATTTCTGAATACAGTTTTCATTCATCATTTCATTATTATTGCTGAGCAACATCCTTCATAGAGAAGCTGATTCTTCCCATCTTATCCTTACCTAAGCATACAACCGTAACCATATCACCTAATGTAAGAATATCTTCTACATGATTGATTCTTTCCTTTGAAATCTTAGAAATATGAACCATGCCTTCTTTTCCTGGTGCAAACTCAACAAATGCACCAAATTCTTTAATACTAATTACCTTACCCTTGAAAATCTGACCTTCTTCAAACTCAGTTGTAATAATCTTAATCATCTCAGCAGCCTTGTCCATCATCGCCTGCTCAGTACCACAAATACTTATAAAGCCTTCATCTGTAATATCAATCTTAACACCTGTCTGGTCAATAATCGCATTGATGGTTTTACCTCTCTGACCTACAACCTCACCTATCTTCTCAGGATCAATTGACATCTGGATAATCTTTGGAGCATACTGACCAACTTCTTTTCTAGGTTCAGCAATTGCAGGCTTCATACAGCTATCCATGATATATAATCTTGCATCATGACATCTCTGAATTGCCCCTTCTACAATATCTCTTGTTAATCCATGAATCTTAATATCCATCTGAATTGCTGTGATACCTTCTGTTGTACCAGTTACCTTGAAATCCATATCTCCGAAGAAATCTTCAAGTCCTTGAATATCTGTTAATAATACATAATCTTCATCTGTATCACCAGTTACAAGACCACAAGAAATACCTGCTACCATTCTCTTAATAGGTACACCTGCTGCCATCAATGACATACATGAAGCACAAGTAGAACCCATTGATGTAGAACCATTTGATTCAAATGTTTCAGATACTGTTCTGATTGCATATGGGAACTCTTCTTCTGAAGGTAATACTGCAACCAAAGCCTTCTCTGCTAATGCACCATGTCCGATTTCTCTACGTCCCGGTCCTCTAGATGGCTTTGTCTCACCTACAGAGTATGATGGGAAATTATAATGATGCATATATCTCTTTGCTGTCTCATTTTCATCTAATCCATCTACTTTCTGTGCCTCCGATAAAGGTGCCAAAGTAGTTACCGTACAAATCTGTGTCTGTCCTCTTGTGAACATTGCAGAACCATGTACTCGAGGAATAAGATCAACCTCAGCAGCAAGATTTCTAATCTGAGTCATCTTTCTTCCATCCGGACGCTTCTGATCCTTTAAAATCATCTTACGAACCGTCTTCTTCTGATACTGATATACCGCCTCTCCAAGAACAGCAAGCCACTCTTCGTTATCAGCAAATGCCTCTTCAAGCTTTTCTTTAACCTTTTTCATGTTCTCTTCACGAACCTGCTTTTCATCTGTAAAAACAGCAACTTCCATTTCTTCCGGAGTGACGATTTCCTTCATCTTAGCAAACATTTCTTCCGGAATTGCACAAGATTCATACGCATGCTTTGACTTACCAATCTCGGCAACCATCTTATTGATAAATTCGATGATTGTCTGATTAATCTCATGACACTTGTAGATAGCTTCGATCATCTTAGCTTCCGAAATTTCATTAGCACCAGCTTCGATCATAATAACCTTTGTGCTTGTTGAAGCAACTGTAAGCTGCAAATCACCATTCTTCCACTGTTCCTGATTTGGGTTAACAATAAACTCACCATCAACCATACCAAGCTGAGTAGTCGCACATGGCCCATCAAATGGAATGTCTGAAATACTTGTTGCAATCGCAGCACCAAGCATAGCTACAACCTCTGGACGACATTCTGGATCAACACTCATAACCATATTATTAAGTGTAACATCATTTCTGTAATCCTTTGGGAATAATGGACGCATTGGTCTATCAATAACACGGCTTGTAAGAATTGCATTCTCGCTTGCCTTACCTTCTCTCTTATTAAAACCACCAGGAATCTTTCCTACTGCGTATAATTTTTCTTCATATTCTACACTTAATGGAAAAAAGTCAATACCATCTCTTGGTTTATCAGATGCTGTTGCTGTACATAATACAGTAGTATCACCATAGTGCATAAGCGCTGCACCATTCGCCTGTGCAGAAACTCTTCCAATATCAACTGAAAGAGTACGACCGCCTAATTCCATACTATAAGTTTTGAACATTTTTTCTTTGTTTTCACTAAAAGTTCCGTTATACATATTCTACTCCTTTTCTACTTTATTTTTGTAATTTGGGTAGAAGAAGCCGAAACTACTGAAAGCCACATGATGTGTTCATATCGTTTTCAGCGGTCTCGAGCCAGACTTCTACCGTTTTCTTTTTATATATTGAAAAGAGCGGAAATAAATTCCGCTCTTTTTATCAGAATTACTTTCTAATTCCAAGTTTTTCAATCAGAGCACGATATCTTTCGATGTCAGTTTTCTTTAAATATGCAAGTAAACCACGTCTCTGACCAACCATCTTAAGAAGACCACGTCTTGAGTGATGATCCTTCTGGTTGCTCTTTAAATGCTCAGTTAATTCCTGAATTCTTGCTGTTAATACTGCAACCTGTACTTCTGGTGAACCTGTATCACCAGCTGTTCTAGCGTATTCAGCGATAATCGCCTGCTTCTTTTCCTTAGAAATCATGTCATAATCCTCCATAAATAATAAAATAATTTAACAAAACCGCCTGATACCAAGTCTGGGTCGGAGTGTCCCGACACTGAGTATAGGCTATGATTTAAGTACTACTCAAACCACACTTTGACAGTATATCACAGAATTTTAGCCAATGCAACTCCTATTCATAGAATTTCTCAGCCTAAAAAGCTCCTGATTTCAGTCGGTGTTCGATAATTTACACTTGAAATCCTAATGCCCGTTTTCTCATTAGATGCGTGCACTACCTGCCCACCACCAATATAAATTGCAACATGATTAATGGTTCCATTCTTTGCATAGAACACCAAATCACCCGGCTGCGCTTCTGCAAGTGTAACCTTTTTCCCCATTTTAGACTGTGCTACCGAATAATGTGGCAACTTAATTCCATATTCTTCATAAACACGCATGGTAAACCCTGAACAATCAATACCATTATTGAGACTCGTTCCACCCCATACATATTTATTTCCAATAAACTGCTTTGCATACTGCACAAGATCTACTCTTACATTTGATACACCCTGACCATATAACAACTCTGTTAAAGTAGCCGCTTTTTCAAGTCTCTCTTCTATTTTTACAAACTCTCCCGAAACAAACGCTTCTTCATCATCAAGCATAAATTTAATCCAGCCGTTGTCCATTACTTCAACTACATCCAATTCTTCATCCTTCGGAATCAACGTAATAACTGAACATTTGGTATTTGGTTCTTCCCTCACTTTTAAAGTATCTGTGTTTACCACTGCAACCATGGAAACAACTTCCTTTGCCTTACGAATTGCCTGTTCTCCCATAAACAGAAAATCCGCACTACAATAACCATCAACTTTCCCAGACTTAATATGAGCCCATCCATCCTTAACAGTTATAATTTCACATGCAGCATTTTTGTTTAATTTTCCTATAAGCTTCCCTTCTTCCGAAGGTTCCTGTCTAATGTTCAAATGATTATCAACATTCGCAAGTCCAAGGTTTTTATATCCCCAGTACTTCTCTTCTATAGCATCCTTTTCTATCGCCACACTAGGTGAAATTGCTTTTGGCGTCTCTATTTCTTCTAGTGCTAATGCAACTTCACTACCCATTGAAATTTCTAAAATTTCCGCTACTCCTGCACCCAAGGCTACTTCTTTTACATCTATATTATGTTTTTTCGCTTTTGTTTCCTGTACTATACACTTTTGCTGAAAATCAACATTGCTTGCATATATGCTTCGATTTGGCAAAAATGTTGTAATACTTAATAATGCCAATATTGCAATATATTTCTTATACTTCATTATTATAGCAACTCCCACTTTTCTCTTTTTATTACATAATTATTAAATCTTATTACATGCAAATTGTAACATCATGTATTTTATGTGTCAATAGTGGATGTTTTCCATATAATGTTAGTATTTTCGTAACTATTCAGAGTAGGTCGAAGCACTTGCTGCTGAGACTGTAAAAACATGATTCAGAAGTGAAAAATCCATTTGCGAAGCAATTTTAGGATGGATTTTTCATCGTAATTATGAAGGTACTGAATAATTACGTATTTTTTATATCAAATGATACTTACGTCCTTCTTCTATATCCTCCGTCATTTGTTTCATAAGAGCATCCACTGAATCAAAACGTATTTCCGTTCTCTTAAAATGAAGTAGATACACTTCCACATCTTCCCCATATACATCCTCGTTAAAATCATAGATGAAAGTCTCTACTCCCATAACTAACTGATCTGCTACCGTTGGTTTTACTCCTATATTAGTAATGGCTGGTAACTTCCTATCACCATGCATAACATAAGAATAATATACTCCTTTTGGCGGTAACAGCTTGGTATCCCTAGGAATCTGATTAATTGTAGGCATGCCAAGTGTTCTTCCAAGCTTTTTACCGTGTACAATCTTTCCACCAACATGGTACGGTATTCCAAGCAACTGATGAACCAGTTCCATGTTCCCTTTCACAACCTCTTCCCTTACAAAAGTCGAACTCACTTCTCGACCTTCATACTGCACTTTTTCAACAATAACAACATCATATAGATAGTCTTTTGCTTTTTCAGATAATAGCTGATAGTTTCCAGCACCGCTTTTTCCAAAGGATACATCTTCTCCTGCAACAATACACTTTGCATGAATACGCTCTACTAGAACCTCTTTAATAAAGACTTCCGGTTCCATATTTGCTATTTCCTCATTAAACGGGTACTCTATCAGATAATCAATACCAGCCTTTTCAAAAATACTTCTTTTTTCTTCTATCGTTGTCAATTCTCCAATAGGTTCTTTGTTAAAGTAAGCAGCCGGAGACGGAGCAAAAGTAAATACAACTGTCATAAGACCTTTATCTTTATCTTTCTGCTCCTGCATCTTGCCAAGAAGCTTCTGATGTCCGCAATGAAATCCATCAAACTTACCAATCGCAACTGCTGTTGGCTCTTCTATATAAAATTCTGTCGTATCCTTAATAATTTTCATGCCACTCTCCAGATTTCTTATTGAAAAAACATTTTATATGGTTTTAAGCATCTTTCCGTCGCCAAATAAGTATATACACCAGTAAATACATCTTTGCTATCATACACCCTGAGCAATTCGCTATCTCTTAACGCCTGCTCCTTTTCAAACCTTACTTGATTTATTGATAACTTATTTCCATTTGCAAGTACTTTATCAAATTCAGACTTCACTACAGCTTTGGGACATTCCATAAAAACTTGGTCTGAAGCTGTTACATGTTCTACCAACGTCCCTTCTTCAACCATTTTCTCTACTTCCGAAAGTTTCCAAGCTTCCTCAAGCACAAAAACGCCAACTCTTGTTCGCACAAGACTCTTCATAGCTGCTCCACATCCAAGCTTGTCCCCAATATCTGCGCACAATGTGCGAATATATGTTCCTTTCGAACAAGAAACTCGAAAACGAACTTCTGGTAATTTGCATTCTATAATGTCTATTACGGGAATTTCCACACGTCTTGGCTGTCTCTCCACCTCAATCCCTTTTCTCGCTAACTCATATAGTTTTTTCCCATTTACCTTTAACGCAGAATACATTGGTGGAATTTGAGCATAACCACCAACAAAACTTAACACAGCTTCTTTTACTTCATCCTCTGTGCAAGAGACTTCACTTTCTGTTAATACTGTCCCACTCATATCCTGTGTATCCGTTGTTACACCAAGAAGCATACATGCCTCATATTCCTTGCTTTTATCCGTCAACATATCACATAGCTTTGTTGCATTTCCTAAACATACAGGTAAAACACCTGTTGCATCCGGGTCAAGAGTTCCTGTATGCCCTATTTTCTTTTGTTTTACAATTCCGCGAAGTTTAGCTACTACATCATGAGATGTAAAGCCTGCCTCTTTATATATATTTATAATTCCATTAACCAATTTCGTCTTCCATTCCTTCTATTGATTGAATTGTATTATTTGCTCTTCAATATGCCCTGATAGATTGTTTACCACATCATAAAATGTACCATTCATTGTACATCCGGCTGCTCTCATATGACCGCCACCTCCAAAAATTGCAGCGATTTTGCTAACATCTACATCCTTACAAGAACGCATACTAACTTTATACTGCTGGGTACCTATTTCGTACATAAAAATAGCGCATTCCACGCCCTTTACAATTCTTAATTGATTAACAATTCCTTCCAAATCCTTTGGCGTTGCACCATAAAAGTCCATCGTCTTCTGATCGACATAACTTACTGCGCATTTTCCATTCATAAAAATAATACTTTCAAGTAGTGCCCTTCCCAGAATCTGATTCTGAACATATGTCTTTTCATAAAAAGTCTCATCAATTAAGGTCGGAAAATCAAATCCAAATGCAATCAACTCTCCAGCTATCTGTAACGTCTTTTTTGATGTATTAGAATACTGGAAAATCCCTGTATCATGAATAATTCCAATATAGATTGCTTTAGCAATCTCCTCATCCATATATTCCTTATCTATCACATCATATATCAACTCCGATGCCGAGCTTGCTGTTGGTACTACATAATTGACATCTCCGCATCCCGAAGCATTACTAATATGATGATCTATGTTTATTTTCTTCTTTGCTTTATCAAACAGCGTCTCTGCTGCACCTAATCTTGTCTTTTCACAATCGAGTGCAATAAAAACATCCGGCGTTTCCTCCATAGAACATTCTGTTTCGATCTTATCAAAATCCTGAATGCAGGAAAATATGTCTGCCGGCTGCTCTAGAAATACTTTAATTCTTGCCTTTGGCATTACTTTTCTCAAAAAAAGATATGCTGCCATACAGGAACCAACGCAGTCTCCATCCGGTCTAACATGACCCGAAATTACAATATTTTCTGCACCTTCACATTCCTTCCATAACCGAACCATCGCATTTTCTCCTTTCACCCATACACACGAATAATCCGGAAGCACAAAATATGCCCCCAGATTATCGTATTTTACTGTTCTCTATATTATACACCAATCTACATTCTTTGCCAAAGTCTGCAAATTGGGGCAACGCACAAATTTGTGTATGAAAAAACTTCCGTTTATGGTTTTTTCATACTATTCACATAATGAACTTTGTTATTTTTAGAAAATCTATTTTTATTGATTTTCTCCTTCATCATTCACGTGCTTTTCATCATCCGCACGATTCACATCATCAATCAGTTTTGACATAGTTACACCATATTCAATAGATTGATCAATGATAAAACGAATTTCTGGCGTATTTCTAAGATTAATCTTTCTTGCCAGCTGATTCTTAATATACCCTTCTGCGCTACGAAGTCCTGCCAAGGTATCCTTTTGGGACTCTTCGTTTCCAAGTACACTAATCCATGCCTTACAAGTCTTTAAATCCGGAGCTACTTCTACCGAAACAACTGTTGTCATTGGATTAATGCGTGGATCCTTGATTTCACTTCGGATAATTTCAGCCAGAACACGATGCACTTCGCCGTTTACACGGGTATTCTTTACACTGTTCTTTCTCATTCTATCTTGGAACCTCCACCATAATATATGCTTCCACGATATCGAATTCCTGCATGCCGTCAAATCCGTCAAATACAAGACCACATTCGAATCCTGTCTTAACTTCCTTAACATCATCCTTGAATCTCTTTAAGGATGCGAGCTCACCTTCATAAATCTGCTCGCCTTCTCTAGTGATTCTAATCTTACAGCCTCTTTGGAATACACCATCAAGAACGTAAGAACCTGCAATATTACCAACTGCTGATGCTTTGAAGATTTGTCTAACTTCTGCATGGCCAATAACTTTTTCTTCAAATACAGGGTCAAGCATTCCCTTCATAGCGGCTTCGATATCTTCAATTGCCTGATAGATAACACGATATAATCTAACATCTACACCTTCTCGTTCGGCAGTTGTCTTAGCCTGTGCATCAGGACGAACATTAAATCCGATAATGATTGCTTTAGATGCTGATGCTAAAATAACGTCTGATTCATTAATTGCACCAACACCACCATGGATACATTTCACTACAACTTCTTCATTAGACAGCTTCATCAAGCTCTGCTTTACTGCCTCAACACTACCCTGAACATCTGCTTTGATAATCAGGTTAAGTTCTTTCAGATTACCAGCCTGAATCTGTGAGAACAAGTCATCAAGCGACATCTTTGTCTTTGTTTCTTCAAGAAGCTTTTCTTTATTTTGTGCAACGAAAGTTTCTGCATAATATTTTGCTTCTTTATCATTTGCATGTGCAAGGAAGATTTCTCCAGCATTAGGAACATCACCAAGACCAAGAATCTCTACTGGTGTAGATGGTCCTGCTTCCTTAACTCTTCTTCCCTTATCATCTATCATAGCACGTACTTTACCACTTGCTGCACCTGCTGATACAAAATCACCAACCTTAAGTGTACCCTTCTGTACCAAAATAGTTGCAACAGGACCACGTCCCTTATCCAGCTCAGCCTCAATAACAAGACCTCTTGCACGTCTGTTAGGATTAGCCTTAAGCTCTAACACCTCTGAAGTCAACAGAATCATCTCAAGTAAAGTATCAATATTTTCACCGTTCTTTGCTGAAACAGGCACAAATATTGTACTTCCACCCCAGTCTTCTGCAATCAGTCCATGCTCTGTAAGCTCCTGCTTAACTCTTTCTATATTAGCACCTGGCTTATCCATCTTATTCACTGCAACAATAATTTCAATTCCTGCTGCCTTTGCGTGATTGATTGCTTCTACTGTCTGAGGCATCACACCATCATCTGCAGCTACTACAAGAATAGCAATATCTGTTGAGCTTGCACCACGCATACGCATAGCCGTAAATGCTTCGTGTCCTGGCGTATCAAGGAATGTAATCTTCTGATCGTTTACAGTAACAGTATACGCACCAATATGCTGTGTAATACCACCAGCTTCCTTATCTGTTACATTTGTCTTTCTGATTGCATCAAGAAGAGAGGTCTTACCATGGTCAACGTGACCCATAACACAAATTACAGGTGGTCTGGAAATCATGTCATCCTGATTTTCTTCATCCTCTTTTAAGAGTTCTTCGATTACATCAACCTTTACTTCCTGTTCACAGATAATATCATATTCAATGGCAATATTCTCAGCTGTCTCGTAAGTAATTTCCTGATTCACAGTTACAATCTGTCCCTGAAGGAAAAGCTTCTTAACGATAGCTGATGGTTGCATCTTCATCTTATCTGCAAGTTCCTTAATGGTTAAGGTCTCAGGAATTGTAATTACCTTAATCTGTTCTTCTACCTGCTCAACAGGTTTCTTTTCTGGCTTAATAAACTTACCTGCTTTATTCTTACCTTTGATGTTTGCCATATCTCCATCATCTTCATACATAAAGTCCTTACGGTTCTTTTTATCCTTCTCCTGGCTAATACGACGTTTTTCTTCATCTCTATGCTTCTCAGCATCTTTGATTGGACTTTCTGGCATAAAGCTCTTATTTCCTGGCTTTCCACCCTGTCTCTGACCGAAGCCGCCTCTTCCATCATTTCTTTGGCCGCCTCTATCATTTCTCTCGTCCTTATCTTTATCAAAACCACCTCTTGACTGATATCCCTGTCCCGGTCTTGCTCCCTGATTTCTATTCTGGTCAAATGGTCTTCTCTGACCATCATTATTTCTTCTCTGTCCGTCAAAGCTTCTCTGTCCATCGTTATTTCTTCTCTGTCCGTCAAAGCTTCTCTGTCCATCATTATTTCTTCTCTGTCCGTCAAAGCTTCTCTGTCC
>JAXJRB010000034.1:0-2608 GCA_036310845.1 Lachnospiraceae bacterium | reverse complement strand
GTTCAACAAGATCCCATAAGAATTGACTTTTTTTTGTTTTTCGATGAGTCATACAGTATTGTTCAATTAACATTCTTGAATATTCCTGCATTTATTCGTCCTCTCTTTCATTCGTGCCTCTTATGAATGCCATGATTTCTTCATAAGAATGCTCGCTTTTAATAACTGCATCCATGAGTTCATCCTTCCGCATTTCATTACGAAGCTTAATCAGTTCTGCAAGAGCTTCCTTTTCTGCTTCATATCTTATCTTGGCTTTCTCCATAACTGTTTTCTGTTGCTCTATCTTGGCATCAAGCAATTCTGTTGATGCTTTCTTTCTGCCTCGTGCCATTGTAATGCCCTCCTTAAATCTTCACTTTATGTACTTTAGGATTCAGACAGTCGCTGATTTCCTTTGCTTTTCGTTTTATATAGTTGGCATCCATTCCAAATGCCTTTAGTATTAGCTTCTGGGTTGCTGTCACCGCATGGTCAAGTCTGTATACACCATCAGCCTGCCTTATCATCTCTATCTTTTCCAGTTCCCTAATGGCTGCCGGAACATTCATGTAATTAGGCTTCTCCATCATTTCTTCCTCTGCATCCTTAAGTTTTGTATACATTCGATTCCTGATGATAAGTGCCACAAAAGCTATCAGCATCTTTCCTTCCAATGCATCACCCGAATATACTCTTAAGCTGCGATTTCCAAGAAAACTTTTATCAGCCTTAAACAGTTTCTCTGAAGCATCTCTGCTCTTATACAATTCCAACGCTTCCTTAGCTGTCATCTTAGCAGAAGTAATGATGCAGAAATATCCACACATCTCAAGTTCTGTCTCAACAATATCAGATTTTTCAATCGCACAGATAAAACACTGATCTTCATAGCCTTCATGAAAGTATTCAAGACTGTAATACTTTTCATAACTCTTATCAACTATAACCTGTTGTCCTTCAAGTCTTTTCAGATACGCTGACATCTTGTCAAGCCTAGTCTCCAGAGCTGCCCGCTCTGAAGCAGCCTTTCCATAGCTATAGTAGATATGAAGATATCTGTTCTTCTCATCTGAGTAAAATACAGGAGTTTCAACAGTTATTCCATTTACCTGATATCTGCGGATTGTGTATTCTCTCTTATCTTCAAAGCTTCCCTTTACCTTCCTGATTATTTCATTTGTGAAGGATTTCATACCCTTTACCATAATCGCAAAATCGTATCCGCATTTATCCATGTATCTTATGTTTTCTCTGCTAAAGTATCCTCTGTCCAAAATAAATCCAGCATTCTTATATCCATAAGCCACAGCCTTATCAATCATCATCTGAAGCTGCGATATGTCCACAATACTCCCCGGATATGTTTCATAGAAAAGTGGTTCTCTATTATTGATGTCATATGCTATAGAATAGTTTATTATCGGAAGTCCTTTATCTTCCTTTGCATGTCCGAATTCTGCCAGTTCTATATCACCTGCCTGGCAATTCTTATTAGTGGAATCATAGGAAATATAAATTCTGTCCTTATGCTTTTTGATGGAGTTCCATTCATTCTGGAATTCAACGCTGTCATCCACAGTTATCTCGCTGGTAAATTTTGAGACAGTAGAGTCGCTGTATATCTTATAGTTCGGCGTGAAAAGTGGATGGTTGTATGCATAGTCAGGATAATATTGACCGGCATTATTTTCTGTAATGATGTAATAAGATGCAAGATCAAGGAATAAGCCTGAACCACGATTGTCATTGTACATACCAGAAATAATCTTATCTACCATACTTTCCATCAACAGCTTTTCAATCACAAGAAATGAACCAATACGTAAACAACTGCTCCTGTCATCGTGCCCTTTATCCTTAGGCAACTCTGCATCTGGAAAATATGTCAGGTAGTTTGGGTTAGGGTACATCATAGTTGAATCATCTTCACAACGCTTACCTATAGTAGTGCGCTTGGGAATGTTGTATTTCTTATCTGGCTTGTAAACCCTGTCATACTCGTAATTGATGTAGACCACACCTTTGATTGTCTTCTCATAAATCTTCCCTTTTTGATCTGGTATTTTTACTCTGAAATCATAATACATGAGCCATTTATCTCCTTAGTTATAAGTGTATATACCTACTCAATCTAGTATAACAATAAAAGCCCGAAAAATCAACGGGTATTGCTGTTTTTCAGGCCTCTTACCATTATTTTTCGATTGAGTCTTAAAACTTACTGGAAGTTAAGACTAATGTATTTCCATTACGAGCAACCTGCGTACCTCCAAGTACTAAATATGCCTTGTCCGGATTCTGACTAACAGAAGCTGTTAAATAACCACCACTATTTATAGTACCTCTCAACGTACCATATGCACCTGCATTTGTTGAACTTGTAGAAGCCGCAAAAGCAGTAGTCGATAGTGTCATTGTAAAAACAGTCGCAGCCACAATAGCTAAAAAATGTTTCTTATTCTTTTTCATCATACTGATTTTCCTCCTAATTTATGTATTATCTCTTGCTTGTTTTAACAGTAATATTTTATTTCCTACAAGCATAATATAAAACGCATGCTATTTTTTCTTTTTTCATCATATGATGCTTTTTGTAAAACTAATGACAATCCTTATTATCCTTATT
>JAXJRB010000033.1:0-4788 GCA_036310845.1 Lachnospiraceae bacterium | reverse complement strand
GTTTCTATACGCGCTTTCTGTGCCATTTCTTCCAAAAAAGGTTCTGCTGATGGTGAAAGCAATGCCTTGAAATCCTCAATAGAACATGTTTCATGCGCAAGAGCAGCACAAACATCACGTGCAGTGTAGACAGAATAATCAAAAGAATTCATCTGCGCCATAACTTGTTGGCATACATCCGATTCGATTTTTTCCATATCTGACAAATATTCCATATGATTTTTACGGCTGGATTTATCTGTTTCCAGTCGATGCTTTTTCTCCAATGCAGTTAGCGACAAATGCTCAGAGTCTACAAAAAATTGATTTTCCATAATTTTAATCTCCTTAATCATGCAAAAATCCAGTCAAAGGATCTGATGCAGAAGCTCCACGCGTTAGCACACGTCCCAGACCTGACAGATATGCTTTTCGACCAGCTTCAATCGCCTGACAAAACGCAGAAGCCATCATGGGCAAATCTCCAGCAGTTGCAAGTGCAGTATTTGCCATGATAGCCGCTGCTCCCATTTCCATAGCTTCGCAAGCCTGAGAAGGTCTTCCAATACCAGCATCCACGATAATTGGCAAATCAATCTCATCAATGAGAATCTGGATAAATTCTTTCGTTACCAGCCCTTTATTAGAGCCAATGGGTGAAGCAAGAGGCATTATTGAAGCCGCTCCTGCATTCACAAGGTCACGCGCCACGTTAATATCAGGATACATATATGGCATAACCACAAATCCTTCCTTCGCTAAGATTTCGGTTGCCTTGACGGTTTCATAATTGTCTGGAAGCAGATATTTTGAATCACGCATAATCTCAATCTTTACAAAATTGCCACAACCAAGCTCCCTTGCAAGCCGTGCAATACGAACTGCTTCCTCGGCATTTCTCGCACCCGAGGTATTGGGCAAAAGTGTAATGCCCTCTGGGATGTAGTCTAAAATATTCTCTTGTTCCTTCGTGTTAGCTCTGCGAACAGCAAGTGTAATAATCTCTGCCTTGGCATCTTTTACTGCGGCTTCAATAAGCTTCATGGAATACTTACCAGAACCCAAAATAAAACGAGAATTAAATTCGTGTCCACCAATAATCAACTTATCATTATGTATCATATAAAAACCTTCTTTCTTAAACTTCATATTCACCTGCAAGAATTCGCAGGACTGTTTGTGCTTGGTGTGCGGCACATAACATAACCCGTGGGGCTACAAGTCCAATGCTACTTGACACATCACTAACTTCATCTCCACATAGATAAAAGCGTTCCATAATTTTTCGTGTCTTGATGGTATTAGGTGTCGCCATACCTGCCATACCAGAAGCTGCAACAATGCAACATTCAGGCAATTGCTCCAAAACACCGTTTACAAGCATCGCCTTAGACTCTGCGTTATCGAATGCTTCACAGACAATATCTACATCTTTGAGGATATCTACAAGATTATCCTCGGCAATCTTCTCTGTCATGGTTTTAATCTCTGTATAGGGTGCAATCTCCTGAAGAATTTCTGTAAGAGCCTCCGTCTTATAACATCCTATTTGGTTTGCCTTGTATTGCTGACGGTGTAGGTTCGTAATATCCACACGGTCATAATCAACCAAAAGCAATGTACCAATTCCCGCTCGCGCCAATGCAATAGCAATATTTGACCCTAGGCCACCCAATCCACAGACTGCAACTGTCACAGAAGAAAAACGTTTTTGCAACTCGATTCCGTGACGTGCAATCAGTGCATCTACCCATTCACTCTTTGACGGAATCAATCAACCACCTCCCACAAAGCTGACAATTTCCAAACAGTCACCATCTTTTAGAATAGTCACATCATACTGCGACTTAAATACAATTTCGCCGTTGCACTCTACTGCAATACGCTTCGAACAGAAGCTGGTGGTTGCAAGATACTCAGATACTGTTTTTCCTGCGACATCCAACTCTGTACCATTAATTTTTACCATGCTCTATCTCCCAAAAATTGATTTTCTCTATGTTACAGCTACTTTTATCAGAAAGTATAATGTGCAAAACAAATTCTCTCGGCGCTAAAGTGACTATTTCCACTATTTCACCATTTGCACAAAAAAAGAGAAACCTCCGATTTGAAAGTTTCCCGTGATATACAAAATTTCCCTACGTTGGCATTATCCAAATCAGGTTATAGGGTCGAAGGTCACACCTTCCTCTCAGCCTGTATACAAGCTCCCCTTTTATTCAATTGACAAATACCGTTATTGCGGTACCTTTTTCTGCGTGCATCTAACGACGCACATTTTCTATGCTTGTTTTTTCTTCTTCAACAAATACAAAATAACACCATTTGCAACAACAGAACCAACAAACATAACAATTCCCAGCATCTGCGAAACCGGAATCTGTGTTCCCGGAATCATTAACTGATCTGTTCGAATTCCTTCTACAAAGAAACGGACAATTCCATATCCTCCTAAATAAAACAGACACATCTGTCCATGATATTTTTTCTTTTTGTGGTACAAATACATCAAGGCTAAGACAACGAGATTTCCAACTCCCTCATAAAGAAAAGTCGGTTGTACCTGAATAAAATTCACGGCCCCCATCACTTCCATCCCCGCAAGATGTGACTCAGAAATATCCTTTACTCTTACTGCATCTACTGGAAGACGCATAGCAAACAGGGAGTCTGTATACTGTCCAAAAACTTCACGATTGAAGAAATTACCCCATCTTCCGATAATTTGTCCCACTACCAAGCCAAACACACCACAATCACCTATCTGATAGGGTGAGCATTTTTTTATCCTACTATAAACAAACAAAGTAATAAATGCACCGATTACTCCACCGTAAATCGCCATTCCACCTTTTCTTGTATTCAATATACTAAGCAGATTATCCTTGTAATCATCCCATGAAAATGCCACGTAATACAGTCTTGCTCCAATTACAGAGAAAATAACTGCATAAATTGCAAAATCCCATATAATATCTGGATCCATTTTTTCTTTTTTTGCTAGGTGAACTGCCATCAGCACACCCATAAGTACACCAATTCCAATAATCAGTCCATAGAAATAAATATCAAATCCAAAAACCGTAAACTTTCTTGGTACATTTTCCAGATAAATACCTAGATTCGGAAAAGCTATATCTGTTATGTCCATTATATCCGGCATATCTTTTTCCTCACTTTATACATTAAATCTGAACAGGATTACATCTCCATCCTGTACCACATATTCCTTACCTTCCAATCTTACAAGACCTTTTTCCTTAGCAGCTGCAATAGAACCATTTTCAATCAATGCACTATAATGCACAACCTCTGCACGGATAAATCCACGTTCGAAATCTGTATGAATCTTTCCTGCTGCCTGTGGTGCCTTAGTTCCTACCTTGATTGTCCATGCACGACACTCATCCTCACCAGCAGTCAAGAAGCTAATAAGTCCTAATAAAGAATAGCTTGCTTTAATTAATTTATCCAAACCCGACTCTGTTATTCCTAAATCCTCAAGGAACATTGCTTTTTCATCATCATCAAGCTCTGAAATCTCTTCCTCAATCTGAGCACAGATTACGAATACTTCAAAGCCTTCCTTTGCTGCATACTCTCTAACAGCCTTGACACCTTCATTGTCAGCTCCATCACTTGCAAGCTCATCCTCAGCTACATTAGCAGCAAAGATAACCGGCTTGTCTGTCAAAAGGTTGTAACCATTTCTCCAAAGAATTTCTTCATCATCCTCTGTAACAAAGCTCTTTGCCATATTTCCTTCTTCTAAGTGAGCCTTTATTCTTTCTACCAGTGCAAGCTCCTTCGCCTGTGTCTTATCATTCTTTGCACCACGAGAAACCTTTGCAATACGTCTCTCTAAAATTTCAATATCAGAGAAGATTAACTCAAGATTAATTGTCTCAATGTCTCTTAATGGATTAATGCTTCCATCTACATGTACAATATTAGAATTCTCAAAGCATCTTACAACATGTACAATTGCATCTACTTCACGAATATTTGCAAGGAACTGGTTACCAAGACCTTCACCCTTTGAAGCTCCCTTTACAAGACCTGCGATATCAACGAACTCTATAACAGCCGGTGTTACCTTCTTAGTATTATATAATTCACCAAGATTCTTAATTCTCTCATCTGGTACAGTTACCACACCTACATTTGGATCAATGGTACAGAACGGATAGTTTGCTGATTCCGCTCCTGCCTTTGTTAATGAGTTGAATAATGTACTCTTTCCTACGTTAGGAAGTCCAACGATACCTAATTTCATATTTATCTATCTCCTTTCGAAAACCCTTGATTTTATGCAGTTTCCGTGATTCCCCCTCTTGGTTACGTACCAATTTACGTACCAATTGTATGGTAAAAAAAATGGGTTAAATCACTTTTAATGCATCCGCAACAAGGTCTATCTCTTTATGTTTTTGTTCTTCTGTGGTATGAACATATAAATTCATAGTTATCCCTATATTCGAATGTCCAAGCATTGGAATAACTTTGAAAGTTCGATTCTTCTGTTTCTGTAACTTCAGAATCTCTACCGCTTCCTCTGTTAACGGAATTGTACAATAACCAGATTTACTTTTCGGCTCTCCTACTCTCCATTCACCCGTTGAATGTCTGTATTCCATAGAACGGTTAATAGTTAATAATCGATTTTCCAAATCAACATCCGACCAACGCAAACCCACCATCTCGCCAGTCCTCAGACCTGTTTGCAATAAAAAACGATATTGATACTCATAAGTATTCCCTATCGCTACCTTGCAAAATTCCTTCTGTTGCCCCAGCGTTAACGCT
>JAXJRB010000032.1:0-2845 GCA_036310845.1 Lachnospiraceae bacterium | reverse complement strand
TTTTAGTGACAAATATAGTGACGAAAAAACAAAAAAGGAATGGAATTAAAGCACAGATTCAGAAAAAGATAGGTGCAAGTGTAGCTGGAGTTATGGCAATAGTAACGATTGTGGTTGTTGTAGTGGTATATAGATTACTTACTAGCGCGAATAATACGCAGCTACAACAGGACTCGCAGGCAGCAGCATTAGATGTAGAGAAATACTTTGTGCCATTTGAAAGAATGGTAGAACAGCAGGCAATTCATAAGGATGTAATAAAGTATCTAAATACAACAGGAGCAGGGCAGAGGATGGATGATAATGCGCTGTACAGTGTGGTTTTGGATGTGATGAAAGCGGAAAAAGAGCTAGATGACGATAATGTTATGTCGATGTTTATAGTGGACATTGATGCTGATGGAGGGATTACGTCAGACGGATATGTTTCGGAATCAGGCTTTAATGTAGAGTCTCGTGCGTGGTATGAATGTGTGCGGTTGGAAAAAACAATATTAACAGAACCTTATCTGGATGTAAGTACTGGTGAAATGGTTGTGAGTGTGGCTACTCCTATTTTTGATGGTGGTCAGATTATAGGAATTTCGGGTGTGGATATTTCCATTGGTGAGATAAAGGGATTGATGGCTGGATATACAATCGGAAAAGAGGGCTTTACGATATTGCTGTCGCAAAGTGGAAAAATTCTGTACCATCAAAATGAATCTTTGATAGATACTCTGATCCAGGATATGGATATTACAAGTAATGTAGTAACGGCTGTCGAGGAACAGCGTACGGAATTAATGAGATATGAAGCAAACGGAGAAGAAAATTGGGGTTATGTGTCTCCGGTAGGAGATAGTGGGTTAGTAACTCTTAGTTGCATTCCGTCAGGACAGTATTATTCTTCTTTGGTTTCTGCGGTTGTTGTATTGGTGTTGGTGTTTGTAGGTGGTTTTACTTTTATTATTGTTGTAATGAGTAAAGTTTCAGCCAAAATTATTGAGCCATTGATAGAATTGAATGATGCGGCGATGCAGCTGGCTGATGGGAATTTGAATGTAACATTGAATGTTCAAACTGGTGATGAAGTAGGAGATTTGGGACGTTCTATTGGAAAGACGGTAGCAAGATTAAAAGAATATATCAACTATATTGATGAAATAGCTGAAGTGTTGGCGCATATGGCAGAAGGAAAATTTGCAATTTATTTGAAATATGAATATGCAGGAGAGTTCCAAAAAGTGAAAGAAGCATTGATACATATTTCGGATTCTATGCGTGAGGTGATGACGAATATTGCAGAAAGCTCAGGGCATGTATCGGCAGGAAGTGATGAACTTGCAAAAGCAGCACAGGGAATAGCAGAGGGAGCAGAAATGCAGGCTGCAGCAGTGCAGGAGCTTTTAGCAACAACGACTACTGTTGTAGAACAGGTAAAGGATAATCGTGACGATTCTAACAAGTCGGCAACTTATACAAAAGAGGTTGCTGATATGATGGAAGCAAGTAGACAACAGATGGCTACTATGCGAGATGCAATGGATAAAATTAAGGAATCTTCTAATAAAGTAGTAGGTATTATCAAAACAATTGAAGATATAGCAGAGCAGACGAATCTTTTGTCGCTGAATGCATCTATAGAAGCAGCGCGTGCAGGAGAAGCAGGAAAGGGCTTTGCTGTAGTAGCGGGAGAAATAGGAAGTCTGGCGAATGAAAGTGCGAATGCTGTGAATACAACGCGCAATCTGATAAAAGTGTCTACGGATGAAGTGGAAAGAGGTAATACAATAGTAAACGATGTTGTTGAGGCTTTAAAACAGGCAACGGATAGGGTTGAAATTGTAAATGAAATGATTCAGAATAGTGCACAAACAGCAGAAATTCAACTTCAAAGTATGAATCAAATTCGTGTAGGAGTTGAAGAGATATCGCAGAGTATTCAAGATAATTCAGCAGTTGCTGAAGAAACTTCGGCAACTAGTGAAGAACTTGCTGCACAGGCAGTGGTACTTAATGAGCAAGTGCAAAGATTTGAACTGTAAAATAAGATGTTAAAAAGACGTTGGGGTCTGTGAAAAGGTGAGAAATCATTTTTTCCAGACCCTTTACTTATAATTTGCATTTATTTCATGTTAAGTGAACACTAGATTTTACATGCTATTGATAGAATGGTAACTGTTCAGTAGGCAAATACATTTATTGTGGATGCCACAAAATGAAAATTAACAAGCCAAAGTTCTATAGAGAAGTAAATAAAGATGGATTTTTGTATTGTAATTGTGATGGTGCTGAATAATTACCCAAAATGAATAAGGAGCATGTAAATGAAAAAGAAATATGTAAAATCGGCAATGGCAATTTTGCTTGCGGGTGTTATGGGGATGAATTCCATGACTGCTTTTGCAGAGAATATGGAAGAAATGGGTGTAGAAGTGTCTGCTTCGCAAGAAGAAGTATTATTGGAAAGTGAGTCAGTAAATCTTGAAATAGAAACGATAGAACAAGGGGATGAAATTGAGAAGAATGAGGCAGAATGTGAAAAGGAGGAAGTGGGAAATGAAACACAGGAAAATGTGACGGGAGAAATGACATCTGCGGAAGAGAAAACAACAGTGACAGAAAACGCAACAGAAGAGTTGGAAAGTAATACTGTAGAAAATGTTATGGGAGAGACTGTACCAGATGAAGAAGAGGAAACAGAAACTGAAACGATAGAGGAAACAACAGATGAAGTAGAAACGGAAACTTTGGAGGAATTATCGGAAGAAATTACTACAGAGGAAGAGCTACTAACAGAGGTTGCGTTAGATGATATAGATATATTTCAAAAACCCACAGAGATTACATATAATCAGAATGT
>JAXJRB010000031.1:0-13113 GCA_036310845.1 Lachnospiraceae bacterium | reverse complement strand
GCAATATATAATCCGTCAAGCCATAAACGATATGATTATCTAGAAAAGGCGTGCAATATTCTGCTACGTCATATCGAGGGAGAACGTGCCTGTGGCTATGTAGAAAATATAGGTCGTGAAGGAACGAAAGCAGTAACGTGTACGTTACAGGAATTGCGAAACGCTAAGGTAAATATGTTTACAACTGTTTTTATTGGGAATTCTGAATCTGAAATCTTGAATGGAAAACTAATTACGAAAAGAGGATATCACCTAAAATGAAGGAAGTACTGATTTTTGGAGGAACAACAGAGGGAAGAAGGCTGTCAGAGTATTTAGCAGAAGCTGGTATTGCACACACAATATGCGTAGCGACAGAGTATGGAGAGCAGGTGCTGAAGGAGCATTCGCTGGTAAAGGTACATCAGGGAAGAATGCAGGAGCAGGAAATCCGCACTTTTATAAAAGAAAAAGACTATGCGGCAGTAGTGGACGCAACGCATCCTTATGCGGAAGTTATTACACAGAATATCAAAGCTGCCCTAGAGGGATTACCAATTCCGTATTACCGATTACAGAGGAAAATGGCAGAAAACCAAACCTATGAAAAACTCTATTATTTTGATAGTCATGAAGAATGTGCGCTTGCATTGGAAGCGGTAAACGGAAATATTCTTTTAACGACCGGAAGTAAGGAATTAATAGTTTATACATCAAAAGAAATACTAAGAAGCAGACTATATATTCGGGTACTGCCGAGTATGGAAAGTATTCGATTGTGCGAAGAAAAGGGAATAAGCGGAAAACAGATTCTTGCATTGCAAGGACCATTTTCAGCAGAGCTGAATGAAGCAATTTTTAGACAATATAACATTACTTGTATAGTAACGAAGGAAAGTGGTATCAATGGCGGTTTTTCAGAGAAGATACAAGCTGCAAAAAATCTAGATATTCCGGTATTTGTGATAAGTAATACAACCAAGAAAGATGGGCTGTCTTTTGTAGAAATCTGTAGTGTAATGAATAAGCTTTACACAAAAATCAATGAAAAAAAGAATAAAGAAATATTTGAGATTATCCTTGCAGGAACCGGCATGGGAGCAAAGGGAAATCTTACAAAAGAAGCTGAACAGGAAATTGCGCAGGCAGATATCATATTAGGTGCGGAGCGAATGATTTCTAAGTATGAACCGAAGTTGGAAAAGAGACCTTATTATCTCGCGTCCCAAATCGTTCCTTACTTGAGAGAACAGCAGGATAAAATGACGGAAACAGGGAAAAAGGTTGTTATTCTCTTTTCAGGGGATAGTGGGTTTTATAGTGGCTGTGAGAAGTTGTATCAAAGTCTGAAACAGGAGGTTGAGCAAGGAAACTTATCAGCCTCACTTCATATTTTACCGGGAATTTCTTCGATTTCCTATCTGGCATCTAGCATTGGGGTAAGCTATCATGATGCGGCAATTAGAAGCATTCATGGAAAGCGGGAATGGGAACAGGAAATTTTGGTGACGGTGAAGCAGAATACAAAGACCTTTTTGTTGACATCCGGCGTAAAGGATATACAGGCATTGGGACGGCTTTTCTTAGAGAATGGATTGGAAAAATGTGTGATAATCGCAGGGTATCAATTATCCTATCCGGAACATGAGCTTCTTGAGTTGTCTGTGGAAGCGTGTTGCAAGCTTAACAAGGAAGGATTGTATATTTGTCTGATTCAGAATCCGACTGTACAACCTAAGCAGTTGACGCATGGAAAAACGGATGAGGATTTTATTCGTGATAAGATTCCGATGACCAAGGAAGAAGTCAGAGAAGTAAGTATCTGTAAGCTAAGATTGCAAGAAGACGCTGTATTATATGATATTGGAAGTGGAACAGGTTCCATTGCTGTTGAGGTAGCAGGCCTTTCGGAAAGTGTAAGAGTATTTGCGATAGAGCGAAAGGAAGAGGCGTTTTCTCTTATTGAGAGTAATTGCAAGAGATTTGGAACAAGAAATGTAGCTGTGATTCAGGCATTTGCACCGGAAGGGTTGGAAAAGCTTCCGACACCGACTCATGCTTTTATTGGAGGAAGTGGCGGTAACATGAAAGAAATTATGATGTTGTTATATCAAAAAAATCCAAAGCTTCGGGTGGTGATCAATGCAATTAGTATGGAAACCATTTGCGAAATGAGAGAAATAATAGAAGTATATAAAGATAAAATAGAGGATTTGGATATTGTCCAGTTGCAGGTAAATAAGGCAAAAAAGATAGGGGATTATCACCTGATGCAGGCGCAGAATCCAGTATGGATATGTTCCTTCACTTTTATGAAGGAAGGGAATAGTAACCGTAAAATGCAAAGCTTTTTAGAGAACGGGATAGAGAGGATATAGGAAATATTATGAAGCTCCCAAGACTTATGATAGCCGCACCAAAGAGTGGAAGCGGTAAAACGATGATAACGTGTGCACTGTTGCAGGTATTGAAGGAGAGAGATGAACAGGTCTATGCTTGCAAATGTGGACCGGATTATATAGACCCGATGTTTCATCAAAAGGTAATCGGTGTTCCAGCGAAAAATTTGGATACTTTTTTTACGAATGAACATATGACAAGAGCCTTGTTATTAAAAGACAGAAAAGAAAATGACATCGTTGTCATGGAAGGGGTTATGGGACTTTATGATGGTTTAGGCGGTATTCGGGAAGAAGGGTCTGCCTATCACCTTGCAACGGTAACGGCAACACCAATTGTTCTTGTGGTGGATGTGAAAGGAATGGGGCGTTCTGTTATTTCTCTAATTGCCGGTTTTTTACAATATGATACTATGCATTTGATAAAAGGGATAATAATGAATCGTATGTCAAAGTCGTATTATGAGATTTTAAAACCGATAATAGAAGAAGAGCTTGGAATTACGGTACTTGGATATTTCCCAGAGGAAAAAGGTCTGCATATAGAAAGCAGACACCTTGGCTTAAGACTTCCCCATGAGATAGAAGGGCTAAAGGAACAAGTAAAAACAGTAGCAGAAAAATTGGAAATTACCGTTGATATGGATCAAGTGTTGACAATCGCAAAGACAGCAAAGGAATTAGAGAAGGAAACAGATTTGCAACTTGTACCTGTGACAAAGGAAAAGCCTTTGATTGCAGTAGCAAGAGATGAAGCCTTTTGTTTTTACTATGCAGAGAATTTGTCTATGCTGGAACAGCTAGGAGCAGAGCTTGTATTCTTTTCTCCCTTGCACGATTGTGAGCTTCCCAAAGATTGTCACGGATTATTGCTTGGAGGCGGGTATCCGGAACTGGTGGCTGAGGCATTAAGTAGGAATCAATCCATGCTTGTAAGTATTCGACAGGCAATAGAAAAAGGGATGCCTTCTGTTGCAGAATGTGGAGGTTTCATGTACTTGCATGGGAGTATCACGGATGAGGTGGGTATGAAAATGCCTATGGCAGGGGTGATTCCGGCAACTTGTTATAATAACGGCAAGTTAGTGAGGTTCGGTTATATAGAACTTGAGGATAAGCAAGGGTATTTCATGACTAAGGGAAATAAAATTCGGGCACATGAGTTCCACTATTATGATAGTACAAATAATGGTGAAGCATGTATGGCAACAAAACCGGTCACAGGGAAGCAATATCCTTGTATCATGGCGGGAAAAAAATTCTGGTGGGGATTTCCTCATTTGTATTATCCGTCCAATCCTACATTTGCAAGACATTTTGTTGAAGAAGTGGTAGCATATAAGAAAAAAACAGAGAAGAGGTAATCAGTATGGAGAATTCCTATCGTTTTTTTGAAAATAGAGAATGTCAGTATTTTCCTTGTCATAAGGGGGTGGAGGATTTTAACTGTCTGTTTTGTTATTGCCCTATGTATCGAATGGAGCAGTGTCTTGGTAATCCACAGTATGTGGAGATAAGGGGGAAGAAGGTAAAGGCGTGCACAGAGTGTACATTTCCGCATAAACCAGAGAATTATGATAAAATTTTGCAAAAATTGAAAGAGGGATAAGGTAAAAAAACAGGCGATTGATATATGATAAGCTATATACATATAGATAAAAGTATATATAACACTTTTCGGTAAAATGTGATACAATAACTGCTATATAGATAGATATATGGCAATTTAGTATAGTGATGGAGAGTATATGAATACAATATATTTAAAGTATGTTCTTGAAGTAGAACGATGTGGGTCGATATCTCAGGCAGCACAGAATTTGTTTATGGCACAGCCAAATCTTAGCAAAGCAATTAAGGATTTGGAAGAGGAATTGAATTATCAGATATTTTATAGAAATTCGAATGGTGTTACAGTAACAGAAAAGGGAGCTGAATTTCTTTATCATGCGCAAAAGATGATGGAACAAATGGAAGAAATAGAGAAGCTTTCAGAAAGAGCTGATATGCCAAGTAAACAGTTTAAAATTTCCATACCGAGAGGAAGTTATATAGCCAATGGCGTTACTGCATTTGTTGCAGATATGCAGATGAAAAATGGGATGGATATAACCATAAATGAGACAAATGCATTAAAAACGATAGTAAATGTATCAGACAGAGGGTATAATATGGGAATTATTCGTTATCAGCTGTCAGAGGAAGCTGCATTTAAAAACCGATTAAAGAATAATAAGTTGGAATATGAGATATTGTGGGAATTTGAATATGTGCTCGTTATGTCGAAAGAACACCCTTTGGCGACGAAAGAAGTAATAGAGGTGGAAGATTTGCAGAAGTATACCAAAATAACGCATGGTGACATAGAGATTCCTCACACATTAAAAACTGGTGATTCGAAGGAAATGCAGTCACTAAAAACGATTTATGTTTATGAGAGAGGAAGTCAGTTTGATCTTCTTGCAAATGTGCCAACTACATATATGTGGGTATCACCAATTCCTGGTTCTTATTTGGGAAAAAATGGTTTGGTTCAAAGGCGATGTAAGGCTAAGAGTAATAGATATAGGGATGTTTTGGTTTATCGGAAGGATTATAAGCTGGGAGAATACGATATGCTGTTCCAAAAGAAAATATATGAATCAAAAATAGAAGTGGCTTCCGTAAAATGTATATAGCTGTGTAGAGGCTATGCAAATGGTTATAATGCAAAAAGGAGATTATTGCGTCATATAGAGTATGATATAGTAATTTCCTTTTTTTATATTTCCATTATAGCGAAGGGTCTGATAATATGTCATGTGGTAAAGAGGAAGGAGAAAGAAATGGGAAGTATTATATCAATAAAAGAAGTATTAGAGAAATATATAGAGGGATGTCAAGGGAAAGTAAAGATGTCTACAGGACGCATGCTTGGTAAGGCTGTTTTAGCAGGTGCGATGATTGCGCTGGGAGCAGCAGGAAGTAGTGTTGCAGCACATACGGTTCCTGATGTAGGATTGGCAAGATTGGCAGCATCAGTAGTATTCCCGATGGGATTAATGATGGTTATGCTGTTAGGCGCAGAGTTATTTACAGGAGACTGTCTTGTAGCAATGAGTGGCTTTGATAGAAAGCAGAAGCTCACAAGTATCATAAGAGTATTAGTACTTGTTTATGGTGGCAATTTTGTGGGCGCAACCTTGTTGGCATGGTTCGTTTCCATGAGCGGTCAGTGGAATTATTCAGGAGGAATGCTTGGGGCTTATACCATAAAAGTGGCAATGGGAAAAGTAGGAATTACTTTTACGCAAGGAATTGTATCAGGAATATTATGTAATATTCTGGTATGTGGTGCCGTGTTGATGGCAATGTGCGCGAAAGATGCTGCAGGAAAATTATTAGCAATCTTCTTTATGATTATGTTATTTGTAACATCAGGATTTGAGCATTGCGTTGCAAATATGTACTATATAACAGCAGGAATGCTGGCAATGAATCAACCAGAGTATGTAGAATTAGCAATGACTGCGTATGGATATACCGCACAGCAGTTAAGCCAATTAAATGGTTTGAATTATGTTCTCACTAATTTAGTCCCTGTAACAATTGGAAATATATTAGGTGGAGTAATATTTACAGGAGCACCTCTATATTATTTGAATATGAATAAGGGAGGTTCATCTAAAGAGGTTATGAACAAGGAGGAGAAGAAAAATGTTATGTCTTATTCAGGAATTCCTGCAGACCCTGCTAGTTGAGTTAATCGGCGTTGCATGTACCGCAGGTGTTATGTATGGATATTGGAATATATTGTCTAAGAAGACACGTTAATAGAGGGAAAATGTATTATAAAAAGAGTTGCTTTCGAGCAACTCTTTTTATAATAATAGGAAATTAGCACTTCGTGATATGCGATTCGCGCGACAAAGTGAATAATAAAAATGAGAACAATTCTCAAATCACTTGACATAAGAAAAAAACGGGCATATAATTTCCAGTGTTCTTAAATAGAAACGAGAGGGATAGATATGAGTTTACAGTCAAAATATAAGACAAAGCAGAGAGAGTTGCTGATTACATATCTTGAAACAGTACCCGGAGTTCATATTACGGCTGGTGATGCATGCGAATATTTTAAAAAGCAAGGGGTACAGATTGGTCAGGCAACCGTGTATCGTCAATTAGAGAAGCTGGTTGATGAGGGAATAATTCATAAATATATTATTGATGGCAACAGCCCTGCTTGTTTTGAATATGTTGGTTTGGATAGTCATCATAACGAAGGGATTTGCTATCACTGCAAATGTGAAAAGTGTGGGAAATTACTTCATCTTAAATGTGATGAACTGGAAGAAATTCAGGGACATTTGTACGCGGAGCATCGTTTTAAGGTGAATCCTAGGAGAACGGTGTTTTATGGATTGTGTGAGGATTGTATGTGAGTTGAACATGTGGTTTTAGGAAGGAGAAAACGGATATGCGTTATGGATGTATTTCAAAAAACAAAAGAATTACAGCTGGCATATTGCTGGTTATGTTGCTTGTACTTGTACTGTTTTCTACTTTCTATATATCATCTGAGTCAGAGCATGATTGTGTAGGTGCGAAGTGTCACGTTTGTATCTCTATCCAACAGTGTGAGAATATAATGAATCAGATAAGTAATACAATGCCTGTGCAAATAGTTGTTGTTGCAATGCTTTTGTCATTGTGTGTTTTAGAATTTCACGATATACGTGATTTTATATACAATACTCCGATATCAAGAAAGGAACGAATGAATAATTGAAATAGTCCTTTGTAGTTGTTTATAGATAGTTTAACTTAGTACGGAGGTCTATTAGTATGAAAAAATTTATTTCCTTTTTTGCAGCAACTGTATTTTTAATGGGAACGCTCACTGCATGTGGTTCGGAAGGAAAAACAACGGATGTAACAGATGAACAGGTATTAAAGCAAACGGTAGAACAAGCAACGGAACAGGTTAAAATTGTTACAACTACGTTTCCAGAGTATGATTGGGTAAGAAATATTCTTGGAGGCAATCCAGCTGGTGTAGAAGTAACCATGTTGCTTGATAATGGTGTTGATTTGCATAGTTATCAGCCTACAACCGAAGATATGATAAAAATATCTAATTGTGATATGTTTGTTTATGTCGGTGGAGAATCGGATGAATGGGTAGAAGATGCTCTTGCACAAGCTGAGAATGAGAACATGATGGTCGTTGATCTTATGGATGTTCTTGGAAATGAAGTCAAAGAAGAAGAAATTGTGGAAGGTATGGAGCATGAACATGATGAACACCATGATGAGGAGATAACGAAGGAAGATATTAAGGATAGAACGCTTGCAGAGTTTAGTGGTGAGTGGCAGTCTATGCATCCTTTGCTTTTGGAAGGAAGACTTGAACAATTCTGTGAATACAAAGCAGAAAATGATGAAGATGCATCTACAACAAAAGAGACAATGTATGAAAAATACAAGAATGTATGGGCTTGTGATGCAAAAGAGATTAAGATAGAAGATAATGCAATTACGTTTACGTATTCGGATGGTACAACCGCTTCAGCAGAATATACCTATGCAGGATATAGTATTAAATACGCAGAGGATGGTAGCATTGGAAATGTTCGCTATCAGTTTGAAACGGAGAGCGCAGATGCACCAAAATATGTGCAGTTTAATGATCATGGTCATGAACCGGCAGAGGTTGAACATTTTCACATTTATTTCGGAGATGAAAGCTTTGAGGCTTTGTTAAGTGCATCAACAAACCCATATTTTATGAGAAGTGGACTTACAGACGAGGAGATTTTGGAAGGCCTGACTGGACATAATCATAGTCACGAACACGAATCGGATGAACATGTTTGGTTATCACTTCATAATGCAGAGGTTATTTGTAGAGATATCAATGAAAAACTTGGAGCACTTGACCCGGCAAATGCAGAAATATATACAGAGAATACAGAGAGTTACTGTGAGAAGTTGAACAAGCTTAATTCAGAGTATGAAGCTGCTGTTGAGGATGCATCCGTAAAAACACTTTTATTTGGAGATCGTTTTCCGTTTCGATATTTGGTGGATGATTATAACTTGGATTATTATGCGGCTTTTGCTGGCTGTTCTGCAGAAACAGAAGCTAGCTTTGAGACAATTATCTTTTTAGCAAAAAAAGTGGATGAACTTGGTCTACATGCAGTTATGACAATTGAGGGGACAGAACATAAGATTGCAGAGACGATTGTTCAGAACACGACTTCGAAAGATCAGCAGATATTGACTATGGATTCTATGCAGGCTACAACGTCAAGTGATGTAGAAAACGGAAAGACATATCTTTCTGTTATGGAAAGTAATCTAGAGGTATTGAAAGAAGCATTGAAATAGTAGATGCCTGTGATACATTTTATTAGAGATATGTAACAGCAAAAATAGAGAGAAAAGCAAGACATTGTTATACGTATGTCTTGCTTTTCTCTCTATTGGCTATTCCTTTGATAATAGTAAGTGTCGAACTTCACCAAGAAAATACAAAGAACCAAAGATACATATAACATCATCCTGCGAAGCTTCCTTCAAGCCTGCTTGTATCGCATCTTGAATGGAGTCGAAAGGCTCGGCACTTGCGTTATGGGAGTTTAGAAACAAAGCAAGTGAATCGGAGCTTAGGGCTCTAGGAGATAGTGGCGTGATGGTTAAAAACTTTTTTGCAAGCGGAATGATAGATAACATCATTTTATCATATGCTTTATCTGCTAAAACACCGGTAATAAAGATGATTCTTTTCTTAGGGAAATATCGATGAAGACTTTCGCATAGCATCCTAACGCCATCTTCATTGTGACTGCCGTCGATAATTACGGCAGGTTCTTTTCTCATAAGTTCAAAGCGACCAATCCATTTTGTATGTCCTAAGCCAGCGTGTATATGCTCATCGGATATAGTATATCCTTTTCCACGTAGAAGCATCGCTGCATTGACCGCCATGGCGGCATTGTTAATCTGATAATGCCCCAATAGAGGAATACGAAGATGCTCGAACTTCCAAGAACCAGTATCGGAATGCAAATCAAAAGTCTGTCCTGATAAATCATAGGTGGTAGCTTCCTTTGGCAGAAATGCTTTATGCAGGGAAGCATTTTGCTCGGAACAAGTAATATGAAAGACTTGTTCTACATCAGGACACTGAGGATAGAGAAGAACATCACATCCATGTTTGATAATGCCTGCTTTTTCAGTAGCAATCTGTTCTAAAGTATTGCCGAGTATCTGAGTATGATCAAGACTGATAGAAGTAATGATGGCAAGCAAAGGGGCAGGGATTACATTTGTTGCATCAAGTCTGCCACCAAGTCCGGTTTCTAAGATAACCATATCACAACATTCTTCTGAAAAATAAAGAAAGGCAATGGAACAAATGATTTCGAACTCAGAAGGAAGTGACATTCCTTTGTATTTCATTTGTTCTACCATTTCACACACTTTTGTAGCTACTCGAGCAAGTGCCTCTTGTGAAATTTCCTCATTGTTAATGCGAATTTGCTCAGTAAAACGTTCCACAAAAGGCGAGGTAAAGATACCAACCTTATAATCGCTTTCAATAAGTATCTGATTGAGGAAAGCGGATGTAGAACCTTTTCCGTTTGTCCCAGCAATGTGAATATATTTTAGCTTTTCATGCGGATTTCCAAGAAACGAAAGAAGCGTGGAAATTTGATTAAGGTTAAAAGGATCCTTCCCCACTTCTACTTGTTGTGGGGAAAAGGATGGTACCTGTGCAAGATAGTTTAAAAATTCCTGGTATGTCATGAGGCAATCACCTTTCTATTTATCGCTTTGCTGGTTGATTTGATAATCATGGTAAGTAAAATAGTATTAATAGGAAGCATAATAAGTTCTTTTACGGCACGAGAACTTACCACTGCAATAAAGGCGTTGTTGTAGAGAATAGAAAGCCAAAGGCTGTTAAGGATAAAACCAACAACAAAGGTATGAATACATTCAGCAAGAAAAATGCGCCAAATGGTTAGTTCTTTTTTGTGCAGCATGAAACCAAAAATAATACCGGAAACAGCAGCACTAATCGTAAAGCCAGGGAAAAACGGGCCGGTTGGCTTTACCATGAAAGCGATAATATCGGAAAGTGCACCAATCACAGCAGAGATTGCAGGGCCTAAGAGCATGCCGGAAACAGCAAGCATAAGAGAACCAAAACGAATCTCAATAAACTGGGTAATGGGCAGATTCAAGAATCCACATACAACGGATAGGGCGATGAACATGCCCGATAGAGTTAATGTTTTTACATTTTTTAAATTAGACATAAAATTACCTCCTTTGCAGTATATTCCTTTTACTACATCGGAGGTTCGATCTAGGATGTAGCAGCGGGATGCGACCATGGAACCGCAAGATTAAATCTTTTCGTCCGGGTGACAACTCCCTGTTCACCTGGCACTTAACGCTCCGCAGTCTACTCTGCATTGTGTTTAGTTATAAATTACGTTTTTTATCATATACGCATATGTATAAAAATGCAATAGTGAATTGGATGAAATTGCATTTGGGTTCATAATATAGAGAAATAGTACAAAGGATAAGGAAGATTTGCTATTTTTATAAAATTTTCGTATACTATAAGCAGTTGTATAGCTATTATGGCATAATGCTTCAGAATAGTGGAAAGGCATGGTTAGAGATATGCAAAAAACAGTGGCGATTGGAATACAGGATTTTGAAGAATTACGGAATGGAAATTATTATTATATTGATAAAACAGATTTTATCAGGGAATGGTGGGAGAGTGGCGATAGTGTAACATTGATTGCTCGACCAAGACGTTTTGGTAAGACTTTGAATGTGAGTATGATAAACTGTTTCTTTTCTAACCAGTACACTGGCAGAGGCGAACTATTTGAGGGACTTTCCATTTGGAATGATGTAAAATATAGAGAATTGCAGGGTACGTATCCTGTCATCAATCTGTCCTTTGCAAATGTGAAAGAAAGTAGCTTTGAAGCGACCAAGGAAAGAATAAACCAGATTTTAGTTAATCTGTATAGTAAATATGAGTTCTTACTTGATAGTGAAGTTTTGACGAGTAAAGATAAAGAGTTTTTTTATTGTATATCAAAGGATATGAAAGAAACAGATGCAACGATGGCCATTCACAATTTGTCGGATTATTTGTGCCGATACTATGGCAAGAAGGTCATTATTCTGCTTGATGAGTATGATACTCCAATGCAGGAAGCGTATGTGCATGGATTTTGGGAAGAATTGGTCGGTTTTACAAGAAGTATGTTTAACGCTACCTTTAAGACCAATCCTTCGCTTGCAAGGGGATTAATGACGGGAATCACAAGGGTTAGTAAAGAATCTATCTTTTCAGATTTGAATAACTTGGAAGTAGTAACAACGACTTCAAATAAGTATGAGACAGCATTTGGATTTACCGAACAGGAAGTATTTGATGCATTGGAAATATTTGAGTTAGGTGCAGATAAGGAAGAAGTCAAATATTGGTATGATGGTTTTATTTTTGGCGAGCATAAAGACATTTATAATCCATGGTCGATTTTAAATTTTCTGGATAAAAAGAAATTAACAACCTATTGGGCCAATACCAGTGCCAATAGTTTGGTCGGAAAGCTGATTCGTGAAGGAGGACGAGGAGTTAAGCAGTCTTTTGAACAGCTTCTTCGTGGTGAAAGTCTGCGATGTGAGATTGATGAACAGATTGTATATAATCAGTTAGATCATAATGAGGCTGCAATCTGGAGTCTGCTTCTAGCCAGTGGTTATTTGAAGGTAATCGATTATGATGAACTGGGGAAAATAGAACAAGGCGCGAAGGCATATTATGAAGTGGCATTAACGAATTACGAAGTGCGTCGAATGTTCGAAAGTATGGTAAACACTTGGTTTGCAACTGTTGCCGAGGATTATAATGACTTTATTAAAGCAATGCTGATGAAAGATGTGGATGCCATGAATGAGTATATGAGTCAGATGGCATGTGAGATATTCAGTTATTTTGATACGGGGAAGAGAGTTTCACAAAAGGCACAGCCGGAGCGGTTTTACCACGGTGTTATCTTAGGGTTGCTCGTGGATTTACAGGTTGATTATATCATTACCTCAAATCGTGAGAGTGGCTTTGGCAGATATGATGTTATGATTGAACCAAAAGATAAGACAAAAAATCCGGCGGTAATAATAGAATTTAAAGTGTTCAATGCAAGAAAAGAGAAGGCATTGGAAGACACAGTAGAAGCGGCATTAAGTCAGATTGAAGAAAAATGTTATGATGCTGCCTTAATAGCACAAGGAATTCCGGCAGAGAAAATCTATAAATATGGTTTTGCCTTTGAAGGAAAAAATGTGCTGATAGATGCAAAATAAAGAGAAAATGAATAAAAACAACCAATTACAAGTGTAGTAGGTTGTTTTTTTGTGTATGGGCTTTAGCCTGTTGAGGGCATTGGAGTTTTTCGCGTTCCGAAAAATGGAAATGTCCGAAACCTAAACCCACCTGCTATGCGGGTGGAGACAAAGTGTTATACAAAAAAATCACCTTTCCGTTACAATAGAGTTGTTCAGGCACTATTGCAGAAAGGAAAGGTGATTTTATGGCAAATAAAGCCAATGATTTAGCACATACTAAATGGATGTGTAAATACCATATAGTATTCACACCAAAGTATAGACGAAAAATAATTTATAATCAACTAAAAGTGGATATAAG
>JAXJRB010000030.1:0-47930 GCA_036310845.1 Lachnospiraceae bacterium | reverse complement strand
ATGGATCTTGTATAATAGAAAGGTGGAGGTTGTTCTTATGAAGAGAATATATTCCGTTTTAGTAGAGAACAGAGCCGGTGTATTATGTAAGGTTTCAGGTTTGTTCTCAAGAAGATGCTTCAATATTGATAGTTTGGTTGTGGGTGAGACAGAAGATCCGGATGTATCCTGCATGACAATTGTCAGCTCCGGTAACCAGAGAACAATAGAGCAGATAGAAAAACAGTTAAATAAAAAAATTGATGTTATTAAGGTTAAGACTTTTGAGGAAAAGGATAGTATCAGTCGCGAATTAATGCTATTAAAAGTTAAGTTTAACCGTGGAAACAGAAAAGATATCATGGAAATTTGTGATATGATGAAGGCTGAAATCGTAGACGTTTCCAGCAACCTTATGATGATACAGATTTGTGCAGCACCGGAGAGAATTAATGTTATGTTGGATTTGTTAAAATCTATTAGTATTGTGGAGATTGCTCGAACAGGAACGGTTGCGCTTCCAAAATGTACAGAAAAGTAAGGTTATGTAAAGTGTCTGCTTGACAAGCTACTTAAAGGTTGCTACAATAACCAATGTATGCAGCGTATATTTTACGCAAAAGGAGTGTATTTTTATGCAAAACAGAGTCTTCCAGCTTTTGGTTGATAATAATGCCGGAGTATTAAGCCGTATTACAGGTCTTTTCTCTAGGCGAGGATATAACATTGAAAGTATAACAGCAGGTGCAACATTCAATCCTCAGATTACAAGAATTACAATTGTTGCTTCAGGTGACGAAGAAATTCTCGCACAGATTGAGAAGCAGGTTGCTAAGCTGGTAGATGTAAGAGATATTCATGAATTAAAGCCTGAAAAGAGTGTTTATAGAGAACTATGTCTAATCAAGGTGAAAACTACACCGGAAAAGAGACAGGGAGTTATCGCAGTTGCAGATATTTTCAGAGCAAAGGTTGTTGATGTTAATGTTGACAGTATGATTGTAGAGTTAACAGGTAACCAGTCTAAGATTGATGCATTTATCGGATTGTTACAGGATTATGAGATTCTTGAGATTGCAAGAACCGGTATTGCAGGACTCGGAAGAGGAACCGAGAATATGGTTTGCTTTGAGTAACGAATAGTGAAGGAAAATTTTCGTTCGCACAAAATTATTATTATATACATTTCGTAGGAGGAAGTAAAAATGTCAGACGCAAAGATTTATTATCAGGAGGATTGTAACTTATCTTTATTAGAGGGTAAGACAATCGCAGTTATCGGTTATGGTAGCCAGGGACATGCACACGCATTAAACGCAAAGGAATCCGGATGTAACGTTATCATCGGTCTTTACGAAGGTAGCAAGTCTTGGGCAAAGGCTGAGAAGCAGGGATTTGAAGTATATACAGCAGCAGAAGCAGCTAAGAGAGCAGATATCATCATGATTCTTATCAATGATGAATTACAGGCTGATATGTATAAGAAGGATATCGAGCCAAACCTTGAAGCAGGAAACATGTTAATGTTCGCTCACGGTTTCAACGTACATTTCGGATGTATCAAGGCTCCAGCTGATGTAGACGTTACTATGATCGCTCCTAAGGGACCTGGACATACAGTACGTTCTGAGTATCAGGCTGGTAAGGGTGTTCCTTGTTTAGTAGCTGTTGAGCAGGATGCAACAGGAAAGGCTTTAGATAAGGCTTTAGCTTATGCATTAGCTATCGGTGGAGCAAGAGCTGGTGTTCTTGAAACAACATTCAGAACAGAGACAGAAACTGACTTATTCGGTGAGCAGGCAGTTCTTTGTGGTGGTGTTTGTGCATTAATGCAGGCTGGTTTCGAAACATTAGTAGAAGCTGGTTATGATCCAAGAAACGCTTACTTCGAGTGTATCCATGAGATGAAGTTAATCGTTGACTTAATTTACCAGTCAGGTTTCGCTGGAATGAGATATTCTATCTCTAACACAGCTGAGTACGGTGATTACATCACAGGACCAAAGATTATTACAGAAGAAACAAAGAAGGCTATGAAGAAGGTTCTTACAGATATTCAGGACGGAACTTTCGCTAAGGAATTCTTATTAGATATGTCTGATGCAGGACGTCAGGTTCACTTTAAGGCTATGAGAAAGCTTGCAGCTGAGCATTGTTCAGAACAGGTTGGTGAAGAAATTCGTAAGCTTTACAGCTGGAACAACGAAGAAGATAAGTTCATCAACAACTAATTCTTCTTTTGAAATATTTCAAAGCTAATTAAAAGAACCCCGCACTTAAAAGTGTGGGGTTTTGTTGCGTTATTTATACAGAATAATTTTTATAGAAATCTAAGAAGCTTTCCAATGCAGGATTTTTAAACTGCTTTTTGCGGTAAACAAATCCGATATTACGCTTTGGGATTTCAAAAGGCATTGGGATTTCGATTAAAGTACCGTTTCTAAGCTCTTTCTCTACAAAATTCTTGATTACACAAGCAATACCAATACCAATGGTTGCAAATTCAATAAGCGAATCCATAGTAGATACTTCAATTAAATTCTCTGCTTGTATTCCATTGGCTAAAATAAATTGGTCAATGTAATGACGAGATAAATTTTCTTTATCCATTAACATAAGAGTGGCATCCTTAAAAAGCTCACACGTATCAGTTGTGCTGTGAAAATCAGTTCCTGTTCGTATCGTAATATTATCCAAATAACTTTGTGTTGTAACAAAAACATCTTCAATGGAATGAATTCTTGAAAAGATGTGAGGAAAAGAAGTATCCGGTTCGCCAACAAGTCCAATATCAATAGAACCATCCTCCAAAGCAGCAAGAGTCTGATAAGTAGGATGACATGCTATGGAAATACGGATGTGTGGCTTTTTTTTAATAAATTCTTTTAGATAAGGCAAGAGTACATATTTGCAGAGAGTTGTGCTGACTCCGATAGTCAAATGTTCTACCTCATGTTTGTTCTCATATTTTAACTGTTCTTCGCCTAATTCGATGGCATGGAATGCTTCCTTTAAACGTTCATAAAGAATTTCGCCTTCTTTTGTCATAGAAACACCACGCGAGCTACGGATTAAAAGCTTTGTATTCAGATTGTTTTCCAGTTTGTTGATAGATTTACTAACAGCAGGTTGGCTGATGAACAGCTCTTTGGAAGCAGCAGAGATATTTCCAAGCTTGGCAACCATATAAAATACATAGTATGAAGAAAGGTTTTGTGTCATAATGATTCCTCCTGTGTTGTGTAGGGATAAAAATGTGATGTTTTAATAAATAAAAGTGCCTAATACAAAAACGATATCAATGCAGACCATAGTTCGTATTGCGAATATCGTGCCTGTGCAAGGTGCTAAAGCACCTGTAAAGTTTGCAGGTGTAGGAAAGGCATAGGTACTAATATGAGTAAAGAATAGCATAACTCTACGTTATAGTAAATATAAAATATATGTATTGTATTTATGAAGAAAGGCATGGTATGATAAACATAATTCATGAGATACACAACAATTATTTTGTAAGGACTTGCATACACCCTTACGATGAGATTCAAGTTACTGAAACAAAGTGAACAGTAACAATTTATATAACAGGAGGAATAATGACATGGGAATGACAATGACGCAAAAGATTTTAGCTGCTCATGCTGGACTTGAATATGTGGAAGCTGGACAGTTAATCGAAGCGGATTTAGACCTTGTTCTTGGAAATGATATTACAAGCCCTGTTGCAATCAAGGAAATGGAAAAGATGAAGGTTGATGGTGTTTTCCATAAGGATAAGATTGCACTTGTACCTGATCATTTTGTACCTAATAAGGATATTAAGTCCGCTGAACATTGCAAATGTGTAAGAGAATTTGCAAGAAGAAATGAGATTACTAATTATTTTGAAGTTGGTGAGATGGGAATCGAACATGCGCTGCTTCCGGAAAAAGGACTTACTGTAGCAGGAGATGTTATTATCGGTGCAGATTCACATACATGTACATACGGTGCATTAGGTGCATTCTCTACTGGTGTAGGAAGTACTGATATGGCTGCCGGAATGGCAACAGGTAAAGCTTGGTTCAAAGTTCCAAGTGCAATCAAATTCAATTTAACAGGAAAGCTTCCTAAGTGGGTTAGTGGTAAAGATGTTATCCTTCACATTATCGGTATGATTGGTGTTGATGGTGCATTATATAAGTCTATGGAGTTCGTAGGAGATGGTATTGCAAATCTTTCTATGGATGATAGATTTACAATTGCCAATATGGCAATTGAAGCAGGTGGAAAGAATGGCATTTTCCCTGTTGATGATAAGGCAATTGCTTATATGAAGGAACATTCTACAAGACAATTTACTGTATATGAGGCAGATGAAGATGCAGTATATGATGAGGAATACACCATTGACTTAAGTACATTAAGACCAACAATTGCATTCCCACATTTACCGGAGAATACACATACTATTGATGAGATTACAGAGGATATCGTGATTGATCAGGTAGTAATTGGTTCTTGTACAAACGGTAGAATTGATGACCTTAGAATTGCGGCAGAAGTATTAAAGGGCAGACATGTTGCAAAGGGTATGAGATGTATTATCATTCCTGCAACACAGGCTATTTATATGCAGGCAATGGAGGAAGGCTTGTTAAAGACATTTATCGAGGCAGGAGCTGTTGTCAGCACACCTACCTGTGGTCCTTGTCTTGGTGGATATATGGGTATCCTTGCAGAAGGAGAGCGCTGTGTATCTACAACAAATCGTAACTTCGTAGGAAGAATGGGTCATATTGATTCTGAAATCTATCTTGCAAGCCCTGCTGTTGCTGCAGCAAGTGCTGTTACAGGTAAGATTTCCTGCCCATGTCAGTTATAATATAAAACTCAGAAAGGAATAGATAGAATTATGAAAGCAACAGGTAGTGTTTTTAAATATGGTGATAACGTAGATACAGACGTTATTATTCCTGCAAGATATTTGAATTCTTCTGATCCGGCTGAGCTTGCAACTCACTGTATGGAAGATATTGACAAGGATTTTGTAAAGAATGTTAAGAAAGGTGACATCATTGTTGCAAACAAGAACTTTGGATGCGGTTCATCCAGAGAGCATGCTCCAATCGCTATCAAAGCGGCTGGCGTAAGCTGTGTTATCGCAGAAACATTTGCAAGAATCTTCTATAGAAATGCAATTAACATTGGTCTTCCAATTGTGGAATGTCCAGAAGCTGCACAGGCTATCAATGCAGGGGATGAAGTTGAAGTTGATTTTGATTCTGGTATTATTACCAACAAAACAACTGGGGCAAGCTACAAGGGACAGCCATTCCCAGAATTCATGCAGAAGATTATTAAGGCAGAGGGTCTTATAAATTATATTAATAATAAATAATTGTTCAGAGACAAGCAGAATTGTTGAAATACATGAAGAATGCTTGCATTCATGAATGCATTTTAACAATTCTATTTGGCGGATACGCCATAGCGAGGAAACACAAAGTGTTTTCGAGCTTGGCTCTGAATAGATAGTAAGAAAGCCAGCAGTAATGTTGGCTTTTTCACTTTCTAGGAAAGACCTTGTCACACTAAAGTGTAAAAGCTCTTTCCTAAAAAGCAAAAACGCTTCGCGAGGATGCGCAGAATCGCATAAGGAAAATTATCACTTCGTGATATGCAATTCGCGCGGTAAAGTGAACAAGTCCCTTTAGAAAGAGGGATTTAGGGAGATGATGTGAACTTGTCCATTTTCTTCTATATTAGGAAATAGCTGTTATATAGTGGAAGTTACAAAGTACGTGCGCTGGTATGCACGAAAAGGAGGTAAGTGATAAAATGAATATAAAGGAACAGTTCAATTTGGTTGCTAAGGAATATGATATAAATCGAGCAAAGTTTATTCCATGTTTTAATGATTATTACGAAAACACAACAAAATTTATTATTTCTAACATTAAAAAACCGAGGCGGGTTTTAGATTTGGGTGCAGGAACAGGACTGTTGTCATTATTTTGGTATCAGCAGTGTACTTCGGCAGAATATCTATTGGTTGATATAGCTGATGAAATGTTGAATATTGCGCGAAAGAGATTTGCGGGTATAGATAATATAGATTATGGTGTATTAGATTACTCTAGTGAGCTTCCGAGTGGAGAGTTTGACGTAATTATTTCGGCGTTATCCATTCATCATTTAGAGAATGAGAGTAAACAGAAATTGTTTAAACAAATTTATGATATGTTGCCAAATGGTGGTATATTTGTAAACTACGATCAGTTTTGCGCTGGTCAGCATGATATGAATCAATGGTTTGATTCTTATTGGGAAAAACAATTGGCCGATAGTGGTCTTACAGAACAAGATATTGAGTTATGGAAAGAACGAAGAAAGTTAGATAAAGAATGTTCAGTTGAGGAAGAAATAGAGATGCTTTCTATGAGTAAATTTGAGAAAATTAAGTGTGTATATTCAAATCAAAAGTTTTCGGTAATAGTTGCAATAAAATAGGCATGGAATTTTGGATGCGGTTAGATTTGTTGTTTTGGTCATAAAATTGAGAGGAGTAATAATGAGAGAACGAAGAGAGGTAATTGACTACTGCCTAACATTTGAAAATGTATTTGAAGATTATCCGTTTCATGATGATAACTGGTGTGTGATGCGCCATAAACAGAACAAAAAAGTGTTTGCGTGGATTTTTAATAAAGATGGTTATGTTTGGGTTAATGTAAAATGTGATGTGGAATGGAGAGATTTCTGGCGTAATGCATTTGAGTCCGTTATTCCGGCATATCATCTGAATAAAACATATTGGAATTCTATTATATTGGATGGTACAATTCCTATAGAGGATATAAAAAGAATGATTGGCGAGAGCTATGACTTAACGAGAGGGAAAAAGAAGCATGTTTGATTTTAAGGATAAAGTAGTTGTTGTAACGGGTGGTGCGCAGGGAATCGGAAAATGTATTTGCGAAGAATTTGAAAAAGCAGGCGCAAAAGTATGTATGATTGATTTGCAGGATAATGCATATTTCAAAGGAAATCTTGCAGATAAACAAGACTTGGAAGCTTTTGCAAATAAAGTGATTGAAGATCATGGTCATGTAGATTATTTGATTAATAATGCGGCACCTTTAAGCAAGGGAATTACTGATTGTACCTATGAGGAGTTTTGTTATGCTTTGAATGTTGGTGTGACAGCGGCTTTTTATCTTTCGAAGTTGTTTAAGCCGTATTTTGCAGAAGGTGCAAGCATTATAAATATTTCATCAAGCCGTGACCGTATGAGTCAACCGCAAACAGAAAGCTATACGGCTGCAAAAGGTGGCATTCATGCATTGACACATGCACTTGCAGTAAGTCTTGCAGGAAAAGTGCGTGTAAATTCTATTTCATCAGGATGGATTGATACGGCATATAAGGAATATGAAGGGGCAGATGCCATTCAGCAGCCAGTTGGTAGAGTAGGGAATCCACTGGATATTGCTAATATGGTTTTATATCTATGCTCAGATATGGCTGGATTTATTACAGGAGAGAATGTATGCATCGATGGTGGAATGACAAAACAGATGATATATCATGATGATTGTGGTTGGAAGTTTAATCCTGAAAAATAGTAAGAAATGAGTACAATATAAAAATATTCGCCTAGAGATGATAGTTCGGAATATAGTATAATAGTTTTATGGTTATGAATTGATTTTAGAAAAACTATATAAAAATAGTGAAAGGTGGAAGCAATTATGAAGTACAGATTTTTAAGATTTCCAAGTGGAAAGACAAAAGCAGTTACCTTTAGTTACGATGATGGATGTCGTGAGGATTTGAAAACGGTACAGGTTCTGGATAAATATGGAATGAAGGGGACTTTCAATATTAACACAGCAGGTGTATTAAATGATACGATGGGATTCCACATGACGGAGGATGAGATTCGTAAGAATATAGTAGAGAAGGGACATGAGGTTGCGGTACATGGCCAATGGCATAAAGCACCGGGACTTGTACGTGCAATTGATGGAATTCAGGATATTCTTAATGGAAGAATGGATTTAGAGAGAATGTTTGACCGCATTGTGCGTGGTATGGCATATCCGGATTCCGGGATTCTTTGCTTTTTGAATCAGACAACGTACGAAGATGTTAGGAGATATGCGAAGGATTTAGATATTGTTTATGCAAGAACGTTAGGCTATGATAATGACCAATTTGAATTACCAACAGACTGGCTTAATTGGAAGCCAACTGCTCATCATGATAATTCGAACATTTTGGAATGGGCAAAAGCATTTGTAGAAATGGATGTAAATAAGGAGTATTTTTCTTCAAGGCGACCTAAGCTGTTTTATGTGTGGGGCCATAGCTTTGAGTTTGAACGCAATAACAATTGGGAGCGTTTGGAAGCTATTTGTGAAACTCTTGCGAACAAGGATGATATTTGGTATGCAACCAATATGGAGATTTATGAATATGTAACGGCTTTTGAGTCCCTTGTTTATAGTGCAGATGGCAAAAAGGTTTATAATCCTACTCTCAAAGAACTGTGGATAGATGATAATGATGGCACATTGCATAGCATTAAGCCTGGAGAAACCATAGGATTATAACATAACAAAAATAGTCAAGAATTTTTTTCTCATTTTTTCTATGATGGTTATATGGAGGTGAGGAAATGGAAAAAACAGAATACCTTTATAGAGTGCAGCTTGTCCAGGAATATATTGAGAAACATTTACAGGAAGAAATAACATTAAAGAAACTGGCAGATGTTTCGGGATATTCGCCATGGCATTTTAGTAATATCTTTAAAGAGATGACAGGAAAGAGTCCGTATGAGTATATTCGTTTAAGAAGACTAACCGAGTCAGCATTGGTTTTAAGGGATGAAAACAGGAAGGTGTTAGACGTCGCACTGGATTTTGTTTTCGATAGCCAAGAAGGATTTACTAGGGCATTTACAAAGGAATTTGGTATTTCTCCGTTTCGTTATCATAAACAATCTCCTCCTATACAATTGTTTTTACCTGAAAAGGTATATAACAATTATCGAGCATTACATTATAAGAATGAGAAAAAGGAGAATGATGATATGAAAACTGTTTTTGTTCAAGTAGTAGAACGTCCGGAAAGAAAATGTTTGTTAAAAAGAGGCGAAAAAGCTACCGAATATTTTGAGTATTGTGAAGAAGTTGGCTGTGAAGTATGGAATGTATTAACAAGTGTAAAAGAAGCATTATATGAACCTGTTGGAATGTGGCTTCCGGCAAACTTGAGAGAAGGTGGTTCAGAGTATGTTCAAGGTGTTGAACTGCCAATGGATTATAATAAGACAATACCGGAAGGATTTGAATTGGTTGAACTTCCGGCATGCACTATGATGGTATTTCAGGGAGAGCCTTATAATGATGAAGAATTTGAGGAAGCGATAGGAGAAGTTTGGGAGCATATTCAGAAGTTCAATCCAGAGATTTATGGTTATGAATGGGCGCCTGAATCTGCACCGAGATTCCAATTAGCACCAATGGGATATCGTGGGTACATCGAGGCAAGACCAATACGAAAGAAATAATATATACTGTTGTAGGTGTGAATTGAGCAATTAGAAAAATTCCGCATAACTTTATTGATTGAAGTTTGCGGGATTTTTTTAAAGGAAAAAACTTCAAGGAAAAGTGGGATTGTTATATAAATGTAATCTATTTGATATAAAAGTCTAACCGAAAGGTGTATTATAAAAAAGAGATAAGAAAGTAATCGAGTTAATAATTAATCGTGAGGAGATTTCATATGAGTACAATGAAAGAGAAAATGCACACAGGTGAGTTATACTGCAAATGTTGTGGCTGTGGGCAATCCTTGCCGTGTTATGCGAGAAATCAATGAGCATGATAAAGAATTCTATTTTAAGGAAAGAAGGATAGAAATAGAACATGAAGAAAAAGGATGATTATACAAAACTATTTAAACTTGTAGGACCGATTTCATTTCAGTATCTGATGACTTCTCTTGTTAGTGCGTCGGATGCTTTTATGCTTGGATTGCTAGATCAGACATCTATGTCTGCGGTTTCGTTGGCGGCGCAGGTTGCATTTGTTTACAGTCTGTTTTTTGGGGCTTTTGTATTCGGCTTTAATGTTATGGGGGCTCAATATTGGGGAAAAAAGGATAAGAAGAGTGTAGAAAAGGTGATAACAATTACACTTAGATATACTTTAATTGTAGGCATTATTTTTTCAGCTGTCACATTAATTATACCGGAAGCAGTTATGCATTTTTTTACTTCGGATATTGAACTGATAAACGCTGGAGCAAAATATTTGAAAGTAGTATCTGCCTCTTATCTCCTTACAGGTATTTCGCAGGTTTATTTTGGTGTACTGAAAGTATGTGACAAAGCAGGATTGAGTTCACTGATTGGTTCGTTAGCTGTGGTAATTAATATTGGGCTTAATGCATTATTTATTTTTGGTTTTGGTCCGGTTCAGGGTATGGGTATAGAAGGAGCAGCTCTTGCAACGGTTTGTGCAAGAATTTTTGAAGTAGTCTATGCTCTTGTAGCAGTTCGAAGATATAAATGTCCTAGTACGAGTATGCGATATATTATAAAAAAGGATGATGTCATATTAGTAAAGGATTATTGGAAATATACGATCCCTCTTCTTGTAAATCAGCTTGGATGGGGTGGTGGCGTGACCATGTATTCTGTTATTATGGGGCATCTTGGAAGTGATGCGGTGGCAGCCAATTCTATAGCAAGTACTGTAAGAATGATGGTTGCAAGTTTTTGTTGGGGTGTTTCTTCGGCTGTTGGAATAGTGATAGGAGGACTTCTTGGTAAAGGAGAACTTGATGATGCTAAAAGACTTGGTGGAAAGTATGTAAGATTATCGATTTTGATTGGAATTGCATCAGGAATAGTAATTCTGTGTGTGATGCCTTTTGTTTTGGATGTGATGAGTCTTTCGATTAAAACAATGGAATATCTTAAAGGAATGCTTTTTATGGCAGGGTATTATGTTATAGGTAATTCATTAAATTCGACAATTATGGCTGGAATATTTCCGTCAGGAGGAGACACAAAGTTTGGTATGTATTGCGATTTGATTACCTTATGGTGTGTGGTAGTGCCGTTAGGAATGATATTTGCCTTTTGGATAAAGGCTCCAGTGTTAGTGGTTGCTTTTATTCTGACTTTGGATGAATTTGTGAAGCTTCCTTTTGTATATAAGCATTATATGAAATATCAATGGGTGAAAAATATAACAAGAGATTAGAAAAATAGAATATATAAAAGGAATTGACAAATTGTTGTTCATATGTTTAAATGAGTAGATAATAAAACATATGAACAACCATTCATGTATTAAAGGAGAAAAATTATGATATACCAGATAACAGCTATTTTAATAGTACTTATTTTTTATACTTTCTATTTTGCTAAAATAATGATTCAAAAGAAACAGTCTATTAAAACAAATCAAATGGGTATGGGAAATAAATCTAAAAAAGTATTATGGATTGAACGAATCATGAGTGTGGCAACGATATTGTGTTGTGTGGTAAGCGTGGTGAGCATTTTTGTTGTAAACAGTTTTTTGGCTGTGGAATTTAGAATGATAGGAATTGTGTTAGGGATTTTTGCAATTATATTTTTTGCTGCTGCGACAATTAGCATGAAAACCAGTTGGAGAGTAGGAATACCGGAAGAGAAGACGTCGCTTGTTACGGATGGGATTTACCGATGGAGCCGTAATCCTGCATTTGTAGGATTTGATCTTTTGTATGCGTCTATTTCTCTTATGTTTTTTAACCTTCCTTTGGTTATTGTGTCTGTGTGGGCAACTGTTATGCTTCATTTGCAGATATTGCAAGAAGAAGAGTATATGCATAAGATGTTTGGCGTAGAATATGAGGATTATAGAAAACATACATTACGCTACATAGGAAGAAGAAAGTAGGTTTTTATGAACTCGGTATTGTTTTATAAATGGATGTCAAAATGTTATGATTTGCTGGATTTTATCTATTTTCGTGATAATCAGAATAGTCCGAGAAAAGTAACTTTAGATTCTATAAACAGACATGACAGAATTCTTGATATATGTACAGGAACTGCTACAAATGCAATACAAATTGCCATGAAAAAAACTAGTGCAAAGATAGTAGGAATCGATATTTCAGAAGAGATGCTGACTGTAGCGAATAACAAATTAGAAAAAGAACATTTAAGTGACCATGTGAAGCTTGTTTGTGGGGATGCAACGGTTATGCCGTTTGATGCAGGATGTTTTGATAAGGTTTTGTTATCGCTTGTGTTACATGAAATGGATGAAGCGCTTGCGGGAAGAGTGATAAAGGAAGCAATACGTGTTTTACATAGTGATGGGCGAATTCTTGTTACAGAATGGGAACCGAGCAAAGTATTATGGAGAAAACTGTTGTTTTTTCCAGTACATATGCTTGAACCTAAGACATATCACCATTTTGTGAAAAAGGATTTGTATTCGTATTTTAGAAGTTTTGATTTAGAAGTGGAAAAGGAGATACATTGTAATTACTCACGAGTATTGATATTGAAGAAAAATACTAGCATATCATAGTATGGAATGCTATAATAATGCACATTAAAAATATCAATATGAGAGATGTACGGAAATGGAAATTCGATATAGGATAGACAAAGCAGATGAAGGGCGTAAAATAGGTGATTTTTTAAAACAGCAAGGGTATTCCAAACGAAATATCCTTGCTTTAAAACGTTATCCGGAAAAAATATTAGTAAATGGAAAATGGGAATTCGTGAATTACATATTGAAAGCAGAAGACGAGCTGGTAATTTGCTTAACAGAAGAAATATCATCTGTGCGAATTGAACCACAAGATATTCCGCTGGATATTGTCTATGAAGATGAAGATATTTTGGTGGTAAATAAGCCTCCATTTATGCCGATTCATCCGACAGTGAATCATGAGACGAATACTTTGGCAAATGCGGTCGTGTATTATTATCAAAAGCAGGGGCAGGAACATATTTTTCGTTGTATGAATCGCTTAGATACGAATACATCAGGACTTACGATTATGGCAAAGCATAAGTATAGTGGAGCAAAGCTGGGTGATGCTATGCGTGGGCGTGAAATTCATAGAGAATATTGTGCAATCGTATGGGGAGAAGATTTGCCGGATGAAGGGTGTATTAATATGCCTATTGGAAAAAAAGAGGGCTCTGTTATAGAACGAATGGTAAGAGAGGATGGTTTGGAGGCAATAACACATTATGAGGTGTTAGAGCGGAAGAATGGGTTAGCATATGTGCGATTGAAACTAGAAACAGGAAGGACACATCAAATTCGTGTTCACATGAAAGCAATTGGCCATCCGTTAATTGGTGATGATTTGTATGCGCCGGAGTATATGCTGATGATTAGACAAGCGCTTCATTCAGCAAAATTGGTATTTTCGCATCCAATGACAGGGCAGGAGATGGTATTGGAATGTCCGATACCAAATGATATGTTGCAAATAATGATTCAAGGACAGAAGAAAAGTGATGGAATAAATTACAATCACATAGTATAATTATGTAAACAAAAGATAAAAGAGATACTTGTCATTCGAATGATAAGAAAGAGAGAGGGTTCAAATGAAAAAACTAGATTTAACTTGTCCACGTTGTGCAGCTACTATGATTTTGGATGCAAATGGTGAGCGAGCGATATGTGAATATTGTGGTCATCAAATGATGATTGAAAAGAAAGAAAAACCGGAAGATTTAAAGAAACGTCAGGAAGCTATGTCATATGGCTACCATGCAGGTAAATATAAAGCTGAGGAAGAAGCACAAAAGCGTGCTAAAAAGGGTGTATATTTAAGAACATTTATTATTGTGACTATCTTTGTTCTGATTGGATTGGCAGGAATGGCAATAAGTTATTTGATGAAACCTGCGTTAGATGATCCATTTGCATATCTGGAGGTTTCGTTTGAAGGAACAGATGGCAGAGGAGAGCTAAAAATGCAGGTAAATAATGATGCACCTGATGGAATTGACATGGCACGTGTTCGTTTCAACTGTAAAAGTGATGATTTTTTGACGGAAGGTGACATTGTTGTTATAGAAGCTACATGTGATGAGTATAGACTAGGTGAATCAACAAAGCGCTATACTGTAGAGGGTTTGGAATGTTATCTGAAGGATGTGCAGACTTTGGATGAGAAACAGTTAGACAGAATTTTTGCTGAAAATGAAACGATTCAATATGGTAATGTAGAAAGAATTTTAGAAGATGGTGAAAAATTACAGATTAAGCCACTTCAGCTTGTTTGCTACAATAACAAAACGGAAAATGAGTTATTTCTGATTTCTGAAGTTTCTTTTGCTATTTCGGATAGGTTATACTATACACTTTCTGAATGGGAAGATGTTGTTGTTAACAATGCAAATGGAAATCTTGCATTATCTTCTGGGATGTACTGGGGTGATCTTGTTAGTGTAGAGTCATGGAAAAGTGCAATACTATACGAGACTTTTGATAGTGCGGTATGTGCGGTGGAAAGTGAACAGTCCAGTAAGGAAGAAGCAAGTGTACGTTCTTTTGACAATTAATTGTTCCAATAAATAGTGGTATGAAATGATTTTAAGGGAATAAGGAAGGCAGAGTAATTAGCGCGATGGAAGATAGAGCAAAGAAAATTTTAGAAGCATGTATGTTGGAAAAGAGCAGAAATCCAATAGAAATTTTTCATAATATAGCACACATGGAATTTAAGAATACATGGACCGGAACATCATGTGCTGGATGGAGCGGCGCTATTGATGGCATTCTATAATGCAGGTGGAAAAATAAACATACAGGAAAGCTTAAATGAACTTATGAGAAGGGGACTACAAATGCCGGGAGCAACTTGTGGAATGTGGAGTGTTTGTGGTGCTGTAAGCTCTATGGGGGCAGCCCTTTCTGTTATTGATGGAACGGGTCCTTTAAGTGAAGATGATTCTTGGGGAAACCATATGAAATTTACATCGAAGGCATTACATAGCATTTCACAAATTGGGGGACCGAGATGTTGCAAGCGAGATGCGCTTTTGAGCTTTCAGAAAGCAATCGAATATATAAATGAACATTATGAAGTTAAATTGGAAAATAATAAAATAAAATGTTGTTTTAGTGAGAAAAATGAACAATGTCTTAAGGAAAGATGTCCATTTTACCAAAAGGAAAAGAAGAAAGTAGCTTTTATATGTGTGCATAATTCGTGCCGTAGCCAGATTGCAGAGGCATTGGGAAAACATTTGGCATCAGATTGGTTTGAATTTTATTCTGCCGGAACAGAAACAAAGCCACAAATTAATCAAGATGCAGTTCGTATTATGAAAGAGTTATACGGAATTGATATGGAGCAAACACAGTATTCTAAATTGATTTCGGACATTCCGGATCCGGATGTGGCAATTTCTATGGGATGTAACGTTAGTTGTCCTTTTATAGGTAGAGCTTTTGATGATAATTGGGGATTGGAAGATCCTACTGGAAAATCGGATGAAGAATTTAAAATCATAATAAAAGAAATTGAGAAAAATATCATGATATTAAAAGAGATAGAAAGAACCAAATGATTATAGTGTCATTTGGTTCTTTTTGAATGTGAAGAGAGTGAAAAAGATGGAATAATTAAAAGAAATATGCTAGAATTATGTAAACAAAAATGTGCTGTTAGTAGAAAGAATGAAAAAAGGAAGAGAAAAAATGAGTTTTGTTGCTGAAAAGAATAAAACAGAAATGAAAAGCAAACTTAGATGACGGTCAGAAGAAAAAAGTAGCATTATCTTTGGCTGTATTTACGGCCCCATATTTGTTCTATTTACCGACAAAGTGGTTCTTCTAATAAGTTGTTAATAAAGATGAGATAAAGGCGAAAAGTATCGCTTGTGAATATGGAGAATATGACAAATGAAATATCCTTTAGATGCGGAATTAAAGTCGTTGGAAAGACATAAAATTCCGGCAAAATTAAAACTAATCCCTATGATGAATGCGATATCAAGTCGTTTTAAGTGTGAATCTGACAAGGATGTCATAGTATCAGAATATGATATTGCAGGTTATGAGGGAGTGATATTAAACACCTTGGTTATTGAACCGAGAAATACCGAATCAAAGCTACCATGTCTCGTGTATTTTCATGGTGGTGGGTTTATGTTGAAGTCAACAGCAATCAATCAACAGACAGTAAAAGAATATGTAGCAAAAACGCCATGTAGAGTTGTTTATGTGGATTACCGTTTAGCACCTGACAATCCTTTTCCAATTCCGGTTGAGGATTGTTTTTCTACATATAAATGGGTGTTAGAACATGGAGAAATGTTACAAATTGATTCCAATAACATCATGATAGGTGGTGACAGTGCAGGCGGAAATCTGGCTATTGGCGTTACACTTATGGCTCGTGATAGAGGTTTATCACTTCCAAGAAAAGTAATGCTTATTTATCCTGCAACAGACAGACGAATGATGACAGAATCCATGCAGAAATATACAGATACCCCTGTCTGGGATGCGAAGCTTTCACAAATGATGTGGGATGCCTATTTGGGCGAGCAACCGGCAGAACATATAGAATATGCATCACCAATGGAGGCAAACGATTTAACTTCATTTCCTAAAACATATATGGAAGTGGCAGAATTTGACTGCTTACATGATGAAGGAGTTGCGTTTTATAAGCGATTAGTGGAATGCGGCACGGAAATTGAATTACATGAAGTTAATGGAGCCAGCCATGGATTTGAGAATGTCTTTGAAAGCCGGATTACAAGACAATGTATGGCAAGAAGAGTGGAATGGATGAGAGGTTAAATAAATGAAAAATATTAGAAAAGCGACCATGAATGATGTATCTCGAATTGTAGAAATAGTGGTTTTTAATTACAGATTAAATTTTTATCCAATATTTAAAGATGATGATTTTTATTTTAATGAAATACAAGTTATTAATCTTATCGATTCATATAAAGAATTTATTAGTAGTATGTGGGTGTACGATGACGGAGTAGTTAAAGGTGTTATTCAAATAGAGAATCAAGAGTTAAGAAAAATATATGTAGAACCTGCAATTCAGGGAAAATCAATAGGTTCAGTATTGTTGAATTATGCTATTAATGAGTGCAATGTAAAGTATTTATGGGCATTAGAAAAGAATACGCGTGCAATCTCTTTTTATAAGAAACATGGTTTTCGAGTCACGGAAGATAAGAAATTTGAAGAAGATACAGCAGAATATCTTGTTCGTTTAGAAAGATAACTTATAGTAATGATTTATAAAGGATAGAGGAAATAAAATGAATTGTATAGAAGAAAGAATCTTAAAAGTTTAACAGAATGGAATAAGGGGGCGGAGCATAGTGAGAATAGGAGCATATCAATTTGCTGTATCAAATAGTATTAATCACAATTATGAAGTGATAAAAAAAGCCATTATAAGAGCCTCAGCAGATGGTATAAAACTATTGGTTTTTCCGGAATGTGCATTAACGGGATACCCGCCTCGAGATATAGAGAGTTCATCGGTTGTTGATTTTCAGGAGTTGGATAAGGTATACGACCAATTACAGGATTTGATTAATGAAAATGAAATACATGTAATTATAGGAACAATATTCAGGAAAGATAATGAATATTATAACAGTGCAATTATTTTGAAACCAAATCAGGATAAACAGTTTTACCATAAAAGGGCTTTGTGGGGTTGGGACAGAGATAACTTTTGTGTTGGAAGTGAAAACGGGATTTTTGAAATTGATGGATGTAAAGTAGGCGTTCGGATATGCTTTGAAGTCAGATTTCCTGAGTTTTTTAGAGAATTATATATGGACCGTACTAATATAAACATTATTCTCTTTTATGATGTTGCAGATACAGATGATGAAGAAAGATATGACCTGATAAAGGCGCATATTAGAACAAGAGCTGTGGAAAATGTCACACATACATTAACAGTAGATGCAATTAGCCCGTACCAGACAGCACCTACGGCTTTATATGATAAATCAGGATACCCATTGATAGAACTGAAAAGGAATGAAGAAGGTCTATTGGTATATGATTTAGATAATTTTGAACTTGATTTTGGAGAAAAGGGTAGAGTCGAAGTTTCGGACTGGGTACTGAAAAGGTAGTGCGAAAAACGGAATGTTATGGAGGTCACTATGTTACATAGAGAAGCAGCGGAGAAATTTATAAATGAAACGGCAAGACCATTTGAAAAGGCAGTTTATGATGTGCTGTACAATAATCATCCGGTAGACAGAGCGTTAATGGAGTTACGAAAGTTTCAAAATGAGGATGGTGGTTTTGGACATGGCTTAGAGGCTGATAACTGGAATCCGAACTCTAATCCGATTGCGACAAATGATGCAATTATTTGGCTTTATAGAATGAACGCTTTTTCGTCTGCAAAAGATATTATGGAAGGTATTGTACGATATCTTGAATCGCATGATTCCTTTGATGAAGATGAAAAAAAGTGGCTTTTTGCAATTGAAAGTAATAAGGATTATCCGCATGCAAGTTGGTGGGAGAAAAACGATAGTGGGATTTGTGGATTTAATCCAACCGTTTCACTTGCAACCTTTATGATTTGTTACGGAAGCAGGGATGCATTGTATGAAGAAATATTACGTGATGCACTTTCTTATCTTAAAGTCGCAGATACAATGCTTGGTGATTCGTTAAAATGTTACCTGCTGTCATACGAGCTTTTGAAGGAACATGGTATTACAGATATTATTGATCTTGATGTTTTGAGAAAACTGTTATCTGATTGGATAGTGAAAACGATTTGTCCTGATATCGAAAAATACGGAGTAGAATATGTGACGGCACCGTCAGATATTTTTAGTGGAATGTATATGGAATTTGTTTCAGAAGAGATAAAGCCAATGATTAAAGCGGAGCTTGATATAATTGGAAAATTGCAGAAAGAGGATGGCGGATTTGATATCTCATGGCAGTGGTATACAGAATATGAAGAGTTTCATCAGGCAAGAATCTGGTGGAGACCAAGAGTAACTCTTGAAAAATTGCTTTTTGTTAAAGAGATGAGGTATGGAGATTAGTGTTAGGAGGTAAAATATGCGAGTAGGTATTATTTGTGCAGGCGATAGAGAAGTAGCCCCTTTCTTGCCAATGATACATGATTGTAAAATGACGGAGAAAGCAATGCTAAAATTCTACGAAGGGAAAATAAGTGATGTAGAAGTTGTTGTTCTTTTTTCGGGAGTATGTAAAGTGAATGCAGCAATAGCTACACAGATATTGATAGATACATATCATGTGAATCGTATTATTAACACAGGTACAGCAGGAGGAATGGATCCTAAACTTGAAATTTTTGATACGGTAATTTCTACAGAAGTTGCATATCATGATGTTGCTCCTAATATATTAACAGAATTTCATCCTTGGCTAGAAACAGTGTTTTTTAAGGCTGATCAAGGGTTGTTGAATGCGGCGAAAGCGGCTGTAGATAAACTTGAACAGAACGATAAAGTTTTTTGGGGACGAATGGTAACCGGAGAAATGTTTATAACAGATGAAGGGCGTCAAAAGATTAATGAACAATTTGAACCGTTGACGGTCGATATGGAAACGGCAAGTATTGCTCATGTATGCCATGTAAATAACATACCTTTTCTATCTGTTAGAAGTATTACAGATACCGCAACACATAGTGGTGTAGGACATTTTGAAGAAAACTGTGAAAAGGCGTCTATGATAGCAAGAGATATTACAGTAGCTATATTAACAGAAATTCACAAGCAACAATAAAGCATAGAGGTTATTAGTGTGAAAAATAAATTTTTCACACGCGAATTTGTGCCTGTGGCCCAAAGTTCGCAGGTTATGGAAAGGGCATGAATATTAATATGAACATTTTAGTAATTGGTGGTACAAGATTTTTTGGAATTCATATGGTTGAAGAACTTTTGAAGATGGGCCATGACATTACAATAGCTACACGAGGGCAAGCTTCTGACTCATTTGGTGACAGAGTGCAGCGCATTATAATTGAGAGAACAAATGAAGAAAGTATAAAAAACGCCTTCAAAGAAAAACATTATGATGTGGTAATTGATAAAATTGCGTATTGTTCGAATGATATAAAGTATGCAATGGAAAATATAAGTTGTGACAAATATATTTATATGTCAAGTACATCTGTTTATGATCCTAAGCATATGGATACATTGGAAACGGATTTTGATGGATATTCAAATGATTTTGTATGGTGTGATAGAATGGCATTTCCGTATGAAGGAATAAAAAGACAAGCGGAATATGCTTTATGGCAGAAATATCAGGATAAGAAATGGCTTGCGGTAAGATATCCGTTTACAATCGGAAAAGATGATTATACAAAAAGACTGTTGTTTTACGTTGAACATACGATGAAGTCAATTCCTATGAATATAGATAATTTGGATTATCAAATGGGATATATTCGTTCTGATGAAGCAGGGAAATTTATAGCATTTCTCGTTGATAAAGATGTCAATGGAGCACTTAACGGAAGTTCGGGAGGCACAATTTCCATAAAAGAAATCATTGATTATGTTGAGAAAAAAACAGGAACAAAAGCAATTATAGATAAAGAAGGTGATGAAGCACCATATAACGGAGAACCGGAATATAGTATAAATACTGAAAAAGCAAATGCATTAGGATTTAGATTTTCAAGATTAAATGATTGGATATATGAGCTCTTAGATTATTATATTGAATTAGTAAAATAAACTTGAAATTACCATTTTGAATAAATGTATAGAAAATGAAAAAGGAGGAACAAAAGATGGAAAGAGTTTGTAATTTTTTAAAAGAAGCAGGTGTATATTATCTAGCAACAGTGGAAGGTGATCAGCCAAGAGTGCGTCCTTTTGGAACAGTAAATATTTTTGATGGAAAGCTTTATATTCAGACAGGAAAGGTGAAGCCAGTATCAAAGCAGCTTGCGGCAAATCCAAAAGCAGAAATATGTGCATTTAAAGATGGCGTTTGGCTTAGAGTTGCAGGAGAGTTGGTAAATGATGACCGTATTGAAGCAAAAAAATCTATGTTAGATGCATATGAAAATCTTAGAGGCATGTATGATGAAAATGATGATAATACGCAAGTATTATATATCAAGAATGCGGTAGCAACATTCAGTTCCTTTGTAGCTCCGGAAGAGACAATAAGATTTTAAGATTGCGTGGAAATAGAAAATAAACAAAAGTTTGCATAATAAATGAAGAGGTAAAAGATAATGTATGATTGTGGATTTACAAAGGAGAGTAATTGGTTTCGATATCGTGCTGCTGCGATAATCATTGAGAATAACTGTGTTCTTTTTGCTACCAATGAAAAAGAAGATTATTTGTATTCTATTGGCGGTGGAGTACATATGGGAGAGATGGCTGAAGATGCTGTGCTGCGCGAAGTCTTTGAAGAAACGGGAGTACACTATGAGATAGACCATTTGGCAATTATTCATGAAAATTTTTTTAATGAGAATAACGGAGCTCTAAAGGGACTGGATTGTCATGAAATCTGTTTATATTTTCTGATGAAACCAAGAGGAACACAGGAACTCCATAGCAATAGTACGACACAACAAGGAATAAAAGAAGAAATGCGTTGGATTCCGATTGCAGAGTTGGATAAATATAAAGCATTTCCCAGTTTTATGAAGGATTATCTTAGCAAAGAACATTTAGGAATAGAGCATATTGTGACAGATGAAAGAGTATAAGGAAAATTATATAATGGGTGAAAAATATGGGAGTTAGTTGATAAATTTGAAAATATTACTGGTACCATGATCGAGAGAGGAAACGATGCACATATTCGATATAATTTACTAAATTGGAATTTGTGGAGGTGAATATATTATGGAAGATGTAAAGGCACTCTTTGAACGTTATTTAAATGATTATAATCAAGCGTGGTATAGCAAAGACATTAATAAACTAAGTGAGTTTTACGATATTGAACATAATAAGCTTATATACTTTGACAATCACAAAGGCAATGATACTTATTCCCTTCGCGAGCATTTGATGTTAATATCTGAATTTTTTCTACATGGAAAACAAACTGAGTCAGGAGAAGTCGAAGAACTGATAATTGAAAAATTTAATATATTTACAAAAGAAGATGCAGCTTGTCTTTGCTTTATTGCAAGATATAAGAGCTGTCCGAATCCGTATGTTAGGATGACAATGTATTTAGAGAGATTCGTGGAAATGTGGAAAGTAATGCATGTGCATTGTTCGTTTGAGCCAGAAAAATAAATTTTAGTAAGCGGTGTGTTTGATTGAGAGACGAATTCAAATTTTACAGTTAGTTGAGTATATGACAGGGGAGGCTAAGATGGATAGTTTTAGTAAAATGATAGAAGATGTTAAAGCTATTATAGAGGAATTTGTGAACACTCCAGAAGAGCTACCTTGGTATATGAGTGTTGAGCAATTAGAAATGACTATTATAGAACTAAATAAGATGAATCAAGTAAGAGATATGAGAGAATTTATGCCTTATTATCCAAGAGGAATTTCTGATAGTTGGGACTTTAATGACAAGCTTGGAAAAGAGCTATTAAAGGTCTTAGATTCTTATATAAAACTTTGATTAATAACACGCGATTGTTTTATTTTGGCGGAGGTTAGAGATGATAAAACGAATTAAATACTCGGTGCAGTTTTAAAACTGACAGCAGATTGTATCGAGGTTAATAAAGAAGTTTTATTTTATGTTGTCAGGAACTGCACCGAATCTATATAAAACATAATTTGGAAAGGAAGCAGTTAGAAATGAATATAACAGAATTAAAAGAAATATGGAAAAATGAAGAAAAAGTAGCACATATTCATGGATGGGATTTTTCACATATCCATGGAAGATATGAAGAAGAAATGGATTTACCATGGGATTATAAACAACTTATAGATCAGTACATAAATAAAGATATGAATATCTTAGACTATGATACCGGTGGTGGGGAATTCTTATTATCTTTAAATCACCCATATAATAAAACAGCTGCAACAGAAGGCTATCAACCAAATGTGGAATTATGTAAGGAAACTTTATTACCACTTGGTATCGATTTTAAAGCGTGTGATAATCCTGCAAACATTCCATTTCAAGATGAAAGCTTTGATTTAATTATAAATAGACATGGGGATTTTGATGCAAAAGAAATATATCGTTTATTGAAAAAAGGTGGACTATTTATTACAGAACAAGTTGGCGGAGATAATGATAGAGATTTAGTTGAAATGGTACTTCCAAATACAGAGAAACCATTCCCACACTTAAATCTAAAGGAACAGAAAAAAGGATTTGAAAACATTGGATTTCAGATTGTTGAAGAAGATGAAGCATATCGTCCGATTAAATTTTATGATGTGGGAGCATTTGTGTGGTTTGCACATATTATTGAATGGGAATTTCCAAAGTTTTCTGTTGATAAATGCTTTGAACAGCTGTTAAAAATGCAGAAAAAGATTGATAACGAAGGAAGTGTTGAAGGAACAATTCATCGTTATTTAATAATTGCAAGGAAATAAAATTTTGATGTGTGGCAAGGTTTACTTGTCACACACAAATTTCAACATAGCGAACTGTTAGATAAACTTGGCGGAGGATGGCTTTATTATGAAAATAGTTACATATGTAAAAAGAATCTTGTTTATTATTCTTCAGTGCACATGGGGAATCCTGCCTACACTTGTTGGTTTGTTCTTTTTTCTTAAACTGAATAACTATCCCCATAAGACATATCTTGGCTGTATAGATACAAGATGGGACACCCGTAGCGGTTTAAGCCTGGGATTGTTTATCTTCACACCAAATGACGAAATTAAAGATGCTGATAAAATCAGAGTGCATGAATATGGTCATTGCATTCAATCAATTGTGTTGGGGCCATTGTTTGTTGCTGTTGGAATTATTTCTCTTGTATGGGGAAGACATCCGTACTTTGTAAAGCTGCGTGAAGAAAAGAAGTTCCCGTATACTTCTTGTTTTGTGGAAAGCTGGGCGAGCAAATGGGGTGAATTGGCTACTGGTGAAGAAGCAATCTGGGATTGAGTGTATCGAGAAATGCTGGTATTTGACGAGAACTGTCTAAAAGGGATGCCGTAAGCTTTTGGGAGATGATGAACCAATCAGACCATGAAACGAAGTATATGTTATATGAACCAAGAGAAAGAATAAGAGATATTGTAAGAGTAGAGGCACTAATACAAAATTCAGTAGAAGGCGAAGACTTTCTTCTGGTTGCAGAATCAGATGATAGAATTGTGGGATATATTTCAGCACAAAAAGGCGGTTTGAACCGCATAGCCCATTCATCATATATTGTTGTTGGAATATTGAAGAATTATTGTGGGAAAGGAATTGGAACAGAATTTTTCAAAAGACTGGATACGTGGGCAGAAGAAAAAAGGTTACACGTTTAGAACTAACTGTAATTTGTGAAAATGAGGTTGCTAAACATCTGTATGAAAAGAACGGCTTTGAAATAGAAGGAATTAAAAGAAAGTCTGTTTTGGTTGAAGGAGAATATTTGGATGAATTCTATATGGCTAAAATCAGATAAACTTTTAGTAATATAAGCATGAAGTTATATGGGGGAAAAGTGTGAGAATTGAATATAAAAATATTTGCATCAGAAATGCGGAAAAGAAGGATTGTGAGCAACTTGCAATATGGTGGAATGATGGAAGTGTAATGAGGCATGCAGGTTTTCCTAATGGCTTAGGAACATGTGCGACTGAAATTGAAAAACAGATTGAAATAGATTGCGACAATACGAAAAGACGATTAATTATTGAAATAGAAAAAACACCGATTGGAGAGATGAGTTATTATAACCAAGGGAACAACATTGTAGAAATCGGTATTAAGATATGCAATTCGAATTATCAAGAAAAAGGGTTAGGGCGTATCATATTGAGTATGTTTATCAAAGAATTGTTTAGTATGGGATACGATAAAATTATTTTGGATACAAATCTCAAGAATCATAGGGCTCAGCATGTATATGAGATACTTGGCTTTAAAAAAGTAAGAGTTAGAGAAAATTGTTGGAAAGACCAGCTGGGAGAGGTTCAATCTATGGTAGATTATGAATTAGAGCAGAAAAGTTTTGTTGAATATAAGTGATAATTAGGATTTGAAATTTCTTAGTTGGGAGATAGTAAATGAGAAAATATACGATACTTGTTACACACAAATTTTAAGTACTTGGAAGAAATGGAAAAAACGGAGGGATAAAAATGATTCAGTCGATTGTACATATTGCTCTCGTTGTAAAAGATTATGATATTCTAATGGTTAAGAAGTCGAAAAACTTGAATTGGTCGAAGAGATGAATAAGAAATTGTGGAGATAGTTATGCTGGCAAAAAATAGAAGTGGTTGGAAGTTGATTGAATATATTGATATTGAAGAAGACGATATTGAACAATACAATAATGTCACGGGAGCATATGCAATTCTTAAAATCGCTGATAAGTATGTTGTTGGATATAATGGATGGAGAAAACAATGGGAATTTCCTGCAGGCGGAATTGACGTAGGAGAAACTGCAAGAGAAGCAGCAATTCGAGAATTATATGAAGAAACACATCAAAAAAATGAGATGTTGGAATTTAAAGGTTTGTTTAAAGTTGAGGATGCAAAAGGTAAAATAAAATATCAAGCGATATTTGTTGGTCATCAAGAAGAGTTGCTTCCGTTTGAACACAGTGACAATGATGAAATGAATGAGATAAGATTATGGGATATGCAAGAAGATATTGGATATGTCGATGAGTGTGACGTGAAAATAGTTCAAATGGTGTGTGAAAGATGATGACCAATTCCAATTTGACGAAATGATTAGATTTTGTAAAGGAGCGAAAAATTATGAATGCATATGTTGATTTGACAAGTGTAGTGCTTGAAACAGACAGATTAATCATTCGGGCATGGAAGGAAACGGATTTAGAAGATTTTTATGAGTATGCTAAAGTTGATGGTGTTGGTCAAATGGCTGGCTGGAATCCGCATGCATCAATTCAGGAATTAAAAACTATTTTAGATATGTTTATCAAAGAAAAAAAGACATTTGCTTTGGAACTTAAGGATAATCACAAAGTAATAGGATCATTGGGACTTGAAGAACTTACACTTTCATTGGGTAAAGAGTATGAAAAGCTTGTAGGTAGAGAAATAGGATATGTACTCAGTAAAGAATATTGGGGAAAAGGATTAATGCCGGAAGCGGTTAAAGGAGTGACTAAATTCTGCTTTGAAAAGGAAAAGTATGATTATTTATTGTGTAGTCATTCTGTTACAAATATACAATCAAGAAGAGTTATTGAAAAGAGTGGATTTCGATTTGTAAAGGAAAACATTCGAACTTCCATAAATGGTGAGGAACACATTTCTCTGTATTATGTATTAGATAACCCTTCTAGATAATCTTGTAATAGTGCAGGGTTAATCCAAGTTGACTTCGTAAAAGGGGGACGTAAGATGAAACAACAAATTATAGAACGATTTCCGGGAATAAGTTGTGTTTATAGGGATGCAGAAGGAAAAGAGACAACAGAATGTTATGGTGTTGCAGATAAGCAAAGCAACATATTGGTAACTGATAGTACTATTTTTCCGGCATATTCTATATCTAAGTTTGTCACTGCGCTGTGCGTGATGAAATTATATGAAAAGCGTTTGCTGGATATTGATGTACCTGTTAATAATTATTTAAAACAGTGGAAACTTCGCACAATGGATGGGAACGAAAGTGATACGACTATCAGAGCGATTATGTCTCATACCGCAGGAATTGTGGATGGAGAAGATGCATTCTATGGTTTGCGACGAAGTGATTCTGAGGTCGGTTTGATGGATATTCTTGAAGGCAGAACGTCTTATAATAATCGTCCGGTACGAGCAGAAAAAGCACAGGGAATGGAATTTGAATATTCAGATGCCGGCTATTGTGTTTTACAACTATTGTTACGTAAGCGCTCAATAACATGACGCCTTATAAAAAATATGGGATGGTGTACAATACCATCCCCAACAATAGTTACTGTTTACATTGTGCTTGTACTTCCAGTGACCAGGGCATCAACTCATCCAGTTCTTCTGGATACTGTTGCCATTCTGCACTTGGCATGTACAAGAGCAAATGTTGAAGATATGCATACACGTTAAGACCATTTGCTTTCGCGGTCTCAACTAAGCTATATATTGCTGCAGATGCACTTGCTCCTTTTGGAGTATCGGCAAAAAGCCAATTCTTTCGTCCTACAGTAAATGGACGAATTGCATTCTCAGCTGCATTGTTTGATAGAGAACATCTTCCATCAAGAAGATAGTTTTCCATATATGGTTTCTGATTCTTTGCATAGGTAACTGCTTTTCCTAAAGCAGATCCTTTCAAAGCATTCAAAGAATCAAGCCAGCACCAAAAAGCCTCAAGAACTGGTTTTTCCAATTCAAGACGCTTACAGAATCTTTCTTCATTTGAAAGGTCTTTTAGGCTATCTTCAATAGCAAAGAGTTTATCGCAGTACTGACGACCCATCTCAGCACTGGTCGGTGTTCCATCTGGATTTTTCTTTTGTGGAATTGCCTCCACAAACTTGCGTCTCAGATGTGCCCAACAGCCAACTCTGGTTATGCCTGTTAGTTTATTGTATCCAGAGTATCCATCTGAATGAACATATCCTTTAAAGTCCTTCAGATAGTTGACTGCATGATCACCATTCCTTGATGGTTGGTAATCATAGAGTACGATGGGATGATTCCCATCATTACCGGAGCGGTATAACCACATATATGACTTGGTCTGTGGCTTCTTACCATCCTCCTTGAGGACCTGGACTGGAGTCTCATCACAATGAATGATATCTCGACTCAAGAGTTCCTTCCTTAGTCTGTCTACAACAGGCTTTAAATGGTCCTCGCTACTACGGATAATCCAGTTGGCCATAGTAGCACGGCTTAATCCAATGCCAACCTGCTCCCAATCCTTCTCCTGTCTGTAAAGAGGAACGCTATTTACGTACTTCTGATACATGACACGAGCTACGGAACTTGGCGATGCAAGAGAATGATTTAATACTGATTTAGGAGTAACAGCTTTGCGAATAAAAGGTCTGCCTGTATGTTTGCAAGCAGGGCATTCACATGCTTGTTGCATATATCTGATGACTATTACCTTAGCTGGTATATATTCCAGTTCATCACGTACTTTGACATAACCAATCTCTCTTAATGCAGAGCCACACTGGTCACAGAACATATCATCAGGATGAATGTTGCAAGGGAATTCTTCCACAGGAAGATCCTTTAGCAGTTCTTCTCGAGATGTTTTTGATTTTCTTTTGTAAAAACATCCCTTACGTTCTACCAATGGTTCTTTGGCACCAGGATTCATTTCGACCTCTGCCTCATTAAACAGAGATAACTGTCCTTCTATCTGAGTAGTGGTCTTCTCACTGGAAGATCCAAACTTTTCTTTACGAAGCAAAAGAATCATCTCAGTTAGATTGCTTACCTGATTCTGTAAGTCCTTTATGGTGTTTTCAAGGTGCTCAATATAGGCATCTTTTTCATTCATAACTGGTATAATTCCTCTACTAATTGATAAGATAATTATACCACAAAAGCGCCTGTAAATCCAGTAAAATCAATGGATTACGCGAATTTCACACTAGCAAAAATCACCCTTTGGGGCAGGTCTGATTGATTGCTTTTGTTCAATTTGAAGACCTTCCATAAGCCATCGGAATTGCTGCCAGGTAATCGGTTTCAACTCGGCTTCATTACGTGGCCATTTAAATGTACCATTCTCTAACCTTTTGTATAACAAGATAAAACCATCTCCTTCCCAGAGAAGTGCTTTCATTCTATTGCGATTTCTGCCGCAAAACAGAAACAACGAATTAGAGAACGGATCTAAATGAAACTGTTGCTGAACAATACTGGCTAAACCATCAATGGATTTACGCATATCAGTATAGCCACATGCGATATAAATGTTTTCAGCAACGGTAATATCGCCTAACATATGCCTTGCAGTGCAAGCAACACTGCTTGAATTGTTTGCTGACTGGTTCCTTCGTTTACTTCGACGGTAGCACCACCTAAGCGAATGACAACCGCAGCCTTCGTATTCTCAACCGGAGTCGTAACTTCGAGCTTTTTGAATACAGTTGGCTTTTCTGTGCAATCATCATTAACAATCGGAGCCGGAAGAGATGCTAACATTTCTTCTCGCAGCATTTTTAGATTTCTGTAGTATGTCTGTTCGACAATGCCATTTGCTTTACACCAGGCTTTTACAGTCATACCACTTGCTCGACACTCGCTAATAATGGATTTCCATTCCTCGCGTTTTATATGTCGACGAACTTTAGTAACTTGATCCATGACTAACCTCCTCGCATTACTACGCAATACTATAACTCGCGTTAATATATGAAGTTTATTATCCCATGGATTATGACTGTGCCGAAAGGCACCAACTTATTGAGCGCTTACATTGTTACAAGAGATTATGCATAAGCCATTCGAAGATGTTGCTCAAGAAGTGATTTTTGATAAATTAGGGTTGAAAAACACCTTCTTTGCATCTACTAAGAATATAGCATATTTTGAAAACAATAAAATGATGGTAACAGGCTATGATGGTGAAGGCTTGCCCATTCCGGGAAGATTTCCGCCTTTTCCCGATCTTGCTGCATCCGGGCTGTGGTGTACACCAACAGAACTTTGTTTGATAGCAAAGGAGTTTATTGCAGCGTTCAATGGAAAAAGTGATTTTTGGCAAGAAAAAACAGCACGGGAAATGGCTAATCCACTGGAACATTTTTCGTGGACAGGTCTTGGTGTGTTTGTGAACGGAAAAGATATATTGATGTCACAAGGCTGGGGAGAATGCGGACAGTGCATGATGAAAATGAACTGTACTACAGAGGAAATTGCTATTGTAATGACCAATCGAAATCCGGAGAGTGATCAGGCGGAGTCTGGTGTTGAATGGCTTGTTGACAGGAAACTTTGACATATTTAGGATATTGCATAAGACCAACAGAAAGGAAGAAACATTATGCAACAGATATGTTGAATAGCGCGTTAAAAATATGTGACACAATTGGCATAAAAGAAGTTATTTTGACGTGTGATAAATTAAATCCGGCTTCTTCTAATGTTATAAAGAATTGTAAGGGAGAACTAGTGGAAGAGTTTTACAGTGATACTTTTAAAGAGGATATTCAAAAATATGTAATTAAGAGATAGGTGTCTTTTAAATTATTTTTGAAGTTATGCGGTGAGAATATGATGGGATGGATAAATATTTTCGGTATGCTGTTTATGGTAATAATCATGATACCGAACATTATATATGCGTTAAAGTGCAAAGAGTGTTTTGAAAATAAGTGGAATAATACGATTGTTGAACTGGTTGAACAGATAGGAAGATTTGGATGCTTCGGGTTTATGGTTATAAATATTCCCGGTACATGGTTTGGTTGGTGGTCTGACGAAGCATTTGCGATATATCTTATCGTAAATAGTGTACTGATTGTACTTTACTGTGTGATATGGATTATTTGTTTTAGCAAAAATACCCTTTTTAGGGCATTGGCATTGTCGATTATTCCTTCTGTGATTTTCTTGTTTAGTGGAATTATGAGTAGATCAGTATTGTTGGTTTTAGCATCAGTATTGTTTGCACCTGCGCATATTACGATTTCATATAAGAATGTAATGTCTTAGAGGGATTTGACTGAAAGTTGAGGTAAATATGAAATTTGATAATGTATATTTTATTAATGGAACTGCGTATGCAGGGAAATCAACGATGCTTAAAATGCTTTCTGAGAAATACAATGGATATTTATGTGAAGAGAACTATCACAATTTAATGCTTCAAGAGATAAATAGTTGTGAATTTCCGGCATTGACATATACAAGAGATTTGAAGGATTGGAGAAAATTTATCAGGAGAACGCCGGATGAATATGAGGCATGGATTAAAGAAGTCACCAAAGAATGCACGATTTTAGAATTGCAAATTCTTGAAAAGCTGGCTAAAGAAAACAAAGTTGTTTTTGTTGATACAAATATTCCAACCAAAATGTTATGGGAAATATCGGACAAAGACCATGTTTTGATTATGCTTGCAGATCCTGAAATATCTGTTAACAGATTCTTCGAACGTCCAGACAGAGAAAAACAGTTTTTATATAAGTTGCTGTTAGAAGAAGAAAATCCTACGGCTGCTTTGGAGAATTTTCGTGAATGCTTAAAATGTGTTAATTCGAGAGAAATATATGATGACTTTTTGAATTCCGGATTTCATGTAATTAAAAGGGATGACAGCAGAACAATGGAAGAAACCTTTTTGTTGGTAGAAAAAGCATTTGGTTTGAAAAATACAAATTTTTTTCTTGAATAAGTAGCAGATATCAGATGATTTAATATGATTTTAGGGAGATAAGAAAATGGATTATAGAAAAGCGTCGTTAAACGATGTAAGAAGTGTTGCGGTTTTATTCCAAGATTTAACATATCATATCAAGAATTCTTCGAAAGATGTATATTGGGATTTTGAAGAATTGTCACTTGATACAACAGAAGGTGTGATAAAGGAATATATCGAAAATGACGAAAGTTGTATTTTGGTTGCTGAGAAAAATGACGAAATCGTAGGAATGATGATAGTAGAAATTATTCCTTGCCACATGGTTCTTTGCTCTCATAAAAAAGTGGGATATATTGTGGCTGGTTATGTGAAAGAAGAACATCGTCGTAAGGGAATTATGAAAGAACTAGAAAAGCTTAGTAACGAGTTTTTTAGGGAGTTATCTATTAAATATGTAGAAGTATGCTATTTACCTGAAAATGCAGGGGCAAAAGAAGCGTGGAATGGTATGGGGTATCGGTGTTTTCGAGAACAAGCAAGAAAGAGTGTATATTAGGAAATTGTAGGTGTGATGATGGAAGAGAAAATAACCTTGTGTGGCGATAATTGCATTGAATGTCCAAGATACAATGCACATACCGATGAAGAATTAAGTGCGGTTGCAGAATTGTGGTACAGAGTAGGATGGAGAACATGTGTTGTTTCAAATGAAGAAATTGCATGTAGTGGTTGTTCTTCACATAAACAATGTACATACCAGTTAGTAGAATGTACAAAAGAACACAATGTGGATAAATGTAATCAGTGTAATGAATTCCCATGTATGAAGATTACTGCGATGTTGGAACGTTCTTCTGAGTATGACAGAAAGTGTAAAGAAGTATGTTCGTCACAAGAATATATTACTTTAAAAAAAGCATTTTTTGATAAAGAAAACAATTTGAAAAAGTAGAAAAAATAGATGGGAGGAGTAAGAAATGGATAAGAGTTTTGTAGAAATAAAGCTTTTTCAGGTAAAGCCTGATAAGTTAGAGCAATTTGAAACGATAGTTGAGGAAATAAAAAGAAATCAAGAGGAATGTGCAGGTTGTATCTCAATAAAGTATTTTAAGAGATTTTATACTATTGATGGAATTGAATTGGGCGAGCCTCCTAGAGAACTGACCAAGATAGTGAAATGTGTTAAGTATTATTCTTATTGGGAATTTGATACGAAGGGAAACTATGGAAAGGCAATAAAATTTTTCTTTGACAATTATATGAAGGAATTGCAAAGATTGCTTATTGCACCGTTTGATATAAGTTTAGGTTATTCGTTATAAGCAATTACCTTACATGTTGCAAAATGGAATGATAAAGCTGTTATGTTGTATGAAAAAGAGGGATTTGAAATTGCGAACATAGAAAAGGTTCGTTAAATTCAATTAGGTGAAGTGAGGTGGTTCTATGTTACAACAAGATATATATGAAATATTATGTAATACCTTGGATGTTCGTAGCGGAACTGTACAAGCGAAAAATGAAGAAATTATTGATAAAAGTTGCCTTATTTCATTACACCAAAATTGATAATGATATAATACGTTGTATGCAAAATTTAATTAATGAAATTGAGTATGGAAAATATGATAATAAGAAAACACAAAGTGATAGAATACAAGATATTATACAGCAGAAACAACTTACCTCATATATGAATAAAACAAAGTGGCAAGAACTTATAGCAGAAATAAGACAAATTGATAATCTGCAGATAAAGTATAAAACCATTTTTGATACAAGCGATCCTGAGATATATTGGACAATAGATGGAGATGAACATTTCGATTTCATGAATAAGGCATTGATTGAATGGTTTATAATTTCTGGAAATATTACAGAATGTGAACATCAGGGGAGGCTTTTAGAACCTAAGATAGTTCAACATGATATCAAAAGTAAAATTCTTAATATTTTACAAAAATATTCTATTTTTTATGAGTATGATGAAATAAGAAATTTGTATGTGATTTATGGGTATCGGTAGTGTTCTAAAGAAATTGATGTAGAAAATGCAGAGCATTATAATTGGAAAACAGTATATGATGGTTGGCATTTGTTAAAAAGTGATGAATTAAGTGTTATTGCAGAAAAAATGCCGGCAAATACGTATGAAGATATGCATTATCATTATAAGGCAAGACAGTTTTTTTATGTTTTATCCGGAGAAGTAGAAATATACGGACCGAAAAAGAATGCAATTTGTTATAAAGTAGGAAAAATATAGATGGTGAGAAAGTATGACAAAAATGGTAACAGACAGACTTATCTTACGCGAGTATAAAGAAATAGATAGAGATGCTTATTTCAAATTAAAGAGTGATAGAGATACCATGTATTATTTGCAGGATATACAGTTATCTACCCAAGCGGAAGCCGATGAGGATTTTGCAAATGTCTTAAAAGATATGAAAGAACAAGACAGAAAATTTTATTTTTTTCATGTTGAATTGAAGGAAACAAAGGAACAAGTAGGAAGTGTGGGGTATACTGTGGTCGATCATACGCCATTAGGGAAGATAGTACATGTCGGTTATTTTAGTTATCCTCAGTTTTGGAATAATGGGTATATAACAGAAGCATTAAAAAAAGTATTAGAATATGCTTTTACTCAAAATCATGTATATCGAGTTACAACGGGATGCTTGGCTGAAAATATTGGCTCTGAGAAGGTAATGAAGAAGTGTGGATTGATAAAAGAAGCAGAGCATGTTGATTGGGAGTGGCACGATGGAAAGATGAAAACACGATTGGAATATCGTATGTTAAAGCATGAATGGGAACGTATGAATTCAAATAGGTAGAAAGTTGGGAGAACAAAGGATGATGTATGATTGTGGTTTAACAAAAGAAAATAATTAGTTTCGATATCGTGCAGCAGCGATCATTATTGAAAATGATTGCGTATTATTTGCTACAAATGAAAAAGAGGATTATTTATATTCTGTTGGTGGTGGCGTACATATGGGTGAAACAGCCGAAGACGCTGTATTACGAGAAGTTTTTGAAGAAACGGGTGTACATTATGAGATAGACCATTTGGCAGTCATACACGAAAACTTTTTTGATGAGAATAACGGAGCATTAAAGGGCTTGAATTGCCATGAAATTAGTTTCTATTTCTTAATGAAGCCAAGAGGAACACAGGAACTTCGTAGCAACAGTATGACACAAGGAGTAAAAGAAGAAATGTGCTGGATTCCTATTAAAGATCTAGATAAATACAAAGCATTTCCAAGCTTTTTGAAAGATTTTCTTAGTAAAGAGCACTTTGGAATAGAACATATTGTGACGGATGAAAGAGTGTAGATATGGAGGCTACAAGTTTGAAGTTATATAATAGCTCCTAGATATTATCAAAATATTAAATCAGCTAAACGAGAAGTGATTTTAAATTGGATGGTGGAATGTGATTGTATGAAAAATGTAGTTATCAGTGCTGATGGAGATAGAAAAATATATTCTGTTCCTGACGTTGTAGCGAATAATTTGTCCGGATATTGTATTGAGTTTTGTAATGAGTGGATAAGAAACAGTCCTCAGGCAAAGAAGTATAGAATTGGTGATGTTGTTTGTTACAACGAAGATGACTTTATTGAATACTTAAATACTTATGTATTTCCTGACGAAAAATCTGTACTTGTAAAAAATCTTGGATGGATTGATTTTGATTCAAAGCTTCCAGCACCTTACTGCAATTATCCGGAATTTAATTTTTAGGAACACTTTTTGTTAGAAATCCATTATACTCTAAGTGTTTAGATTTCTGCCCAGTATTGGCGATACAAGATAAATCTGTTACACAAAAGAATTGTAGATTGAATACTTATGGCAATACAGCAAGAGGATTTGGTACGGTTGATTGTAATAAATGCAGAAGTGTATGTCCGATGCGTGTTGGAATAAAAAAGTAAGGACGGTAAAAATGAAATGATTATGTTTGATGATTTTTTAGAGAATACATTAAATGAAAATTACTGGATTCCGACTTATCTACCACAATGGAGTAGTAAAAAAAAGGCGTTTCCGAGTTATAAAATTGAAAATAGTATATTAACATTATATATATCAGATAATCAAGAGCCTTGGTGTCCTGAATGGAATGGAGAAATTCGTGTATCAAATCTTCAAACAGGGGTATTTTCCGGACAAGTAGGAAGTTCGGAAGGTCAGCATCGCTTTACGGAAGGACTTGTGGTACGTGAAGAACAAAAGAAATGTTTTTTAGTTACACCCAAATATGGGACAGTAGAAATGAAAGCTAGATGCAAAATATCTGATGAAAATGTGGCAGCCTTATGGTTAATAGGAGTAGAGGAAGAACCACATCAGTCAGCTGAGATTTGCTTGTTTGAATTAAAAGGATACAATGTAAATAAGGACAGTGCAATAATAGGATTCGGAGTACATCCATTTGGAGATAAAAAGATTTGTGATGAATTTTATGAAGAACGTTTTGAAATTGATGTAACAGAATGGAATACATATCGTTTTACTTGGACACAGAATGATATTTCTTTTTTTATCAACAATAATCATATTAAAACAATAAAACAAAGTCCGGATTATCCTATGCAGCTTATGCTAAATCTATATGATTTGCAGAATATTAAAAATGAAAAGAATGTGTTTGAGATAGACTATGTGATGGTAGATGATTAAGAAGGAGATGAAATGCATAAGTCTACTTTCCGTAGGTAGTCGTTATATCTTTATATGCGTATGATATAGGTACAGGTTATACGTATAGGAGGTACAAAAAATGAATCAATATGTTACAGGAAACGTTATTAAGGAATTACGCGAAAAGTGTAAATTAACACAGGCTGAACTGGCTACAAAGCTTAATGTTTCAGACAAGACTATTTCAAAATGGGAGACAGCGAAGGGATATCCCGATATTTCGTTATTGGAGCCAATAGCAAAGATTTTTGGAATATCCATTACAGAATTAATATCCGGAAATGCAGTTAGCAATGTAAATGTATCTGCTAATGTAATGCGTTCAAAATTTTATGTGTGTCCGGTATGTGGAAATATTATTCATAGCATGGGAGAAGCAGTGATTCATTGTCATGGTGTGCTGCTAACGCCATGTCAGGCAGAAGAAACAGATGAAAATCACAAGATATTTATTGAAAGAGTAGAAGATGAATATTATGTTCGTGTTGAACATGATATGAAAAAAGAACATTACATTTCATTTATTGCAGGATTATCAACAGATAAGATTCAAATGATTAAGCTTTATCCGGAAGGAAATGCAGAAGCAAGAATAAAGATAAATGGTGTAAAGAAGATTCTCTTTTATTGTAATAGAGATGGTTTGTTCACTATTGATGTCTTAAAAGGCATAGATGATAAGCATGTATCCTATGAGGATATAGAAGAGCGTAAGGCATTAGAAGAAGCAGCTAAGATGCTGTTTGGATAAAGTACGGAATAATTATTTTTGGGAGGAATAATTAATATTATGAAAAAATTGCAATATTTATTTATGGTAGCAATATGTGCATCATTGGCAGGTTGTGCGGATAAGCAAGTTGATGATGATATAGAAATTGTTGATGAAGTTTTTAAAGATGGAAACATTTATGAGGCTGATGATGAGGTTCTGGATGATGAAATACAGAATGATGAAATGGCATTTTCGTATGAGAATTTAGGGGGAATAGAATTTTGCTTTTCCAGTGGAGCAGGTGCCTGGAGTACCATTATGACAATTGGAGAGGATGGTTCGTTTAAAGGAATGTATTCTGATTCAGATATGGGCGATGTGGGTGATGCATATCCTGATGGAACTAGATATTGTTGCAATTTTAAAGGACAGTTAAGTGAACTTACCAAAATAGATGAGCGTACCTATACAGCAGAGCTCATAGATATCTCATATGAGAACACGGTAGGGGAAGAAGAATATGCGGATAATGTTCGTTATATTTATTCTGATGCATATGGTCTTGATGATGCAGAAACTTTATATTTTTATCTTCCGGGTACCCCAAAAGAGAATTTATCTGAGGAGTGTCTAAGTTGGATTAGTCAGATGATGTATGATGATGATTACAATCCTATAGATGAATTGGATTTTGTATGCCTTTATAATAGCAAGGGTGAACAAGCATTTTATAGTTATAATGTAGTAGATAATTTCTTAGCATTTTTCAGTTATTACGAGTATGAGGAACAGTCATATCTTGATGAATTACAAAATCTAACGACTCAGATGGATATGACTGAGAATGCGTACAATCGATTTAAGCTATGGGATAATGTTTTGAATGAAGAATGGACGATTCTTATGAGTATCCTTCCGGAAGATGAAAAAGAGCAGCTCAGAGAGGCAGAAAGAGAATGGATTGCCTATAAAGATAATGCAGTTAAGGAAGCTGGTGCTCCTGCTGAAGGTGGATCTATTCAATCAATGCTGGAATATGATATGGGGGCAGAAATCACAAAAGCAAGAGTTTATGAATTAAAAGAAATGTTGCTGCTTCAATAGAATTGGAACCTTTAATGGAGGGAGAAAGTATGTATTGTATATTGGTAACGGGGATTCCGGCGGCAGGGAAAAGCACTATTGCAAATTTTATAGCTGAAAAACTGAATATTCCTATGATTTCAAAAGATGGAATAAAAGAAATACTATTTGATGAAGTAGGTTTCAATTCCAGGGAAGAAAAGGTAAAACTTGGAACAGCCAGCGCAAGTATAATGTATTATATGGCTGAACAATTAATGAGCCATAATCAACCATTTATTTTAGAGAATAATTTTGAGAATGCGACAAAAGAAGGTTTGAATAAGGTTTTAGATAAGTATTCATATAAAACAATTACCGTTACATTAACAGGTGATTATCGTACAATCTATGAACGTTTTGTCGAAAGAAATAATTGTGTTACCAGACATAGAGGACATGTGGTAAATGATTGTTATCCTGAAAAAGAGCCGGGAAAAGTAATTGAACCAATGTCATATGAAAGCTTTGAAAATGCAGTTGTAAGCAGAGGAATGGATGCATATGTCGGGAACGGTCCTCAAATATTGATTGATACTACCGATTTTAATAAGATTGATAAGAATGATATTTTGAAGCAGATATTAATGTGTAAGGAGCAATTACATGCAAGTTGATGGTCATGTACATTTGGAAAAAGGCCCATACTCTGTAGAATGGGTGAATGAATTTATTAAGTATGCGTTGGACAGAAATATAGAAGAAATATATTTTTTAGAGCATACACATTTGTTTCAGGAGTGTCAAAGTCTTTATACAGAGATGGCTGAATACAATGCGTATCAGGGAAGCTGGTTTGAAAAAAAGAAAAAAGAAATGCGTTCGATAAGTGAGTATATTAGTTTTATAGAGTCGATTAAAAAAGAAACATTTCCTGTTAAACTAAAGTTTGGCTTGGAGGTATGCTATTCACCGGAGCATGAGAAAGACATTGAAAAAATAAAATCATTATATTCTTTCGACTTTTTGGCAGGATCTATTCACTTTATTGATGGTTGGGCATTTAGCCACTTAAAACAACATTGGGATAAGAAAGATTATGACTTGAAGAAATTGTATACGCGTTATTATGAGATTATGTATAAATTGGTACAAAGTAAATTGTTTTCCGGATTGAGTCATCCCAATTCTTTGCAATGTTTTGGTGCATATCCGGAGGGAGATTTTAGTAAAGAGTATGACAATATTGCTTGTGCATTGAAAGCAAATGCCATGTATGTAGAAGAAAGTAGTGGACTTGCTATAAATTACGATGACAAGGAATTAGGAATGAATAAAGAGATGTTAAAGTATATGCAACTTCATGATGTTTCTATAATAACGGCATCAGATGCTCATTATCCGAAGGATGTTGGAAAGTTGATTCCGGAGATGAATGTATTACTTTCGAAAGAAATAAAGAGAATGTAAATATTAAGGACAACAAGGTATGATGGGATTAAGAGAAGAAATAGCAAAAATAATAGGAGTTGACTTACCAAATTCTGAATCAAATATCCAATACGTAGTTTTAGAGTCGATAAAAGAAGATGGTTATATAAGGCAATTAATAGAATATGATTCTTATGGAGATAAAGTAAGAGCTTATTTGTTACTTCCGGAGATTCTTGAACATAATCCGGCAATACTGATTAACCACCAACATAATAGAGAGCATCATTTAGGAAAGAGTGAAGTTTGTGGTTTGGCAGGTAATCCATTACAAGCATTTGGACCGGTTTTGGCCCAAAAAGGGTTTGTTGTATTAGCGCCGGACTCTATATGTTTTGAAGATAGACGCAAAGATCCGATGGTGGAAGGGTTTGATTTTTGGCAGCACTTTGATGAAATGTGTTATCGTATTCTTCAAGGCGAAATTTTGATGAAGAAGGTACTAGATGATGCAATGAATGGAATCAGCCTTCTTGCAGGATTAGAGTATGTTGATAATAAAAAAATCGGCACATTAGGCCATTCTTATGGTGGAAATACAGTATTATTTCTTTCTGCACTAGACGAAAGAATATCTTTTAGTTGTGCAAGTGGTAGCGCATGTACTTACAAAAATAGAATGCAAAATGGTGTAGGAATAGAAATGGCAAGTGTAATTCCCGGCTTTGCTCAAAAATATGATATTGATGATTTGGTTGCATGCATAGCACCAAGGCACTTACTGATTGTTTCTAGTGATGATGATAAGTATTCAAAAGATGCTTCATATATTGTTCAAAAAGTTAGTTCGATATATATGGAGTATGATAAAATGAGCCATTTGCAGCATAAGCGTTATCAGGGTGGTCATGTCTTTTCCTTGCATCAACAGCAGAAGGATATGCATGTACGTTGCGAATTCCGCTTGGCAATGAAGATGAATATGCAAAAGAGGTACTAGGTTTTCCAAGTGATTATCTTATGCCTTGTTTTATTGGAATAGGCAAAGCAAAGACAGATGCAGATATCGTAAAGCAGAAGCAGATAGATGTCAAAGAGCGAATTCATTGGGATAAGTGGTAAGCTTCAATAAGTGTGGGAAGGGGAATAGCATTAAGTTGAATAAAGCAAAATTGGTTGATGGTGGGGCAGAAACAGTAATGCGCCAAGAACAGATATGGGAGTTATAGCAGATACCTTTCGACAACGTCAGGATGTTGTGACAGGAAAAGGTGTTATAAGAACTTCCGGTTCGGAGGATGTATGCAAAAAGTATCCTTAAAATGAATTATATGGCTTAGAAGAGAAAAAGTAGAGAACGAGGAGAAATACCAATGATTATTTTTATTACAGGTGCCTCACACACAGGCAAGACAGCTCTTGCGCAAAAACTATTAGAAAAATATCAATATCCTTATTTATCCATAGATCATTTAAAAATGGGACTGATTCGTAGCGGGAATACGGAGCTTACACCAATGAGTAAGGATGAAGATTTAACGGCATATCTGTGGCCGATTGTTCGTGAAATGGCTAAAACAGCTATTGAAAATAAGCAGAATTTAATAGTAGAAGGCTGTTATATTCCTTTTGATTGGAAAAAAGACTTCGAGCAGGAATATCTTGACAGCATCGAATATTATTGTCTGGTTATGAGTGAAAACTACATAAGAAATCATTTTGCAGATATAAAGAGCTACGCAAATGTCATTGAAAGTCGATTGGATGATGATTACTGCACAGTGGAAAGTGTGTTAAAGGACAATGCGCAGTTTATGAAACTTGCAAAAGAGTATAACGTAGATTATGTGTTGATTGACGATACGTATGGGATAGAGATTGATATACATAAAGGAAGATTTTAATGTTACCAACAATTGAAGAAGCAAAAAAAGAATTAGAAATTGCATCACAGTTAAATCCGGGACCTTGGGCAAAGCATTCGTTAAATGCGGGGATAGCTGCAAGAAATATTGCTCAAAAAGTTCCCGGATTAGATGAAAATAAGGCATATATCCTCGGAATGTTACACGATATTGGTCGAAGAGTAGGGATTGTAAATATTCCAAAGCATGTGTATGAAGGTTATAAGTATGCGTTGGGAAAAGGATGGGATGAAGTTGCGAAAATATCAATGACGCATTCCTATCCGCTTATGAAAGAAGAGTTTAACTATGAACCTGCGACAGAAGAGGAAATTGCAATAAAGAAGTATCTATCAGAATGTGAAACCGATGACTATGATAGATTAATTCAAATATGTGATGCCCTTGCTACAGATTATGGTTTTGTTATTTTGGAAAAAAGATTTGTAGATGTAACCCGTAGATATGGAATTATGGAGACGTATATAAAGGGGTGGGATATCACATTCCAAAACAAAGAGTATTTTGAAGAAAAAATGGGATGTTCCATATATCATGTATTACCTGACATAGAAAAAACGACATTATTATGTCCGCCCCCATGGAAACCGGAGCAGAAAAAGTAGGAGAAAAATGATGACAGAACGAGTGATGACAGATCCGAAAGAGCTAGTAAGAATAGAACTGAAGAATGCAGGCTTTGACATTGAAACGATGCAAGTTCCTAAAAGAGTATATTTGTTAGCAGATGGAATCTATGATGCAATGATTGAAAAAGGATATGGAGAATACAAATATCCGTTAGGCGGTTCGCTATATGTACTAAAAAATAATCCACAAATTGGTTTTGTGAAAGGAAAAATGTGCTCGCCGGGAATTGCTACACAAGCGGAAGATTTAGTAGCTGGTGGCGTTGAGGAGTTTATTCATGTAGGATTAGCCGGTGGAATAAATCAGGATGTGAATGTAGGAGATATCATTATTACCGATGGAGGATTTAACGATACTGCAGTAGCCAGATTATATGGTTTTGACTATGATTTTATTGAGACAACCGCATCTTTAACAAATGAAATGGAACAGATGCTAAAAGAAAATGGAATTTCTGTAAACAGAGGAAAACATTGGACAACGGATGCCGGATATCGTGAAACGTGGGAACAAGTTCTTGATTATCGTTCAAAAGGGGCATTGTGCGTAGAGATGGAAGGTGTTGGACTTTTTACAATTGCCAAATATCGAAAATGCTCTGCTACAGCAATATATATTATTACTGATACGATTTCAGAAGATGGTTGGCATTTAGGATGGGAAAGTACTGAGATTGATAAATCTATAGAAAAGCTTATTGAAGTTATAAATTGCTGAATGAATAAAAGTGAAGTTTAAAATTTCGGAGTAGTTGAGATTGCAGGTTGAAACGCAAATGTAATTTGAGGAGGCAAGCAATGAAAATCTACGATATTTCCCAAGAAGTTTTCAGTTGCAGGGTATATCCGGGGGATCCGGTACCGGAAAAAAAGGCCATTAGTTTAATGGAAAAAGGTGAATTGTATAATCTGACGGCATTTAGTATGTGTGCTCACAACGGCACACATATAGATGCGCCGTTTCATTTTATTAGAGACGGAAAAACAGTGGATGCTATATGTCTGGAAATATTTGTGGGAATGGCTTATGTGGCAGAGCATCACGGGATTGTCTCCGGTAATGATGCGATAGAAATAATTGAAAAAGCGAATGTACTGAATCCGGAAGCGGCGAAAAGAATTCTGATTAAAGGGCCTGCAGTAGTTTCGTTGGAAGCTGCTAAAGAATTTGCTTCTAGAGGAGTTTTACTTTTGGGAAATGAATCTCAGACAGTTGGACCGGAAGATGCACCAATGGCAGTGCACCAAGTCCTTTTAGGTTCTAATGTTATCTTGCTAGAAGGAATCCGATTGGCAGAGGTTTCAGAAGGCATTTACTTTTTAAATGCTGCACCACTGAATTTGTTAGGTGCAGACGGGTCACCATGTAGAGCTATATTGATAGATAACTGGCGGTAATTGAGGATAGTGGGGAGAATATGACGGAGAGAATTATGCAATATAAAGAAGTACAGAATATAGCTAAAACGACAATTGAATTTATTAAAGATAATATACAGCCCAATATGACATTGCTTGAAATAAGGAATATGTGTGAAACAAAAATGATGGAATTAGGAGCCGACTCTTTCTGGTATTGGGATGTAGGAGCTTTTGTTTTTTCGGGGGAAGAAACAACATTATCTGTTTCAGGAAAAGAATACTCTACAAGTCATAGAGTTATTGCAGAAAATGATATTATTACAATTGATTTGAGTCCACAAAACGGAGATATATGGGGCGATTATGCAAGAACAATTATTATTGAAAATGGAAAAGTTGTTGAATGTGATAATGTGTCCAATGATGAATGGAAGAATGGATTGCTGATGGAGGAATATTTACATCAGGAAATGTGTAAATTTGTTATTCCTAAAACAACATTTGAAGAATTGTACTATTATATCAATAGCGTTATAGAAGAAAAAGGGTATATAAATCTTGATTTTATGGGTAACTTGGGGCATTCTATTGTGAAACAGAAAAATGACAGAGTTTACATAGAGAAGGGAAACAAAATAGCCCTTGGAGATGTTTCATATTTCACGTTTGAGCCACATATAAGTGTTCCAAATTCAAAATATGGTTATAAAAGAGAAAATATTTATTATTTTGATAATGGGGCTATTAAGGAACTCTAAATTGACAGAAGTTCATTTGTATGAGATAGAGCTTTATATAAATTTGGTGGTGAGAATACGATGAGTTTTTTGTTTGTGGTGGTAAAGAATTGTGATTTAGAACAATATAAAAAAGATATGCAGGAGGCATTTCAAAAAGGCTTTGAAGAAGATTTTGGTAAGACAGAAGAAACTATTTTACCAGAAGAAGATATAAATAGGTCTTTGACCACAAAAGGGTCAGTTGCCTATAAAGCAGTCGTAGATGATGAGATTGTCGGTGGAGCAGTTGTCGTAATTGATGAAGAAACACAACATAATCATTTGGATTTTCTTTATGTAAAATATGGCACTCAAAGTAAAGGTATAGGGAAGAAAATGTGGGATGAAATTGAAAGATTGCATCCACAGACCAAAGTGTGGGAAACTTGTACACCGTATTTTGAAAAGAGAAATATTCATTTTTATGTGAATAAGTGTGGATTTCATATCGTGGAGTTTTGGAATGAAAAAAATCCAGACCCTAATATGCCATGGAATTTTGTGGGTGATGGAAATGAAGGAATGTTTCGCTTTGAGAAGAAGATGTAGAATTTGAAGTTTACGCAGCAGTCTTACGAGGAGAGAGAAAATGAAATTAAAGCAAATTGTTTTCCAAAAAGAAAATGTTAATAACGAATATGTAACTTATGAAAAGGCGTTAAAACCTGAATTGGTTTTTGTAAATGATGAACTCAAGAACTTATTTGACGATATTAGTGAAGATTTGTTTTTGCAAATAGATAAATTACTTGAAGAATATCTTGATGATGAAGAACTCTGCAATGATGATGATGGGTTCTTTCCACAACCTAAATATATGACAGGGGAATGGTATCTTGGTACAATATATATGAATGAAGATTATTTAAGTGTTGGAACGCGCTTTGTTGGTACAGATACAGGTAAAAAAGATGATTATTTGGAATTGGAAGTGTGTTTCTACTATGATGAAGAAAAAGGAAATTGGTTATTTGATGGTATAAATAGTGCTGCATTATAATTTATGAAGGAAAAATTCAGGCTTCTGGTGAGTCTGAAAGTACTTAAAAATTTGAATTTAAAAAATCAAAGTTCTTTAGCTTAAAAGCTACGAAGTACGAATCTGATTGTTAGAATTGCAAAAGTGAACGTTACAAATAAAGCAGTCAGGGGCGCGAAGGGCATGGTTATCGTAAAGAAGAGAAAAGGTAAGGTTAATAATGGTAGAGACTAAGTAAAGTGTCGGAAAATAAAACAATTTTCCGACACTTTACTTAGTCTTTACAAACATGAATATCAATGTTAGAATTAAAATAACTGACAATTAATATAACTGAAAATAAAAATGAATAATTGCAAATTATTAGAAAGGTGGTATTTATGAAGGCGTTTTCATTAAAGATTAAACTTGCATTGTCGTCAGCATTTATAATTTTAGTAGGATTTGTGCTTGTATTGCTTGTAACTTTTAATGTTGCAAAAAAAAATATTTCAGAGGCTATGATAGAGCAGCTCATAAATGAGAACTCACAGATAGCGGCACAGGCTGAAATTTTAATAGAAAAGGGTGCAACAGTTGAGGAACTTCAAGCATTTGTAGAGAGTAAGACTGCTAAAAATGAATATATTGCTTATGCAATAGTTATAGATAAAACAGTTACAGCAATTGCACACAGTGATACGCAGAAAATAGGTAAAAACTATTCTGATGATACAGGATATTCAGTACCGGCAGCAACAAAGGGCGAAGTTATGACAAGCTCTTTTTGGGCTGATGTCCAACAGGCATGGACATATGACATAATGTATCCTATTTATGTAAATGGTGAACTTTATGGTTCTATGGATGTTGGTATATACAATACGAAGATAGACGTTGTAGTAGATAGTATGAGAGCTGCGTCTATTCCAATGGTGGCAGCTATTGTAATTATTTCATGCGTTATATTGGTTATTTTGATAAATATATTGTTTAGAGTATTTGCAGAATTAATCGCATTTTGTAATGAAGTGGGTTCAGGTAATCTTACGGTTCGTGTAAGAGAAAGCTTATTAAAGCGAACAGATGAGATTGGTAAGATTGCCAATTCTATGGAAAATATGAAGAAAAATATTCATGATTTGGTACTTGAAACAAATAATAATTCACAAGAGATTACAAAGATTACATATTCATTAAATGATAAAGCTGAAGGAACCAAAGACAAAGCTGTGGATATAGCTGAAAAAGCGGGTAGAGCAGTTCAAGGTACTCAAAGTCAGAGTGAATTAACACATACAAATGCTAGCATGATAGAAGAAATCACTCAGGGAATGGAAGAAATTGCCGGAAATATTATGAATGTAAAAGAAGTTGCTTCTGAGACGGCGGATGAAGCCATTAAAGGTGATGAAAAGCTTACTATAGTTGTAAACCAAATGGACGTAATTGAAAGTAATGTTTCAGCTACCTATCAAAAGATTAAGGAACTGGAAGGAATGTCAAGCAATATCGGTAATGTAATTAATTTAATAGCAGATATTGCATCTCAGACTAATTTACTATCATTAAATGCGGCTATAGAGGCAGCAAGAGCAGGTGAGCAAGGTAAAGGTTTTGCTGTCGTAGCAGATGAAGTTGGTAAACTTGCAGATCAGTCTAAAGATGCAGCAGAAGAAATAGGAAAAATTATTGATGATATATCACAGAGTATAGTAGAATCTGTTCAGTTAATGGATAGAGGTAATGACTCTGTAAAAGAAGGAATGGAGCTTGCTCATCAGGCAAAAGAAAGCTTTGTTGATATTAAAAAGAAAATCGAAAAGGTATCTGATGAGATGACAAATGTTGCAGCAATTACGCAGGAAGTAACCAGTGGTACAGTATCATTACAAGACGCACTTGAAAAAATATCAAACATCGCAGATGAAGTAAATAATAATACACAGGAAGTATCAGAAGAGGCAATGGCACAAAATGGTATGATGGGAGATGTAATGGATAGTGTAGAAGTGTTGAATAATGTTGCAGGTGAATTAAGTAAGATATTGAGTAGCTTCAGTATTTAGGAATAGTATAATGAGGACTATCACTTTTGCGTGATAGTCCTTTTTGTCGGGTGCGAATACTTTAAATAGGTCTAATTAGAAAGGTTTAACTTTAGCTATGAAAGTGATATTATTATTGAAAATGGGAGGTACTGTTTATGGAACGACAAATTTTGTTGCTTGGAAATCTTCAGCTTTATGAGATTTCTGAAAAAGTGAATCGAGAAGAATTGGAAGATTTACGTCCAATTTTTACGGATATGTTTGATACCATCAAAGGCATTCGCCGTGATTATGGTTTTGGAAGGGCAATTGCTGCCCCGCAAATAGGTGTAAAGAAACGCATTATTTGTATGCTCAAAGATAAACCATATGTGATTATTAACCCTGAACTTGAGTTTGTTGGTGACGAAATGATGGAGGTAATGGATGATTGTATGTCATTTCCAAAGTTGCTTGTTCGTGTGTGTCGTTATCGCCATTGCATATTACGCTATTTGGATGAAAACTGGGAACCGCAGGAAATGCGAATGGATGATGATATGGCCGAACTGATTCAGCATGAATATGACCATCTTGACGGCATTGTAGCAACAATGCGTGCGATTGACAATCGTTCTTTTGCAATGAAGAAATAAGCAAATTCAAGTTTGCGCGTTAAAGTGAGCCATGCACAGATGAGCCGAATTGGCTGCGGGAGCTTGCTCACAGGCAGACATATTCGAGCGAAGATGTATACGGCGAACGCCGCGACAACGAGCAACGTAAGTTGCGAGTAGTCGGCATGGCTCAGACGTAGTGTTGCTCTCAATTCTGGGACACAAAGCCTAAGAGTTACTAAATGTCCTCTTCTGACAGCT
>JAXJRB010000029.1:0-31476 GCA_036310845.1 Lachnospiraceae bacterium | reverse complement strand
GTCTTACACCATGCACATGTGATTACAATATCAGGAAGATCTTATAGATTGAAAGACCATATCAGGACGGACAATTAGAGAATTTGTACATTTTTATTTTGGAACTTTTATACAATTTTATATTGACATTTATAGAGGAGAAATCCTTTTTACAGATTGCCAACTATTTGAATGAGCAGGGAATACCCTGTCCAAAGGCTTATAAAAAGCTTAAAAGAGGTGTTGAAAATCCTCAAGAGCGCTGGAGTCCACATTCCGTAGTATGTATTGTGGAAAATCCAAGATATGTTGGTGATGATGTGCATAACCAATTCTACAACAATGCAATTGGTGAAAAGGTGCAGCGCCTAAATGATGAATCAGAATGGATTATAAGACCTAACAATCACGAGCCAATAGTTTCAAGAGAAGATTTTGAAGCGGTGAAAAAGCTGAGAAAAGAAAGAGCTGAAAAGGCCAAGATCAAGAAAAATCCTGGAATGTACTCAGCAAGGAATGTGAATTTTTTTAAGGGAAAAATCTTCTGTAAGGAATGCGGAAGCACAATGTACTGTAGCAGACATAACCAAGCGGTTAGATATTATTGTGGGGCTAAAACACTTAGGAAAGTATGTACTCCAAAATATGTGTCAGACACAGTTATTAATGATGAGGTGTTAAGAGTAATTCATACTCATATGAATGTCTACACCGACAACGTAGAAATGATTAGACGTTTGAACGGCAAGAAGGAAAGCTGCCTGCAGTTCGAGGTCTTCAGCAAAGAGGTCCGCAGACTTCAGCGAGAGCTCGATAAGGTCACTGCTCTTAAAAATGATTTGTATGAGGACTATGTGGCCCACATCATTGATGCAGAACAGTATTTGACCATCAAAAATGAAAATGAAGAAAAAGAAGCAAAGCTAAAGGTTGCTTTAGAGGAGATGCTGGTTGAGAAAAATAAGGTATCCGTAAACTTCAAGACAGATGAGGAATGGGATACTTTGATTAACTCCTTTAGGGATAAGCGTATTCTCACCAAGAAGATGGTTGAGGCACTGGTATCAAAGGTATTAGTGGATAAGGATTTTAACATTGAGGTTGAGCTTGTATATGATGACATGCTAAAGGATCTCGTAACCTATGCAAAGGAAAGAGAGGCTAAGGATGGTAGCAAATAGAAAAGTCGCATTATATATCAGATTGTCCCAGGAGGACGAGGATTTAGATGAAGCAAAGCGTGAGAGTAATAGCGTTACAAATCAGCGAAATATGCTGAGACAGTTTATGAAGGAGCATTCAGATTTTGCCGGTAAGGAAGTCATCGAGTTTGCGGACGATGGCTTCTCCGGAACCAATTTTGCCAGACCGGAATTCAACCGAATGATTAAGGAAATCATGTATGGCAATATTGAGTGTGTGATAGTCAAAGACTTCAGTCGTTTTGGAAGAAACTACATAGAATCAGGCAATTATCTGGAAAGAATATTTCCACAGTTCCAGGTTCGATTCATTTCCATCAATGATCATTTTGACAGCGATGATTATAAGGGAGTGACCGGTGGCATTAACATGGCCTTTAAGAATTTTATGAATTCCATGTACAGCAAGGATATTTCTCAAAAGGTGATTATGGCAATGAATACCAGAGCAGAAGCAGGCCAGTTTATGGCACCATTTCCTGCCTATGGATATTTAAAGGATCCAGATGATGTACATAAGCTTGTTGTTGATGAAGAGGCAGCTGCAGTTGTTAGATCTATATTTCAGATGGCAGCTGACGGTACAGGCAAGACAGCAATTACCAGATATCTCAACGAGCAGGGCATAACTACTCCTGTTGTGTATATGAATGCCAAGGGAATCAAAAAGCGGCCTATGAAGGATAAGGAAAAGAAGATTTGGACAGTAACAACCATAGGAGATATGTTAAAAAATGAGATTTATCTTGGAAAGGTAATCTGGAATAAATCAAGAAGAGCAGAGGTTGGTTCTCATAAGCAGATTCCTTTACCACGAGAACAGTGGATTATTTTTGAAAATGCTCATGAGCCAATCGTCAGTCAGGAGCTTTTTGATGAGGCAAATGCAAAAGCCTTTCGAGGCTCTGCGAAGGTTAATGTCCATGAAAAAAGACCAGGGCTGCTAGTTTGTGGTTCCTGTGGAAGACGAATGGCATTAAACGGTTCAAACAAAGGTTACCGATGTGCCCAGGCATCATGCACAGGGCTTGAAGGCTGCCAGTGCGTAAAAAGAAACAGATACATACTTGAGGATGAAGTGGTAGCTACTGCAAAAGATAAAGCAGCTAAAGAGCTGGAGCTTCTTAGAAAAAACAAGCCTAAGTGGCAGCACGCTGCCAGGGAATGGAAAGGAACGGAAGCACTTCAAACTAAAGCAGACAGACTGGCAGAGAAGAAGATACGTCTCTACGATCAGTACAAGGAAGGTAAGCTAACTAAGGTTGAATATTTGGAGCAGGTTAAGGCTGTTACAGATAAGCTTGCGGCTGTAAGAGGACAGCTAGCTGAAATACATAACAAGGCATCAGCGGCTGAATACAATTTAGCAGCCAGTGTAGAGCTGGAGGAGAGACTTAGAAAGGTCAAGGACCTGGATGAGTATGACACCAGAGTGCTGAAGCTGATCCTTGATGAGGTCATTGTAGGGACTGATGGTACCCAGGAATATCACTGGACAATCAGCACCTCATGAAGGTCATGAAATTTTGGCCATTTTTTCACCAACAATTAAAATATACCCTAGGAAATGGACATCGAGTTTTTGAGATACCCTATTCCTTGGATGTTGACAATTAGAAATCCCGTATTGTGGACACCTGATTTTAAGGAATCCCATTTTTCGGACAATGATTTTTAATCAACACTCATCAATGTTATAATCTCATTGTCTAAGAAAGGGGACTGTTATGAGTATACGCAGTTTTACAAAAGAAGAGCAAGCACTCCTGCGAGAAAACAAATACACATATAGCGTATCCGCAAATACTATTTCCTTCACGATTGAGTTCAAGAAGGAATTCTGGAAGCGGTACCAAACAGGACAGCGTCCGCGTCAAATCGTGGAAGAACTGGGATACGACTACCAGATGCTTGGAGAATCAAGAGTAAGTGGTCTGCAGAGTATGATCAGAAAGCAAGCTCAGGAAGGAAACTTCCGCGAAGGACAACATACCAGCTATGCGGTCAGTAATCACCCAGACTACTCATCCATGTCGGACGATCAGAAACTTCATGCAATGGAACACGAGCTGTACTATCTGCGCCATGAAATGGAGTTTCTAAAAAAAATTTTAAAACCCGACAAGGATATAAAGTAGGAGGGCTCATCATGGAAAAAACATCTTACAAGTACGAGGTCATCCATAACACTCTTGAGGATTCACCAGGTGTGTTCAGTGTGTCGATTCTATGTGAACTTGCTGGTGTTTCACGCTCAGGGTATTATGCTTGGTTAAAAGCTGCCCCGGCGCGAGAAGCACGTGAATTACAGGATAAGGCCGACTTTGAGCTAATTCTTGCCAGATATAAAAAACGTGGTTATTCAAAAGGCGCAAGAAGTATTTATATGGGACTTCTGCACATGAATCCTCCGGTGGTAATGAATATCAAAAAAATCCGAAGGCTGATGAAGAAGTACCATCTCTTCTGCCCAATCAGGAAGGCGAATCCTTACCGTAGAATGGCGAAAGCTATCAAAACGAGTAACTATGCCGATAATCTCTTGCAGCGTGAGTTCGAATGTTATGGTCCACGATATGTTCTGTTGACGGATATAACTTACATCCCATACAATGGGGAATTCGCCTATTTATCGACCATCCTTGACGCATACACAAAGCAGATACTGGCCTATGTATTGAGCGATTCGCTGGAAATCGATTTTGTTAAAGAAACCGTTGAAAACCTAATCAGAGATCACGGAATCTCATTGCACAAGGAAACTCTGATTCACAGCGATCAAGGCAGTCATTATACTAGCACCACGTTTATACAAATCATTGAAAACTGTGACTTACGCAGATCGATGTCCCGACGAGGTAACTGCTGGGACAATTCGCCGCAAGAAAGTTTCTTTGGTCATATGAAGGATCATATTCTTGATAAGGTTAAGGGATGTACTGAATTCCAGCAGATTAAAGATATCGTTGATGATTACATAGATTACTACAACAACGAGGCGTATGTATGGGAGCTTTGTATGCTCTCGCCGAATGAATACTATAACTTTATAACTACTGGAGTATATCCGCTTTCTATTGCCAATCCTCCTCAAGTTCCACAGATTCTCAAGGAACCTTCAGAATTAGGAACTAAGCAAGGCAATATAGATTAAGGACTATACCCACACAGATAACCATACAAAAAACTCATTGTACGAATGTCAGGATTCTGCAAAAACTTATTGTACGAATCCTGGAATTCTACTAAAACTCAGTGTCCAAATTTTTAAAAAATAAAAAACTAAATGTCCTTGACATGGGGTACACTTTAAATAATAGGACTAAAAGCTATTTTTGACTCATTTTTTAGCCTATTTTAGGGCTAAAAATGGCCTGTTTTTCGATATCATAATGCCTGAGAAACCCAGTAAAATCAAGGGTTTCAAGGCTCCGATATTTTTTTAGCCCAATTATTCGTGTAGGAGAGTGCCTTGGTCTTAGGTGGGAAGACGTAGATTTTAAGAATCGAATGATTAGTGTTAATCATAATCTGACGGACAGACCTGTAGGAAGAGAACGCAAGATTGAGCGTCACATCATGACTCCAAAGACAGAGGCAGGCAATCGTAAGATACCAATTGTCGATGAAGTGATGGAAGCTTTCTTATTAGAATATCAGTTGCAGAAATGCCTGGGATTCTGTGAGGAAGAAATTGATGGCTATTCTGGATTTATTTTCGCAACAGCTTATCATACTCTTTATCAGGCATCTGCAGTTAATAATGCGATTCATAGAATCACTGATGCTTATAATGAAAAGGAAAAGGCTGAAGCAAAAGCAGAAGGTCGAGAGGCAATCATCTTACCAGAGTTTAGTGCACATAATCTAAGACATACTTTCTGTACAAGACTTTGTGAGAACGAGTCAAACCTCAAAGTGATTCAGGATATTATGGGACATGCTGATATACAGACAACCATGGATATATATGCTGAATGCACTCAAGAAAAGAAGCAGGAAGTTGTTGCAAATCTTCAAGGCAAGATTATAATTAAATAGACGAATTAAAAAATTAGAGATGTATTTTTGGAGACGGAGTGTCAGTTCTTCTTCTATGAACAACATAGGATCACTTCGGATTCAAATGAGCTAATACAAATGATGTATGACGAAACCGCAAGGGACTCACAAGTGACTCGGTGGACTCAGCATCGAATGACATCTAAGGCTCTTAATTGGTTTTGGTATAAAGGCGTTCAGTTACATGTAAATGACATGGATGAGCAGGGATGTAGAATCCCAAGGGCGCCATCCCGACGATGAAGAGTTTGGATAAATAAATCCTTGATTTTACTGGTGTTGCGAGGTGTTAGCACTACGCCATACGCCAATTTTACGCCAAACGATGCAGATTTCAATGTCAGAAAAATAATAAATATGATGTGGAATCAGGCGATATGACATTAGAACCTCATTAGATAGAGAAATCTGTCTGATGGGGTTTTGTTGTATGACAAGATATTATAATTACAGTAAGAAGAATGGAGGTAAGAAATAATGGCAAAAGAAGTTCAACCGAAAGACACAGCAAGGGCTATGGCTTATGAATTATGGATGAAAGCTCCTAATCCAATGGTAACTTTTTTTAAAACGTTGGATGTAACAAATTTAATTAAAGTTAGCAAAAGAAAACATGTGAAGTTTAATATGCTTCTGGATTATTGTATTGGGAAAGCGGCAGTGAGTGTAAAAGAATTTTATACACTCCCTGTTGGTGATAAACTTATACAATATGATACGATTGCAGTTAATACTATTGTAAAGAATAAAGAAGGGGAAGTTAGTTCCTGTGATATTTTGTATGTGGAAGATTTAGAGGAATATAATAAGCAGTATTTAAAATATACTTCGTGGGTTGCACAAAATTGTCAGGATAGAGACTTATCTGATAATAGTATGGTAATAGGTACATCAGCAATTATAGATACAGAGATTGATGGTGCTGTGGGTATGAATAGTGGTATTTTTAATAACCCATTTATCATTTGGGGCAGATACAAAAAGAAATTGTTTAAGTATTATCTTACACTTTCTTTCCAGTTTCATCATACACAGATGGATGGTGCTCATGCAGGTAGATTTTTGGCAAACTTACAAAAAGAAATTGATAGTTTGAAATAATATGTGGAACAGTTAGAAACTTGAATTGGTAGGTGAACTTGAATGAATACATATACGACTTCGGATGTAGCAAAAGTCATTGGCATACATCCAAACACAGTACGTATGTATGAGGAATGGGGACTGATACCTCTGGCAGAGCGAAAGTCTAATGGCTATCGAATATTTACGGATTTTCATATCGAACAGTTGAGGTTAGCTAGAATTGCTTTTCAAATAGAGGTGCTTCAAAACGGACTTAGAAAGAAAGTTGTAGAAATAATCAAACTTTCTGCAAAGAGAGATTTTGATAGGGCTCTTATGTTTGCCGAAGAATATCGAAGCCAAATACAGAGAGAACAAAGAAATGCTGAGGAATCTATTGGTATTGCAAAACAAATTTTATCTGGTAAATCAGCGGAGCATACTTTTCTTTTGAAACGAAAAGAAGTTTCAGACTATTTGGATATTTCTATGGATACGCTTAGAAATTGGGAACGAAACGGTTTGCTTCAGATAAAACGAAAACAAAATGGATATCGTTCTTACACAAGTGATGATATAGAGCGATTAAAAATGATACGTACACTCCGCTTGGCGAACTATTCGTTAGAAGCTATCCTGCGAATGTTAAATGCTCTTGAGCATAATCCACAGATTGATATGAAGCAGGTACTAAATACACCTCAGACAGATTCGGATATAGTTTCTGTTTGTGATAGGCTGATTGTATCTTTGAAAGATGCGGAAGAAAATGCCGAAAAAATGATAACTATACTTTTAGAGATGAAAGAGAAGTTTTCGTAACCCTCCACTATAACACCAACCTTTTGTTTGCTGTTATGATAGCATAGCAACAACAAAAGGAGGACAAATAAAATGAATCAAACACAAAATAATTGGAAAAGCAAGACGATGCTTTTTCTTGCCAGTCAATGTATTACCTTATTCGGCTCGATGATTGTACAAGTGTCAATCATTTGGTATGTAACTTTGAAGACATCAAGTGGGGGATGGGTAGCAGCGTTTACTATATGCTCTTATCTGCCACAATTTTTGATTTCCTTTTTGGCTGGGGTATGGGCGGACAGATACAATCGTAAAAAGCTGATTATTCTTGCTGATGGAGTAATTACAATTGCTACTTTTATCATGTTTTGGGTAATGCCTATGATTTCTTCGGATTTCGTATTGCTAAGTGCTTTGCTGGTAATTTCGATTATCCGTTCCATAGGAGCAGGTGTTCAGACACCAGCAGTTAATGCGGTTATACCACACCTCGTACCAGAGGAATATCTGATGAAATATAACGGGATGAATGCAACCATGCAATCTATTGTTCAGTTTGCAGCTCCAGCTGTCGCAGGTACAGTATTATCGATAGGAACATTTCGTTCTACTCTTTTTATTGATATAGTAACAGCACTCATTGGTATAGGCTTATTATCCTGCGTATTGTTACCAAAACAAGAGGCATCAGACGAAAATGTATCAGTTTTCGCAGAGATAAAAGCTGGAATTTCTTATGCATTTTCCGATAAGGTTATTGGTAAAATGCTAATTGTTTATGGACTGTTCATACTGTTAAGTGTGCCTGCTGGATTTATGGCAGCATTGTTGGTTAGTCGAGTGTATGGAGATGTTTACTGGTATTTGACTGCTGTTGAGCTTGTTGGTTTTGCAGGAATGGCTTTAGGCGGTGTGTTAATGGGAATTTGGGGTGGATTTAAGAGTAGAGTAAAAACATTTGCGATTGGACTATTGATACTCAGCATTATGACAATTGGTATGGGTGTATCGCCATATTTTATTCTTTACCTTGTGATGATGTTTGTATATAGTATTGCACTTACTATAATACAGACTGCAACTACTACTATTATACAGGAAAAGGCAGAGAGCTCTATGCTAGGACGCGTATTCGGATTAATGGGAGCAATGTATTCGGGATTCCTTCCTGTTGGAATGGCAATCTTTGGTCCACTTGCAGATATGCTGCCATTGCAAGGGATTATGGTTGGTAGCGGTATCGCTCTTGTTTTAGTGACTGTTTACTTACAAGTAAAATCTAAATTGAATTTGTAGAACGACAACTTTCAGTTGTGCGCCCAGCGAAGGGCAATTAACCTAACAGGTGGAAATCCTGTCTGTTTAAGGTCTAGCCAACCAACAGTAACGAGTCTTGAGTAGCTGACAGTAATGGCAGTTGCTAAGCGTAGCATAATGACCGCAGATTTGATGTGGAGAATAGTGAGCATATTGACGCAGAGAGGACGAAATTCAATGTCTATTGGGACTGCTATCAGGGTTACAGTCTGCCGAATGATGAGAACGAAAGGGCAAGGTTCACTTTTTCGGAAGTGGAGAAAGCCTACTATGTTGAGAATTATTCAGATCATGTGGACGGGCAGAACGAAAGAAATCGAAAGGCAAGGCACTACGATCGAGTAAAAACGATTGATGGCATTCTCGAAAATAATAAAACGTGTCCGGAAGAAACTTTGTTACAGCTTGGCAACATTGACGGAACAGTTTCCGCTGATGTGCTTGCTCAGATTAGCGCAGAATACTTTGAGGAATTTAATAAGCGATATGGTTCTTATGTTCATATACTGGACTGGGCTTTGCATCTTGATGAAGCTACTCCGTATTCAGGATAGTTCTGCAATGTCAGAGGAGAGTGCTGCAACCTCAGATGAATTGGCAGAACAGGCACAAAGACTAAATTCTATGGTAGGAAGATTTCAACTAAACTAAGGATAGTCAGAATGGTTGGAAGAAGAATTGTATGATAAAATCCCATCTTAATTGGAAACAATTGAGGTGGGATTTTTGATTTAGCAGGTGGTTTGATAAATGGATTATGGAGTGATAGAATACAGATGTGTGATTTTTAGGAGAATTTGAAAACAATAAGGAATGAGATATACGATATAAAGAGAAATAATCAATCAACAATTTTGGCCCAACCTTTTGTAATGGCACTTTTGGCTACTATTTGTTGTCTTTTGTGGGGGAGTGCGTTTCCGTCTATAAAATTAGGATACCGGTGGTTTGGTATTTCGGCGGAAGCGACTAGTACGCAGATATTGTTTGCTGGATGCCGTTTTGCTTTGGGGGGAATATTAACTGTTGTTATAGGAAGTGTATTGGCACGAAAAGTATTGGTACCTAAACGAGACTCGTTTAAAAAGATAGCTATATTATCTGTTTTTCAGACTTCTTTACATTATTTTTGCTTTTATATAGGATTGGCACATACAACGGGAGTAAAGTCTTCTATTTTGAATGGTATCAGTGTGTTTGTAACAATTTTGATAGCGGCGTTGGTGTTTAAGCAGGAAAAACTGACAACAGTTAAATTGTCAGGAAGTTTGTTGGGATTTAGCGGTATTATATTGGTTAATTTGACAGGTGCAGGATTGGACTTTGGTTTTCAGATACAAGGGGAAGGAATGATTATCCTTTCTACAGTTTGTCATGGTATATCTTCTGCGCTGATTCGTATGTATGGAAAGGATGAAAATCCAGTAGTATTAAGTGGCTATCAGTTTGCATTTGGTGGTTTTGTTATGATAGTAATAGGGTATCTGACAGGTGGAAGATTGAATGTGTGGACGGGAAAAGGAATTGCAATCTTAATTTATTTAGCGTTTGTATCAGCAGTTGCATATACGGTGTGGTCGCTTTTGTTACACCATAATGATGTCTCTAAAGTTGCTGTATTCGGCTGTTTGAATCCAGTGTTTGGCGCAGTTCTTTCTGCATTGGTATTAAAAGAAAGTGCACAGAGTTTTGGAATGAAAGAGTTAGTTGCACTTGCATTGATTTCGGGAGGGATATTTATCGTGCAGAAAAAGAGGAATAGTTAAAAAGCATAGCATAGCGGAGGATGTGTATGATTACAATAAAAGATATGGCAGATATTGCGGGTGTAAGTCCTACGACGGTAGCCAATGTTTTACATGGAAGAACAAAAAAGATGTCGAGAGAAACTCTTGCAAAGGTGCAAGAAGTAATTGATAATTCAAATTATGTATCTAATATGGGAGCGCGAATGCTTGCTAATTATGGATCGCGGATTATAGGAGTTATCATGAATTATGATAGACGATCTGATAATAATGTTTTTTCGGATTCGTTTTACGGAGCGGTAGTTGGTGCATTGGAGAGGGCGATTAGAGAACATGGTTACTATATGATGCTATATACGGCAGGGAGTGTAGAAGAAACTGTAAGATTAGCATCCTTGTGGAATATAGAAGGATTGATTGCATTAGGGTGTAGACCTTCAGAAGTAAAGAAGATTAAACAACAGATGGAATTGCCGGTTGTTTTTATTGACTCTTATTTGGGAGATGATGATTTTGAATTTCATAATGTTGGTTTGGATGATTTTGGTGGGGCTTATCTTATGACTAACTATCTGATTCATAGAGGGCATAGAAGGATAGCTTTCTTGGCTGATGAAAAGGAGCCTATTGGTGTTGATAAAGAAAGATTAGATGGTTACAAAAAAGCTTTGGAAGAGAATGGAATTGCTTTTCAAAATGAAGATTATATTCCGATTAGTTATAAAAAACAATCAAGACATAGTATTCTTTGGGAATTTTCAGGGAAGAGAATGAAAGAGTATACAGCGTTGTTTTTTGCATCTGACTTTTACGCAAGTGATGCTGTACATATATTTCAAACGCAAGGGATAAGTGTTCCTAATGATATTTCTGTTGTGGGATTTGATGATAGTTTATTTGCGGAGCATTGTAGTCCAATGTTGACAACGGTACAACAGAGGGTAGAAGATAAAGGATATTATGCATTTGAAATGCTTCATAAACTTATTAAAGGAAAGTCATGTGAGAATACAAACATTCATTTGCCGATAAAATTGGTCATACGCGATAGTGTAAAAACAATAATATGATATAAGATTATATAAAGCAGCACAATTGTGCAATATGTACAATTGTGCTGCTTTATTTTTATTAAAATAATAGGTGTTACACAACACCTATTGCATGCAATAAAGAGTAGTGTTAATATGTGTTCACAAAGGTGTTACGTAATGCCAAGCAAAACATATTGGAGGGTTTTATTTATGAAGGGAAAAAAGTTAGTTGTATTAGGATTGGCTACAGTTATGGCAGTAAGCACACTTATTGGTTGTGGTGATTCTAAATCAGGTGAAGGAGAAAAGGTTGAGTTAGAGTTATTTTCTACTAAGACAGAAAATGCAGATATTTTACAGAAAATGATTGATGGATTTACAGAGAAAAATCCAAATATTACAATCACGTTGACTTCAGAAGCTGACGCAGCAACTGTTTTAAAGACAAGATTAACAAAGGATGATATTCCAGAAATCGTTGCAATGGGTGGAGATTCAAACTTTACAGAGTTGCAGGGAGCTGGTGTATTGTTAGATTTATCAGGGGAAGATTTCATTGCTAACGTACAGGAAGCTTATCTGGATATGGTCTATGATGTAAATGCAAATCAGGAAGAAAAAGTATATGGTATTCCATATGCTACTAATGCATCGGGAATTTTGTATAATGAAGATTTATTTGCACAGGCAGGTGTAGAAGTTCCTGAAACTTGGAGTGAATTTCAGGATGTAGTAAAGAAATTACAGGATGCAGGTATTGCACCATTTGAACTTACATTTGCTGATAGTTGGACTTGTCTTCCATCTTGGAATAGTATGGCTCCTGTAATTCCAGCAGAAAACTTTACAGATGAAAGAAAAGTTGGAAATACAACATTTGTTGGAACTCATGAAGAAGTTCTTGAAAAATATCTATGGATTTTAGATTATGCACAGGAAGATTTCATGGGGACTACATATACAGACGGAAACGCTGTTTTTGCTAATGGCGGAGCTGCAATGATGATTAATGGTAACTGGGCAATTTCAGAGTTTTTAAATACAAATCCAGATGTTAAGGTAAATATGTTTGCATTCCCATCTGTAGATGATGCAGATAGAAATACTGTTACATCAGGTGTTGATGTATTATTGGCTGTATCAAATAAGGGATCTGAAGCACAGCAGGAAGCTGCAAAAGAGTTTATCCGTTATGCATTAACTCAGGAAGTAGCTACATCTTATATTGAAGACCAGTTTGCATTCTCGGCTGTGAAAGGTGTAGAACAGACCAATACAACAGTTACAGGTGTAAGTAAAGATATCGCAGAAGGAAGAGTTTCTAACTTCCCAGATCACTATTATCCAAATGGTTTTGATCTTTCAAGTATATTACAGCAGTTTGCATTGAATTATGTAAATGGAATGGATGCAACAGAAAACATCGCTACTACATTAGCAACTTGTGATGAGCAGTATGATGTTACAAATGTAGAATAGTAAAGAAGATTAGTATCCATTTTATGTACAATTATTAGTTCTTGAAGGGAATAAAATAATCTGTGCATAAAATGGATATTTTTTGAGGGAAAGAAGAGGTTTTATGAAAAAGAAAAGAAAAATAAATCACTTATTCTATTTAATGGTAGTGCCAATGGCATGCCTATTCTTTTGTTTTCATACAGTTCCTTTTTTACAAGGAGTTTTTTTCAGTTTTACAGACTGGAAAGGATATGGGGAATGGGATTTAGTAGGTTTAAGAAATTATTTGCATATATTTAAAGATAAAAATGTAGTATATTCCTACTTGTTCACATTCAAGTTTGCTATTGTTGCAACTGTGCTTGTAAATGTATTAAGTTTGGCGTTGGCATGTGGGTTAAACGCAAATATTAAAGGTAAAAATTTTTTAAAAGCAGTTTATTTCTTGCCTTATATGTTGGGGACTTTAATTATCAGTTATGTATTTAAATACATATTTGCTAATATTGTTCCGCTAATGGGTAAAACTTTAGGAATAGAAGTATTAAGTAAAAATATATTGGGAACAAGCTATGCTTGGATAGGAGTTCTTATTGTTACGATTTGGCAGTCCATGGCATTTAATACATTGATCTATTTATCAGGATTGCAGACAGTTGACAGAGGTTTATATGAAGCAGCAGCGTTAGATGGTGCAATAGGAATGAAACGTTTTATGAAGATTACTTTCCCACTTATTTCACCATTTTTTACAATTAATATGGTATTAAGTGGAAAGAATTTCCTGATGGCATTTGACCAATTCCTTGCAATGACAAATGGAGGGCCAGGTACGGCAACAACTACAATTTCTGTGTTGATTTATAAGAAGGGATTTAGTGGAGGACAGTTTGCATATCAGTCAGCCAATGCAGTTCTTTTATTTGTTGTGGTTGTTCTTATTTCGGTGTTCCAGTTACGAGTATTGGAAAAGAGAGAAGAGAAGGTGAGTTAATGAAAAAAGAAAAGACTAGAAAAGAAAAAATTAATGTTGGACTCACAATACTTCTTTTTGTATTAGCAGCATTGGTTATATTTGGACCATTGTATATGGCAGTTGTAATTGCATTAAAGAGTCCGCAGGAAATGGCGAATGTTTTAGCTCTACCAAAAAGTATTCAGTGGAGCAATTTTTCAAAAGCATGGAAAATGACAGAGTTTCCAAGAAAATTTGGAAATACTCTTTTTATTACAGGGATAAATTTAGTATTTACGGTTATAACTAATTCTTTAGCATCATATGCAATTGAACGTAATCGAAAAAACAGCAAGTTTTTTAATTTGATGTATTACTACTTTATAAGTGCTATGTTCATTCCGTTTAATGTATTAATGTTACCATTAGTAAATCAAGCGAATCGTTTTCATGTAGATAATGTTTTGGGAATAACATTCCTTTATATTGTATTTGGTATGCCGATGAATACTTTTCTTTATACAGGTTATATCAAATCGATACCTGAAACATTGGATGAAGCAGCTAAAATAGATGGTGCAACTCCTTTTCAAACATTTATGATGATTATATTGCCTATGTTAAAACCGATGACAGCAACGGTGGCAATTTTATCGGTTATGTGGACATGGAATGACTTTTTAATGCCATTGGTATTATTAAGTGATAAAGACCAGCAGACATTGCAGTTGGCACAGTACGTTTTCCAGGGGCAGTTTAATACACAATATAATTTGGCATTTGCTTCGTATTTGTTGGTATTGCTTCCTGTACTGATTTTCTATGTAGTATGTCAAAAATGGATTATTTCAGGTGTGATATCGGGAGCAGTAAAACAGTAAAAGAGAAAACTAAAAACAGGCAGGTATTTATATGAGTAATAAATGGTGGAAAGAATCTAAATGGTGGAAAGAGTCTGTGGTATATCAGATATATCCAAGAAGTTTTTGTGATAGTAATGGAGATGGAATTGGAGATCTTGCAGGTATTATCAGTAAATTAGATTATTTAAAGCGTTTGGGGATTGATATTATATGGCTTTCACCTGTTTATCAGTCACCAAATGATGATAATGGATATGATATTAGTAATTATCAGGAAATAATGAAAGAATTTGGTAATATGGATGATTTTGATCGGTTGTTATTAGAGGCCCATAGAAGAAATATTCGTATTATCATGGATCTTGTGGTGAATCATACATCTGATGAGCATGCATGGTTTGTGGAAAGTCGTAAGAGTAAGGATAATCCATATAGAGATTTTTATATATGGAAAGAAGGAAAAGATGGTAAGGAGCCAAATAACTGGGGATCTTGGTTTGGTGGAAGTGCATGGGAATATGATGAACAGACTCAGATGTATTATTTACACATTTTTTCCAAAAAACAACCGGACTTAAACTGGGATAACGAAGATTTAAGAAAAAAAATCTACGAAATGATGAATTGGTGGTTGGAAAAAGGCGTTGATGGATTCAGAATGGATGTAATCAGTCTAATTTCTAAAGAACCATCGTTTCCAGATGGAGATATAAATGGATTATATGGAGATTTAACTCCATATTGTGCACATGGACCACATGTACATGAATATTTACAAGAAATGAATCGTGAAGTGCTTTCGAAATATGATATCATGACTGTTGGAGAAGCAGCATGTGTAACTGTGGAGGAAGCAAAGAAATATGCGGGCGTGGATAGAAATGAATTAAATACGGTATTCCAATTTGAACATGTAAGTCTAGGTGAAGGAAAATATGGAAAATGGAGTAATGAACCAGTTAATTTATTAGACTTGAAGGCAATATTTAAAAAATGGAATGATGCATTGGAAGGGATATCGTGGAATGCATTATTTTGGGAAAATCATGATCAGCCGCGAAGTGTTTCTAAGTTTGGAAATGATAGGGAATATCGTGAATTGTCAGCAAAAATGCTTGCTTTATGCTTACATTTGATGAAGGGTACTCCGTATATTTACCAAGGAGAAGAACTTGGTATGACAAATGCGGAATTTGATGATATTGAGGATTATAGAGATTTGGAATCTATTAATGCATATCATGAAATGACAGAAAAATGTAATGTTCCAAAAGAAGAAATGATGGGATATTTAAAGAGGGCAAGCCGTGATAACGCGAGAACACCAATGCAGTGGAATTCAGAAGAAAATGCAGGTTTCACAACGGGTACACCTTGGATAAAAGTAAACAAAAATTACAAGGAAATTAATGCCGAAAAACAAATTGAAGATGAAAATTCGGTTTATAACTTTTATCGTGCATTGATTCAACTTAGACATGAAGATGAAACTATTGTACATGGAGAGTTTGAACTGTTAATGGAAGATAGTGAGCATATTTTTGCTTACAGAAGAAAATTAAGAGAAACAGTAATAGAAGTTTTTTGTAATTTCACACCAAATCATATTAAGTTTGATAAGCCATTAGAAAAACATCGAGTATTAATTGGTAATTATCAAGAAAAGCCGGAAGAATATCTTCGACCATATGAGGCAATTGCATATAAATTGGTGTAAATGTCGTAGAAGTTTCAATGGTAGAAATAAGAAATAATATAAGGGTCCTGAGTAAATTAAGCTCAGGACCCTTATAAATTTAGGTTCTAAGTCAATGGTTGGTGTGGATGATAGTTTGATAGTTTGTTACGGGAAGTAATGCAAAGTTTTTATCAAGGGATATCGCTACAGAGTTTGGAGGCAGAGGGGATGAAGTGCATATGTATCCGCTAAGTTTTCCGAATTTATGTCTGTGTATGATGGAAACCGATATGACGGATGGAATGAATACATTACCTATGGTGGCATTCCGCTTGTTGTTTTAGCTGAGACAGAAGAGCAGAAAATGGCTATTCTTGATAATCTATTCAAGGAAACTTATATTAGTGATATAGTAAAGAGAAATAAAATTAGAAATGTAGGAGAAATGGAAGCACTATTGGATATTCTTTCGTCGGCAATTGGTGCATTGACAAATCCCAATAAGCTTCAAAAGACTTTTAAGAGTGTGAATCGTTCAAAGATTACAGCTACTACCATTACAAAATACATTGAGTATTTAGAGGATGCATTCTTAATAGAGGAAGCTGTAAGGTATGATATAAAGGGCAAGTCTTATATTGGTACACCCTTGAAATATTACTTTATGGACATGGGACTTAGAAATGCACGTATCAATTACAGACAAATAGAGGTAACTCACTCTATGGAGAATGTCATCTATAATGAACTTAGAAAGAGAGGATTCAGCGTTGATGTAGGGAATCTTACAATAGTGGAGAATGGAAAAGATGGCAAGGCTGTAAAGAAGCAATTAGAAGTAGACTTTATTTGCAATAAAGGTTCTAAGAAGTATTACATTCAATCTGCATATCAGCTCGGCACAGAGGAAAAATTAGCACAGGAAATCAGACTATTCCTCAAAATAAATGACTCATTTAAAAAGATTGTCATTACCTCCGATACTCCAAAACCGTGTTATACAGATGAAGGGATTTTAATGATGAATGTGTATGATTTCTTATTAAACCCGGAGATGATAGATTTATAGAAAATGACCGTTATTAGAGAAATCTAATAGCGGTTTTCTTTTTCCTAGAAGTCGATTTTGCATGGACAGATTGTCCATTCTTTGGGGCACGACATAATCCATAGAAAGCCGTAGAATAATACTTGTAAGAAATAAGCAATCGGTTAGCTTTTCCTTGCATCGATAAATCATTAAATATGGAGGAAACGATGGCAACGAAAGCAAATATAATTAAAGTTTATGCGCAGGCAGATTCTGCAAAGAGGGTAGATATTATTATCAGATATTATCCGAATTTCATGGGAATCGTTGAAAGCTACACTGACGGTCTCAGATATATGATTGAAAACGAAAAAGCTTTTAACAGAACATTCTTTTAGAAAGTTTTATTTAGAAAGGCTTTTCTGAAATTAATAAACAATATATAAAAAAAGAACTTTTGTCTTTGAAAATGTAAAATATTATGATTATTATGGTATAATATTATCAAAAAAGGGGATTACAGAGAGACAACATGGTTTTTTCATTCGGAAAGTGCTTGAAATGTAGTAAGCGTAAAATAAGAATTTTGTAAGAAATTCTTGCTAGTGGTAGATTGGTTAAAAGCTAATACATTTATAGTAGAAGCACTCTGTGATAAGAATAAGATTTGGAGGTAAAAGGTATGCAGAATTATTCGGGAGAGGTTGGGTTACAATATCATTTACAGATTAGACCAGGAGATGTAGGTCGATATGTATTGTTGCCAGGTGATCCTAAAAGATGTGAGAAAATCGCAAAACATTTCGATAATTCACAGATGGTGGCAGATAGCAGAGAATATGTTACGTATACTGGCTATTTAGATGGAGAAAAGGTAAGTGTAACTTCTACAGGTATTGGAGGACCATCTGCTAGTATTGCGATAGAGGAGCTGGCACTTTGTGGTGCTGATACCTTTATTCGTATCGGTACATGTGGTGGAATTGATCTTGATGTGAAGGGTGGGGATGTAGTAGTTGCTACAGGAGCTATTCGTATGGAAGGAACCAGCCGTGAATATGCACCAATTGAGTTCCCGGCAGTAGCTGACTTAGAGGTTGCGAATGCATTGGTAAAAGCGTGTAAGACATTACAGGTTCCATATCATACAGGAGTTGTTCAGTGTAAGGATGCGTTTTACGGACAGCATGAGCCAGAGAGAATGCCTGTAAGCTATGAGCTTTTAAATAAGTGGGAAGCATGGAAACGTTTGGGATGCAAAGCATCAGAAATGGAATCTGCTGCATTGTTTATTGCGGCAAGTCATTTAAGAGTACGTTGCGGTTCTAACTTCCTAGTAGTTGGAAATCAGGAAAGAAATGCGTTGAACATGGATAATCCTATTGTGCACGATACAGAGATTGCAATTAAGGTTGCAGTAGAGGCGCTTAGAAATTTGATCAAAGAAGACAAAGAAAAATAAAGGTGTAAGAGATGAGTGATAGAAAATATAATAGAGTTTTCGTAGTAGTATTGGATTCATTAGGAGTAGGTGCATTAGCTGATGCAGCAGAATACGGAGATGTAGGAGCAGATACATTGGGACATATTTCCCAGAATGTAGAAAAGCTTCATATTCCTAATTTACAAAAGCTTGGAATGGCAAATCTTCATGAGTTGAAAAACATACCAGCAGTTGCGAATCCATTGGCTTACTATGCTAAGCTTAATGAGGCAAGTACAGGTAAAGATACGATGACGGGGCACTGGGAGATGATGGGACTTCATATTACCCAGCCATTCAAAACATTTACGGATACGGGGTTCCCGCAGGAATTATTGGATGAACTTTCGAAGAGAACAGGACGTACCATCATAGGTAACAAGAGTGCAAGTGGAACAGAGATTTTAGATGAGCTTGCAGAGGAAGAGATTGCAACAGGACACATGATTGTTTATACATCAGCAGATTCGGTTCTTCAAATCTGTGGAAACGAGGAAACGTTCGGATTAGAAGAATTGTATCGTTGTTGTGAAATTGCAAGAGAGATTACGATGAAAGATGAGTGGAAGGTTGGACGTATTATTGCAAGACCTTACATTGGAAAGAAAAAAGGTGAGTTTAAGAGAACCAGCAATCGTCATGATTATGCATTGAAGCCATACGGCAGAACAGCACTTGATGCATTAAAAGATGCAGGATTAGAGGTGATTTCAGTAGGTAAAATTTATGATATTTTCGATAGCGAGGGAATTACGGAATCTAATAAATCAAAGAGTTCAGTTCATGGCATGGAACAGACAATCGAAATCGCAAACAGAGATTTTAAAGGCCTTTGCTTTGTAAATCTTGTAGACTTTGATGCATTATGGGGGCATCGTCGTGATGTGGCAGGATATGCAAAAGAACTTGAGATGTTTGATGAGAAACTTGGTGAGTTATTAGAATGCATAAAAGAGGATGATTTACTCATTCTTACAGCTGATCATGGAAATGATCCAACACATATAGGAACAGACCATACGAGAGAAAAAGTACCTTTCTTGGCATATTCTCCATCCATGAATGGAAATGGTAAATTAGAAGAGACAGATACCTTTGCTGTAATTGGTGCTACAATTGCAGATAATTTTGGTGTACAAATGCCAGAAGGGACAATTGGATATTCGATTCTGGAACAGTTGAAATAAGGGATACATTTGGTTGCGTAAAACTACCAAATATCCTTGATGGTGATTGGTATAAAGCCCAAAATGTCAAAAAGAAGGGTTTAGAGGGACAAATGTCCATCTATAAAAATAGAAAAGTGTAATACTACTATTATCCCGATGTGAAAAAACAAGGACGAGATTAAAGGAGGAAAAAACATGAAAAAGAAAATTATCTCATTAGTACTTGCAACGGTACTTGCAGTTGGTTGTTTGGCAGGTTGTGGTAGCAGCAACACAACAAGTGGAAAGGGTTATGAAATTGCCTTAATTACAGACAAGGGTAATATTGATGACAAGTCATTCAATCAGGGTTCTTGGGAAGGTGTATTAGCTTACACAGAGAAAAACAATATTACACATCAGTACTACAAGCCAGAAGAAGCTTCAGATGAAGGTTACTTCAATGCAATTAAACTTGCTGTAGAAGGCGGTGCTAAGGTTATTGTTTGTCCAGGGTATTTATTCGAGGCAGCAGTATACTCAGCACAGACACAATTCCCGGATGTTAAGTTTGTTTTATTAGATGGTGAACCGCATACACCTGACTATGTCACATACGAGACAAAGAGTAACACAGCTTGTATTATGTACGCAGAAGAAGAAGCAGGATATCTTGCAGGTTATGCAGCAGTAGTTGACGGTTGTACAACACTTGGCTTCGAAGGTGGTATGGCAGTTCCGGCAGTAGTAGCTTTCGGATATGGCTACTTACAGGGTATCGAAGCAGCAGCTACAGATTTAGGTTTAGCGGATGGTTCTGTAAAGGTGTTCTATCATTACACAGGCGACTTTGCTGAGACAGATGCTAACAAGGCTGTAGCGAGTGCGATGGCTGCTTCTGGTGCACAGGTTATCTTTGGTTGTGGTGGCTCTGTTGGAAAGTCAGTATTTGCAGCAACATCTGAGGCTAACATCAAGTCTATCGGTGTAGACGTAAACCAGAAGGCGGATTCTGATACGGTTATTACATCTGCTATGAAGGGTCTTGGCGCATCTGTAGAGGCAGTTCTTGATTCTATCTATACAGATAAGTTTGACACATATGCTGGAAAAACAACATATTTTACAGCTGCTAATGATGGTGTAGGCCTTCCAGATGATTTCGAAAGATTTACAACATTTGATAAGGCAACATACGATAAGGTATATGCTACGTTAGCTGATGGAACAGTTGATCCAATCCGCTCTTTCGAGATTACAGATGCAGCAGCGGTAACAGCAGAGCAATTACAGACAGAGCTTGGCTTAAAGAAAGTTGTAGTTGAAATCAGATAATTGAAGTATTAAGGTGAAATTCTTGAATGTAGAGGGAAGAAATTGTTGTTCTTCCCTCACATTTGTAAAAAGGTTAGATTGTAGGGAAGGAGAATGGGAGTGAGTAATGATTATGTAATTGAGATGCTCAACATTACAAAGGAGTTTCCTGGGATTATTGCAAATGATGATATTACACTTCGTTTAAAAAGGGGTGAAATCCATGCCTTGTTAGGAGAAAATGGTGCCGGCAAGTCTACACTTATGAGTGTATTATTTGGATTGTATCAGCCGGAAAAAGGTGAGATTCGCAAGAACGGTGAAGTAGTAAAAATTAACAATCCAAACGATGCTAATGCACTTGGAATTGGTATGGTGCATCAGCACTTCAAATTGGTAGAGATTTTCTCGGTATTGGATAATATTATTCTTGGCGTAGAGCCGAATAAAGCAGGTGTTTTAGATACGAAAGAGGCAAGAAAGAAAGTGCTTGAGCTTAGTGAGCAGTATGCATTAAAGGTTGATCCGGATGCCATTATTGAAAAGATTTCTGTAGGTATGCAGCAACGCGTAGAAATTCTTAAAATGTTATACCGTGAGAATGAGATTTTGATTTTCGATGAGCCGACAGCAGTTTTAACACCTCAGGAAATCGATGAGTTAATGGAGATTATGAGAGGATTTTCTAAAGAAGGAAAATCTATTCTTTTCATTACTCATAAGTTAAATGAAATTATGGCGGTTGCAGACCGTTGCACCGTTCTTAGAAAAGGTAAATATATTGGTACGGTTGATATCAAAGATACAACCAAGGAAGAACTTTCTAAGATGATGGTAGGCCGTGACGTTAACTTTGTAGTAGAAAAACAGCCACAACAGGTTGGCGATGTTGTTCTTTCTGTAGAGAACGTGTCAGTGCCGGCAAAGATAGGTAAGGAAAATGTTGTGAAGAATGTAACGTTTGATGTAAGGGCAGGTGAAATTGTAGGTATTGCTGGCATTGATGGTAATGGCCAGACAGAATTTGTTTCTGCTTTAACAGGTTTAGAGAAGATTAGTGGTGGTAAAATTATGCTTTGTGGTAAAGATATTACCAAAGCTTCTGTTCGTACACGTTCTACTTCGGGCATGAGTCATATTCCGGAAGACAGACATAAGCATGGTCTTGTATTAGACTATTCTGTAGAAGAAAACATGATTCTGCAACGTTATTTTGAACCGGCATTCCAGAAATTTGGATTTTTGAAAAAGAAAGAAATGCGTAGATATGCAGAACGCTTAATCAAACAATTTGACGTACGTAGTGGTCAGGGACCAATCACAATCACAAGAAGTATGTCTGGTGGTAATCAGCAGAAAGCAATTATCGCACGTGAAATTGATAAAGAGCATGAACTTTTAGTTGCAGTTCAGCCTACACGTGGTCTTGATGTAGGTGCAATTGAATATATCCACAAGCAACTCGTGGCTCGCCGTGATGCAGGAAAAGCGGTACTTTTAGTATCCTTAGAGTTGGATGAAATAATGAATGTAAGTGATCGTATTCTTGTAATATATGAAGGTGAAATTGTAGGAGAATTAGATCCTAAGACAACAACAGTACAGGAATTAGGTCTCTATATGGCGGGCGCCCGGAGAGATGATGGGAAAGGTGGTGTAGGACATGAATAAAAAACTTTCTATGAAAGGCATACTTGATAGCAGAGGTTTTTCAGCATTTTTTGCTACACTAATGGCGATTGTCATCGGCCTTATCTTTGGATTTATCGTAATGCTAGTAGCTAGCCCTGCAAACGCCGGAATGGGCTTCATGAGTATATTAACTGGTGGTATGCAGAAGATGGGAGATGTATTCTATTATGCAACTCCTATACTTATGACAGGTCTTGCAGTAGGTTTTGCTTTCAAGATGGGCTTGTTCAATATTGGAGCTTCTGGTCAGTATACTATGGGCATGTTTTTTGCGATGTATGTCGGATTCCACTGTGATCTTCCGGCAGAAATTCATTGGATTGCATGTATGGCAGCAGGTATGCTTGGTGGTATGATCTGGGGCATTTTCCCAGGATTCTTCAAAGCATTCTTAAACGTAAACGAAGTAATTACAGCGATTATGTTTAATTATATCGGTATGTACTTGGTAGACATGTTGGTTACAGGTGATGAGATTATGTACGATGGTGTAAGAGCACGTACAAATTATTTGGGGGAAAGTGCTAAGATTCCATCTCTTGGAATTCCGGGATCAAACGTAAGTGTTGCAATCATTCTTGGCATTTTGCTTGCGGTTGTGTTGTATATCATATTAAATAACACAACCTTTGGTTATGAATTAAAAGCGACAGGTTACAATAAAGAAGCATGTAACTATGCAGGTATGAACGGTAAGAGAAATGTAGTGGTTACCATGATGATTGCCGGTGCGTTAGCAGGCCTTGGTGGTGCATTTGCAATTTTAGCGCCTACATCTATGATTGGAAGCAGTGTAACATACGAACCAATCAATGTAATAGCTCCTAATGGTTTTAACGGTATTGCAGTTGCCTTGCTTGGTAATTCTAGTCCGCTTGGTATCATTTTCTCTGCTCTCTTTATTTCATACATCCAGAGAGGTGGTACGTTATCAGCTCTGTATGGATTTAAGCCAGAAATTATTGATATCGTTATCGCAGTAATTATATATTTCTCTGCATTCTCAATGCTTATGAGTGGTGCAGTTAAGAAGGTCTTTGCAAGACTCAGAAAGAATGAGCCAAAAGTAAATGTAAATGCAGAAGAGCCAATTGTCGATGCAGAAAACGGAAAGGAGGAGTAAAAATGGATGTATTGATTTATATTGTGCAGAATTCACTTCCGGTTATGGTTCCTCTTCTTCTTGTAGCTCTTGGCGGTATGTTTAGTGAACGAAGTGGTGTCATTAATATTGCTTTGGAAGGTATCATGTTAGTGGGGGCATTTGCTGGTACATTATGTGTATATTTTGTTCAGGGAACTAATATGGGGGTGCAGACGATTTTGCTTATTGGAATGGTAGTAGCGGGAATGATAGGTGCATTATATGCGATTCTCTTAGGTGTTGCTGCAGTTCATTTGAAAGCAGATCAGACAATTACCGGTACCGCTCTTAATATGCTTGTACCTGCCTTCATGCTTTTGGTATGTAAGATGGCATTTATGTCAGATGGTGTTACAACGAATGTAAAATTCTATATCCAAAAGATTCCAGTACTTGGAGATATTCCGGTCATTGGTGAGTTGTTCTTCTGTAAGACCTATGCGAGTGTAGGAATTGGTGTTGTAATCTTAATGTTTTCAGCCTTCTTCTTCTACAAGACAAAGCTAGGACTTAGACTTCGCGCATGTGGTGAGCATCCGCAGGCTGCTGACTCTGTAGGTATCAATGTATACAAGATGAGATATTTAGGTGTTATTCTTTCTGGTTTACTTGGTGGTATTGGTGGATTTTTCTATGTAGTAAATATTATGGATGGTAATAGTAATGGGCATACGGGTGTAGCTGGTTTTGGTTTCTTAGCTCTTGCAGTTATGATTTTCGGACAATGGAAGCCACTTCTTATTGCACTTGCAGCGTTGTTCTTTGCATTCCTGCGTACAGTGGCGTACTCAGTACCGCTTATTCCATTCCTTGCAAATCTTGGAATTGATAATGCTGTATATAAGATGCTTCCATATATTGCAACAATGATTATCTTAGCGTTTACTTCTGAGAAATCACGTGCACCTAAAGCAGAGGGTATTCCTTACGATAAAGGCTTACGTTAATTAGTGAAAGGAGAAATAGAATATGAATTGTGTGAAAGAAAAATTGGACAAGTGTCTTGAGATTATTAAGTCAAAGGTAGATTTTAAACCGGAAGTAGCGCTTATCTTAGGATCGGGACTTGGTGACTATGCTGAGCAGGTAACGATTGAACAGACTATTAGTTATAATGAAATCGAAGGATTTCCGGTATCAACAGTAGCAGGGCATAAGGGAAGGTTTCTATTTGGTTATGTAAATGATGTGCCTGTTGTAATCATGCAGGGACGTGTACATTGCTATGAAGGATACCCGATGTCAGATGTAGTACTTCCTACAAGACTTATGGGACTTCTTGGAGCAAAAAAGCTTATTTTAACAAATGCTGCAGGAGGAAGTAATCCTGATTTTAAGCCAGGCGATTTAATGATGATTACAGATCATATTTCAACAATGGTTCCAAGTCCATTAATTGGAGAAAATATTGAAGAGTTAGGAACAAGATTCCCAGATATGAGTGAGGTTTATAGTAAGCGTATTCAGGGAATTATTGAAGAAAGTGCTGCAAAATGTAATGTTGAATTGAAGAAGGGGGTGTATATGCAGTTTACAGGTCCTGCATATGAAACACCGGCTGAAGTTCGTATGGCAAGAACATTAGGCGCAGACGCGGTTGGTATGAGCAGTGCTTGTGAAGCATTGGCAGCAAGACATATGGGGATGGAGGTATGTGGAATTTCATGCATTACGAATATGGCAGCAGGTATGTCTGATCAGAAACTGGATCATAAAGAGGTTCAGGAGACGGCTGATAGAGTTGCTGCATCCTTCAAGGCATTGGTAACAGAGCTTATTACCAATATCTAATGCTTTTACAATAGTAGTTGTATTACGAGGAGGTTATTGGTTTGGATAGTTCATTATATCTTGAGTTATTTGGATATTTAGGATCGTTTCTGGTAGTTATTTCCATGTTAATGTCTTCTGTTATTAAATTAAGAGTTATTAATATTACGGGCAGTATAATTTCTGGAACATATGCATTGATTATTGGATCATTTCCACTAGCATTGATGAATATCTGTTTAATCATAATTAATGTTTATAACATTCTAAAATTAAAGAAAGAGAGTCGTAAATACGAGATTGTGAAGGGAGATACACAAGATTCCTTCTACAAATATTTCGTAAATCATTATAGCGAGGATATTAAGAATTATTTCTGCAATTTTGAAGAAGAAAAAGCTTCTGGTGATACCGTGTATTATGTGTTTTGCAATGAGGCTCCGGTAGGACTTTTTGTGGGAAATAAAAAGAATGACAAGTTAGATGTTGTTCTTGACTATACCGTATTGTTCTATAGAGATTGTTCTGTTGCAAAGTTCTTGTATATTGCTATCAAGAAAGAAGGATTTAATCAGTTAGAGATTGAGAAACCGTCTGAAAAGCATATACCATTTTTGAATAAGATGAATTACACAAGGCAAGGCGATAGATACGTAAAAGTGATGTAAGAAGAAGTAATGTAAAATTTGTTTTTGCCTCGTAATGATGAATGTGCGGAATTATTACAATTTGATTATTGTTGATGAAAAGCAATATATCCAATGGAAAGTAAAAAATTCTGACATAGTAGAATTATAAAAAGGAGAATGTATTTATGGATAAGAAAGAAATTTTAAAGATTGTTGACCATACGTTATTAGGTGTGACATCAACATGGGATGAGATTAAAGAGATTCTTGATGACGCCATGAAATATGAAACAGCTTCTGCATGTATTCCGGCAGCATATGTGAAAGAGGCTGCAGAGTATGTAAATGGTAAGTTGCCAATTTGTACAGTTATCGGTTTTCCGAATGGTTACAATACTACAGCAGTAAAGGTATTTGAAACAAAGGATGCTATCGCAAATGGTGCAGAAGAGATTGACATGGTTATCAATGTTGGAGCACTTAAGAATAAGAGATATCAGGAAATCGAAGATGAGATTCGTGCAATCCATGAAGCTTGTGGTGGAAAAATCTTAAAAGTAATCATTGAAACATGCTTACTTACAGAAGAAGAGAAGATTAAGATGTGTGAAATCGTAACAAAGGCTGGAGCAGAATACATCAAAACATCTACAGGCTTCTCAACAGCTGGGGCAACATTTGAAGATGTTGCTCTTATGAGAAAGCATATTGGAGCTGAGGTTAAGGTAAAAGCCGCTGGCGGAATTGCATCCTTTGATGATGCAGAAAAGTTCGTGAGCCTTGGTGCTGACAGACTTGGAACAAGTCGTCTTATCAAGATTATGAAGAACACAGATAGTGGTGCGGGATACTAAAAAGCATCTGTAAGGAGGAGTGTATGACAAACGCAGAACTAGTATTAGAAGCAAAGAAAGCGAGACAACGAGCATATACGCCATATTCGAAGCATAGTGTAGGAGCAGCCCTTGTTACAAAAGATGGAAAAATCTACCATGGCTGTAATATTGAAAATGCAGCATATGGTCCTACAAACTGTGCAGAACGCACAGCGTTTTTTAGAGCAGTATATGAAGGTGAAAGAGAATTTGCTAAAATTGCGATTGTAGGTGGAATGGAAGGAACAGATGGTAATGAGCCATGTGCACCTTGTGGTGTCTGTCGTCAGGTAATGATGGAATTTTGTAATCCGGAAACGTTTAAAATTATTTTAGCGAATGGGAAAGACGAAGCGTTGGAATATACATTGAAAGAATTATTGCCATTGGGATTTGGACCAGATAATCTAAATAAATAATAATAAAAGTAAAACGTGATTGCTTATAAAGATATGGATCGACTCTCCAAAAGTTAGACCTTAAATGAAGAAAAACATCAGTTAGTTTACAAATAGCTGATATTGTAGAATGTCTACACCCCTTATATTTGAGAAGCATATAATAAAAGTAAAAAGTAAGGTGATTTTTCATGAATGATATAACACCAGGAGCTAATTTTATTGAAATTTTAGAAGAAGGAAAACCTGATGCGGTAGCATGGATAAAAGGAAATGCAGAGAATCCGCAGTTAAGTGGTGTCGTTCGTTTCTTTTTGACAGACTATCGTGGAGTACTTATCGAGGCAGAGATGTATGGATTACCTAATGTAAAGGTACCAAATTCTACAAATTTTTATGGCATGCATATTCATGAGTATGGAGATTGTATGTTGCCTTTTGACAGAACTGGAGAACATTACAGTTATCGCGAGGCGATGCATCCACAGCATTCGGGCGATTTGATTCCTTTGATGGGGAATCAGGGTTATGCATGGACTGCGTTTTATGACAAGAGGATTACCATACCCGAAATTATCGGGCGTAGTGTGGTTATTCATGCAATGCCGGACGATTTCATGACACAGCCGTCAGGAAATTCGGGAATGAAAATAGGGTGCGGAATCATTCGATAGGATGATAGGTTATGCTTTAAAGTTTTTCAATAACAGAATAATGATTTTGCAAGATAGAATATCCGTGTTACAATAGAATGTTGTAGCACGGATTATTTATGTTAGCAAACACATACAGATAGGAACAGAAAAATGAAACTAAGAGAATATTTAAAAGAAAACAGACTTATTACGGATGGTTCTTTTGGAACTTATTTCGCAGATAAATATAGTACAGAGGAAATGCCGGAGCTCGCCAATCTCACGCATGGAGAATGGGTTGAAGAGATACATAAGGCGTACATAGAAGCAGGAGCAAGATTGATTCGAACTAATACGTTCGCTGCGAATAGCGCATTATTGAATATGAACAAGGAAGGTGTTCATGAGGTTATTAAAGCGGCCGTTGGTCATGCAAGAAAAGCCGCGGATGGAATAACCGAAAACGCTGTTTTTATTGCAGGCGATATAGGGCCGATTCCAAAGGCTGCAGGAATGGATGATGCGGCAATGGAGGAGCAGTATTATGAGATAGTCAGTGCCTTTATTGAAGAAGGTATCGAGATTCTTACATTTGAAACCTTTGCAGATATGACACACATATTGCCTGTAATCAAAAGAATAAAACAAGAAAATGACATTTATGTCATGGTACAATTTTCGGTAAATCAGTTTGGTTATAGCAATGCGGGATTAAGTGCAAAAAAGCTTTTACAGGAAGCAGCCAATGTAGCAGAAATTGATGCAATAGGACTTAACTGTGGAGTAGGTCCTGGTCATATGGAACAGATATTTGATGGATTGTATTCTTATCTCGCAGATGGAGAAAAGGCATTGATTGCACTTCCGAATGCGGGGTATCCAAAAAGAATACAAAATCAGTTTCAATTTGCAAATCAACCGGACTATTTTGCCGATAAAGTAAGTAGTATGGCAGACAAGCTGGGACTTGATGTGCTTGGTGGATGTTGTGGAACAAATCCCAATTTTATCCGCGAGCTGTCAAGAAGAACAGAATGGAAACAAGGCAAGATAGAGAGAAAAATCGTGCGAATGGAACCGGTGACAAAGATAGTAAGACATGTTGGTTTCTTTGAAGAGGAAGATGGCACCATAAAGGATAAGAAGTTGATTGCAGTCGAGCTTGCACCACCGGCAGATGCGGATGATGAGAAGCTTTTAGAGGCAGCACACATCTTGCAGAGGTCAGATGTAGATGTATTGACATTTCCTGATTCACCATCAGGAAGAACGCGTATTGATTCTGTGCTCATGGCAGAAAAGGTAAGAAGAGAAACAGGAATGTGCGTTATGCCACATATTTGTTGTAGAGACAAGAATGCCATTGCCATGCGCTCGCTTTTCCTTGGAGCGCATATTAACGACATTAATAATATGCTGATTATCACAGGAGACCCAGTTCCGTCTATGGTTCGTGAAACGGTAAAAGCAGTGTTTAATTTTGACTCGGTAGGACTTATGAATATTGCAAAAGATATGAATGAGGAAAGCTTTTGCAACAGTCCGCTTGTATATGGTGGTGCCATTAATCAGGGTAGAAGAAATCTTGAAGTAGAGATAAAGCGTGTGCAGCGCAAAATGGAAGCAGGAGCACGGTTTTTCTTTACACAACCGGTTTTTTCGAGAGAGGCAGCAGACAGAGTGCGCAGAATCAAGGAAGAAACAGGAGCTAGAATTCTTTGTGGCATTATGCCGTTGATTAGTAGACGTAATGCCTTATTTATGAAAAATGAGATTGCAGGAATTGCTGTTACGGATGAATTAATAGCACGCTATCCGGAAAAGGCATCGAGGGAAGAAGGAGAGGCAGTTGGCATTGCAATCGCAAGAGAGGTTATGGAATATACGCAAGAGTTCGTGGATGGATATTATTTTTCGTTCCCATTTAACCGAGTGTATCTACTCGAGAAAATTTTAAATTTTTAAAATAATTTGAGCAAAAGTATTAAGTCTTACAGGAAAAATCCGATAAACATAATAAGAGTGAAGCTTATAGTATTGTAGCAGCATGTAACTATGAAGGAATTGAATGGTTACGGTAGCACATTTTTAGAAAGGAGGAGTCTAAGATGCGTATCGATGCATACAATCATATTCAACAATTATATGGAACAAAGAGTATAAAGAAAACAGAAGAAAAGAGGGTTAATTCCACAAGCTTTAAAGATCAGCTTATGTTATCGGCAGCCGGAAAGGATGCACAGATAGCGAAACAGGTAGTAGCCAATACTCCCGATGTAAGAGAAAGTGTTATTGCACCGCTTAAGGAACAGATTGATAACGGAACTTATGAGGTTAACGTTGATGACTTAGCGGGAAAATTATTAGAGAAGTACAATGGTCTTTTTTAAAAAAAGAGGATTCTTTATCGACATAATGTGAGGTATTTAGGTGGCTAGTTTATTAGAAAGTTTGATAGACGTTTTGGACAGGGAGGGCACAGAGTATGAAGCTTTGGTAGCACTCGCTGACCAAAAGACTCCCGCTATTGTAAAGGGAGATATAGAAACCCTAGGAAAAATCACGGAAGATGAACAGGAAATCGTAGGCAGAATCCAAAAAATGGAAAAGTCTAGAAAGGAAATTCTGGCTGATATTGCCAACGTAGTAAACAAGGATGTTGAAACATTGAAACTTATTAACTTGATTCAGATGCTTGGGAAGCGTCCTGACGAGCAAAAGAAGCTCGCAAATGTGCAGGAAAAGCTCAAGAGTACCATAGACCGACTAAGGGAGGCAAATGAGAAGAATCAAATGCTTCTGACAGACGCTTTGGATATGGTAGGTTTTAATCTGAACATGATTCGAGCCTTGAAATCTGCGCCGCAAACAGCCAATTATTCAAAAAGTGCATACTGTACTGGTAGTCAGCTTGGTATGTTTCATGGTGGTTTTGATGCGAAACAGTAAGGCTAACATGAGGTGATACCATGTCATTATTTAGCGGATTATATGTTGGAAAAAGTGGATTGCAGACATCCCAAAATGCATTAAATACAGTTGCACACAACTTATCGAATATCAATACGCCGGGCTATGTGCGTCAACAAGTCGCAAAGACCGACATCAATTATAATACAATATCTACCACCCCGGCCATCTCGGATATGCAGATTGGCCAGGGTGTTCAATATTCCGAATGTAGACATAT
>JAXJRB010000028.1:0-21276 GCA_036310845.1 Lachnospiraceae bacterium | reverse complement strand
TTAAAAAGCCCCTAATTTTTCTACAGTATAGCATGAAATGGAAGAAGTTTCAACGTGTGAAAAAAAGAAGAGAAAGAACAGTAATGGGTAATGTTAGAGGGCGCTGGATTAAAAAGAAATGAAAGTAGTAGAATTTTGTAATGATGAAATAGAATGAATAATTACCGTTGGATGATAAAATAGATAGAGAAAAGAGCGGAGATGTGTTAATATAAAGAAAAAAACAACCGTTCAAGAAGGAGTCTTGCCATGAATCGAATAATCAGTGCAATTTTATATACAATTGGAATATTAACGTTGATTACAGGGTTTGGAATATATAGGAGAGATCACGATTATATCTATAAAAGACAAAATTTGTTATATTGTTTTGCGACTTTTTTTAGTTCGATTTGGAGTTTTGGATATGCGATGATTTGGGTGCAGACAAATCCTGAAACGGCTAGAAAATGGCGTGCGTTTGGAATGACGGGAGTGTTTTTGCTATTTGTATTTTTAGCAGAGTTTTTTATGCAGTGGTTAAATGAGAAAAAGTATATTAAGGTTTATGTCCGGATGATTGCTGTTTTAGGGATTTTTTTATGGCCGTTCATTGTAAGAGAGGAAAGCGTTACGTTCTATCCGCATGATAAAATCGGTATGACGTATCAGTTTTCACAGAATATATGGAATACTTTGTATAATCTTTATGCAGTAGTAGTGGGAGTTAATCTTTTTATTATTTGTTTTTGCATATTAAAGCAAACAAAAAGAAAGAAATTACAGGTTATTATTAAGAGGTTAATAAAATGTCTTATGATTGTTATGCTTGGTATGGTATTCGATACTCTTCTTCCTGTTTTTGGGTATGATGCTTTGCCTGGAAGTACATTAACACAGGGAATTGGCGTAATATTAGTGGCTGGAGTATTGGATTTTCAACGAAAATCAGAAATAACAATAGAAAATATATCACAATTTGTTTATTCTTCTGTAGACACACCTGTTATTATTTATGATAGCAAAGGAAAATTTCGTATTGCGAATAATGGTGCGATGGATTTTTTTGCAGAATATCGAAAAGATATTGAAAACAGGTTATTTAGTGAGATATTTGCAGTTGAAGAAAAATGCTTTGATTTTGAGGAGAATAAGAAAGTAGAAGAAGCGGAATGTATATTAAATAATAGATATTGTCATATTGAGATTAGTAAAATTTTTGATGAATATCGAGATGTAACAGGTTACATTGTAGTTTTGAATGATCTTACGGAGAAGAGAGATATAATACAAAAATTGCAGATTTCAGAGCATGAAGCAGATAGGGCTAACCATGCGAAAACAGAATTTTTGGCAAGAATGAGTCATGAAATCAGGACGCCGATTAATGGAGTAATCGGAATGAATGAAATGATATTGCAAAAGAGTGAAGATGAAAAGATCACAGAATATGCAAAGTTGGTAAAGATATCGGCTAATAATCTGATGAATTTGATTAATGATATTTTGGATATATCTAAGATTGAAGCAAATAGAGTAGTACTTGAAAATTCTGATTATAAGTTTAAAAAGCTTTTAAAAGAATTGGCAATATTAGGAAATGTAAGAGCACATGAAAAGGGAATTCACTTTGATATGCAAATTAGAGGAAGTATTCCTGAAATATTACATGGAGATGATAAAAAGCTTAGACAAATAGCTATAAATTTAATAGGAAATGCTGTGAAGTATACAAAGGAAGGAAAGGTAGAGGTTTTTGTTGAAGGTTTTTGGGAAGGGGAGAAATATTTTGTAAGAATTAAGGTTCAAGATACTGGAATTGGTATTAAAGAGGAGTATATAGAAACAATATTTGAAGCTTTTGAAAGAGTAGACTCCAAAATGAATGAAGGAATTCAGGGAACAGGATTGGGACTTTCTATTGTAAAGAGTCTTGTTGAGATTATGGGAGGCGAAATACATGTTTGTAGTGAATATGGAAAGGGATCGGAATTTGAAGTTGTGATTCCTCAAAGACCAATAAGTGAGAAAATGTTTAATTGTATTGAAATAGAAAGTATAGAGGATACAGAAGATGGAGTGCAGGAAATTTCTTTAAGAATCCCTGGAAAGAAGATTTTGGTTGTAGATGATAATGAAATTAATCGTTTTGTTGCAATGGAACTTCTTTCCTATACAGAAGCGGATGTGGATGAAGCTGAAAGTGGCATGGAGTGTCTAAAACTTGTAGCAGAGAATTGCTATGATTTTATCTTATTGGATCATATTATGCCAGAAATGGATGGTATTCAAACATTGCTGGAATTAAGAAAAAAAGAGGATAATAGCAGTAAGAATGCTAAGGTTATTGTGTTGACTGCAAATGCGATACAAGGAGCAAAGGAAGATTACTTGAGTAAAGGATTTGATGATTACTTATCAAAGCCGATTGATATGGCGGAGGTTGAGAAGGTTCTTGGACGTTATTGTTAAAAAAACAGTATTAAAAAATTTATTTGTGATTGACGAAACAAACTTAGTCATGCTATGATATCTACTAATATTAGGGAGTAGTTCACATCTAAGATATTAGGTGTTGTGCTTTTCGTCATCACGTTGTCGGCAGAGTAAAAAATTTTGGGGCTGATAACCGGATAGTGCACTGAAATAGGAACGAGACTTTTATTGTACATAAACCGTGCAATAGAGGTCTCTTTTTGTATTTAAGAAAGTGCTCGAAGCGTAGTAAGTGTAAAACAAGAATTTCGTAAGAAATTCTTGCTAGTGTTCGCTGTTGAGCAAATACTTTTTTATTTCATGAAAACTCTTTTGCATGGGAAGAATAAAGCATGAAAAGGAGATTGGTGTATGAAAAAGAAAGAATATTGGAATTCTTCTGAAGAAGAGCTGAGGAAAGAGTTTGGAGTGGGAGTAAATGGTCTTTCTACAAAACAGGTTGAAGAAATTCGGGCAGAAAAGGGAGAAAATGTTCTGCAGGAAGGAAAGAAAAAGAGTGTATTAGAGGTATTTTTAAGTCAATTTTGTGATTTGTTGGTTGTTATTTTAATCGTAGCTGCTGTTATTTCGATGTTCTCGGGAAACATAGAGAGCACAATAGTTATTTTATTGGTGCTTATTATGAATGCAGTTCTTGGAACGGTTCAGCACGTAAAGGCTGAGAAATCTCTTGATAGCTTGAAACAGTTATCTTCTCCGAATGCGAAAGTAATAAGAGATGGAATGAAGCAAGAGATTTCGTCAAGAGAGGTGGTTCCTGGAGATATTGTAATTCTTGAAGCAGGAGATATGATTGTGGCAGATGGACGTATTCTTCATAATTACTCTTTGCAGGTAAATGAAAGTTCTTTGACAGGGGAATCTACGAATGTTGACAAGTTAGATATAGTGCTAGAGGGTGATGTGCCACTTGCTGATCGAGTGAATATGGTATATTCAGGAAGTTTGGTTACGTATGGCCGTGCTGAAGTATTGATTACAGGAACTGGTATGAACACGGAGCTTGGAAAGATTGCTGGATTAATGAATGCAGCAAAAGAGCGTAAGACACCGTTACAGGAAAGCTTAGATGAGTTTAGTAAAAAACTTGCAATTTTAATTATGGTTATTAGTGCGTTGGTATTTGCACTTTGTTTATACCGACAGATGAATTTGCTTGATTCCATGATGTTTGCAGTAGCTTTGGCTGTTGCAGCAATTCCTGAGGCGTTAAGTTCTATTGTGACGATTGTTCAGGCAATGGGAACACAGAAGATGGCGAAGGAAAATGCAATTATTAAGCAATTAAAGGCAGTAGAAAGTCTTGGATGCGTATCTGTTATCTGTTCTGATAAGACAGGAACCTTAACTCAAAATAAAATGACAGTACAGCAGGTCTATGTGGATGGGAAAGTGATGAATCCAGAAGAAATTGACTTGTCAAGTCAGACACATAGATATTTATTATACGATGCAGTTTTAACAAATGATTCTAGTATCATAGACGGAAAAGGAATTGGTGACCCAACAGAATATGCATTGTTAGAGATGTTTAGAACTGTATCAGTCAATGAAAATAGCGTGCTTGGCCAAGGTGGTGTGCATGAAGATATCATCCGACAAGCGATGCATAGACGAGAAGAAGTGCCTTTTGATTCAGACAGAAAATTAATGAGTACAAAATACAATTTGCATGGTGAGCCAACAATTTTAACAAAGGGTGCAGTGGATGTTCTTCTAGACCGTTGTACGCATGTTCAGTACACCGATGGAATTAAGGAAATGACAGAAGAGGAAAAGGAAAAGATTCGTAAACAAAATCAGAGCTTTTCAGAGGATGGTCTTCGAGTTTTAGCTTTTGCGTATAAAGAATCAGATGAAGAATTAAGTATTCATACAGAAAAGGATTTTACATTTATCGGCTTAATCTCTATGGTTGATCCGCCAAGACCGGAATCAGTAGAGGCAGTTGCGAATGCAAAAAGAGCAGGGATTCGTCCGGTTATGATTACAGGCGATCATAAAATTACAGCTGTTGCCATTGCAAAGCAGATAGGTATTTTTATGGATGGCGACATGGCTGTAACCGGTGCAGAATTGGATGATATGTCAGAAGATGAACTTAATAACAAAATTGATAAGATTTCTGTATATGCAAGAGTTTCGCCTGAAAATAAAATCAGAATTGTGGAAGCATGGCAGAGAAAGGGGAATATAGTAGCAATGACTGGTGATGGTGTAAATGATGCACCAGCATTAAAAAAGGCGGATATTGGTGTTGCAATGGGTATTACAGGAACAGAGGTTTCTAAGGATGCTGCGGCAATGATTCTGTCGGATGATAACTTTGCGACAATTATGAAAGCTGTTGCAAACGGTAGAAATGTATATCGTAATATAAAGAATGCGATTTTGTTCCTATTATCCGGTAATACGGCAGGAATTTTCTCTGTTTTATATACTTCAATTGCAGGACTTCCAGTTCCGTTTGCGCCAGTTCATTTATTGTTTATCAATTTGTTGACGGACTCGCTTCCTGCGATTGCAATTGGTATGGAACAAGCAGATGATGGGTTGTTTGGGGAGAAGCCTAGAAATCCGAAGGTTGGTATTTTAACAAAGGATTTTATGATAACGTTACTGTGTGAAGGCGCATTGATTGCGATAACAACGATGGTTGCATTCCATATTGGATTAGAAACAAGTGCAGAAATGGCATCAACAATGGCGTTTGCAACGCTGACACTTGCAAGATTATTCCATGGTTTTAATTGTAGAGGTGAGCAATCTATAGTTAAGCTTGGAATATGTTCTAACAAATATAGTTTATTAGCATTTATAGGAGGGGTAAGTTTACTTGCACTTGTATTATTTGTACCTTTCTTGAGCAGTGTATTTAGTGTTGTTTATGTATCTGCAACAGCGATTTTACAGATAGTAATATTAGCGATTATTCCAACGATTTTAATCCAAATTGTTAAAATGGTGAAAGGTAAATAAAGTAAGAAAATGATACGGTACGCAAAAATCCTATTGAAGCAAGCGATTTTAAATGGATAATTGCCTTAAAAACTAAATATATGTATAAAAAAGTTCGATATATATTTATATATCGAACTTTTTTTCTATGAAAGACCTTGTTACACGAAAGTGTGAAAGTTCTTTCATAAAAAGCAAAAACTTTTTATGAGATTATGGAAAATATTTTTTATGGAGGAGAGCCGATGAACATTTCAAATAAAGCATCAGATTTTTATGATAAAATACCTTCTAATGGAAATTCATATGTTTCCTCGTATCGCAAGAATGTTAGAGAGGCGGATTCGAATGTACAGGATTTGCAGAAGGATATTGAAAGCTTTCGAAAGAGTGTTCGTAAGCTTAAAAATTTTGATCCAGATACGATAACAAGCAATAAGCTTGAAAAATATTTAGAGAATTTTGCAGAGTCTTATAATAAATTGAAGAATTCTGGTGAGAAAATTACAGATAAGGAGTTGTCAAATACATTATCAAATATGGACGACTTTATGAAAGAAAACAAGAAGAGTTTAAAGAAGCTGGGATTAAAGGAGTCGAATGGCAAATGGAAATTTGACAGTAAAGAGTTAGAGGAAGCAAAAGAGTCAGATATAAATAAGCTGTTTGAGGGAAAAGATGCGCTATTCAAGAGGCTGGATAAATTGATGCGTACCGTTGAAAAGAAAGCGGATGAGGAAGAGTATCAGATTGTTTTGCGTAAGTTTCGGACGGTTACAAAATTTAGTGATGAAGAGATGTGGCAAGGTGGTACGGCTTTTTATGTTCAAGGAGTTGTAGAAGGACTGCAGGAAATTAATGCACAGGTACAAAATTATGATGACTCTATGGGAACTGTGGCACAGGAAATAAAGGAAAGAATTGATGGCTTTGTATGGGGATATAATGATCTTCTTGCAAAAGCGACAGATTCTGTTAGTAATTATATGAAATATATGATAGAGAAAACGAAGGAAGTAGAAACAATTGATAACTTTTCTAAGCTTGGAATTACCGTTACGGAGAATGGTACTTTGAAGTATTATCCGGATGCGATTATTGATGATACCTTTAAAGAAGGATATGCAGCACTCTTTGGAGAGAATGCTGCATATGGAAATCTGATGAAACAGTATGCGAAAAATATTTTTAGCACAACCATGAAAGTAGAAAGTCTAGGTATTACCATTGATAGTTATGCGTAAAAACCAAAATGTTTCAAAGCTTGTCCGATACCGTTTTTGCTTGATTTAGCAGTTACGTAAGCTACCTGATTGAAAAGTGAGGCAGGAAAAGAGTTTCCCATTGCGATACTGTGCTTTACATAGGTGAGCATGGAGAGGTCGTTATTACTGTCTCCTAGAGCATAGGCATTTTCTAATGGTAGACCGAAATGGTCAAGAACAAATTGAATGCCTGTTGCTTTGGAGTATCCATGTGGTACGAATTCGCGAAAAACTCCACCACGGTCGATACAAGCAAAGTATTTGTCGCTTACCTTTCGAAACTCAGCTAAATCATTAATGTTGTTGAACCATACAACGAATTTATCACAGGTAAAATCGTCGTCTTCAGGATTATGTGACATATCGCAATTACAATCAACAAAAATATTGTACTGCTGTATTCCGCCAGGAGTGACAAGAGGTCGTTTTGTGTCGAAACGAACCTCTTTCTTTGCTTCGAAGAGTAAATCAAGAGAGAAGTTTCTAGCATGTGTTAAAATCTCAGAAACAACCTGATGGGGCTGTTCGACATGGAGTAGTTCTTCTAATTTTCCATTTTCGTTACAGTATATATTAGTTCCGCAACCACAGACATATCCATCAAAACCTATTTCACGGAAGCGTTCTTCTACATAATCCATACAACGTCCAGTATTTATAAACATGAGATGTCCATTATCTCTTGCTCTTCGGATAGCTTCTTTTGTGTCATGAGGTATAGAACCATCTATTTCAGAAGTGAGTGTGCCATCAATATCAAAAAATGCCACTTTTCGATTCATCATTTTCATAATTATTCCTTTCTCAGATTCTGCGAATTTGAGCAAAGCACAAATTCGCCGTGTGAAAAATCTTTCGTCTATGGATTTTTCACACTACCTGCCTTTCATTTGCTAAGTACTATTATAATCAAATGCTATTATAATAGGTAAAGGAATATCTGTCAAAAATAAATACAGTGATTGAACGTTACATTATTTTGTGCTAGTATAAGTATGCTATTGAATTTCAATGGTGTATGATATGTAGCTTAAAGTAAGTTGCAGAATGAATTTATTAAATCAAGAGAAACGAGGAAGAATAATGGGTGGATTTTTTGGCGTAGCATCAAAGCAGGATTGCGTATTTGATTTGTTTTTTGGAATCGATTATCATTCGCACTTGGGAACAAGACGCGGTGGTATGGCGGTATATGGCAAGGATGGCTTTAATCGTTCCATTCATAATATTGAAAATGCACCTTTCCGTACCAAATTTGACAAGGACATACAGGAAATGTCAGGACATCTTGGTATTGGATGTATTTCTGATTATGAACCACAGCCGTTGATTGTGCGTTCTCATCATGGAACTTATGCATTAACAACAATCAGTAAAATTAATAATCAGGAACAGTTAACACAGAAGTTGTTTGATAGTGGTCATTCACATTTCCTTGAGATGAGTGGTGGTGATATCAATGCAACAGAGTTGATTGCAGCATTGATTAACCAAAAGGCGAATATCATAGAAGGTATTCATCATGCATTAGAAGAAATTGATGGTTCGGTATCTATTTTATTAATGAATCAGGCAGGAATTTATGCAGCAAGAGATAAGTATGGGCGTACTCCTGTTGCTATTGGGAAAAAGGATGATGCATATTGTGTTTCTTTTGAAAATTATGCATATAAAAATTTAGGCTATTCTGATTATAAGGAGTTAGGACCAGGAGAAATCGTAGTCGTAACAGACAAAAATTGTGTTACTCTTATGAATCCAAATGAGGAAATGAAGATTTGTACGTTCCTTTGGGTTTATTATGGATATCCTGCAAGCTCCTATGAAGGAAACAGTGTAGAGAATATGCGTTATCGTTGTGGTCGTAAGATGGCTCAACGTGATACGGTAAAGCCGGATATTGTAGCAGGAGTTCCGGATTCAGGTATTGCACATGCTATTGGATATGCAAATGAGTCGGGAGTACCTTTTTCAAGACCATTTATTAAATATACACCTACATGGTCACGTTCTTTTATACCAACACTACAGAGTCAGAGAAATCAGATTGCAAAGATGAAAATTCTTGCAGTCGAAGAATTGATTCGAGATAAAAGTCTTCTTTTAATTGATGACTCAATTGTTCGTGGAACACAGCTTCGTGAAACAACAGAGTTCTTATATGACAGTGGTGCAAAAGAGGTACATATTCGTCCAGCTTGTCCACCATTGTTATATGGTTGTAAATATTTGAATTTTTCTAGATCTTCATCAGAGATGGATTTGATTACCCGAAGAGTAATTGATCGCTTAGAGAATGGCAGGGTTACAGAAGAAGTATTACAAGAATACGCAGATCCGGATTCACCAAAGTATGAGCAGATGGTAGAAGAGATTCGTAAGGAGATGAATTTTACTTCTCTTGCATTTGCGCGTTTGGATGATATGCTTGAGTCTGTTGGCATTGATAAGTGTAAGCTTTGTACTTATTGCTGGGATGGAAAAGAAAAGTAATAAGATAATATGAGAATAAACAAAAGGGTGTCAGATGGACACCCTTTTGTTGTATGCTAAGCATAGTTTGATTTCTGTTCTTTTTTGTTTTTATACATTTTGCTATCAGCCTTTGCTATCGCTTCGGCTAATTTTTTGTGAGTAGCGGATTCGCAGACAGAAAATCCATGTGCAATTTGAATCATATAAGGATGCTGGTTTGTTGCGTTCATTTCGTTGATAAGTTTTTTAAATGTTTCAAGTCCCAGCTCATATTTACTTTTTACATTATTGTCGTCTATTAATACACAAAACTCATCCCCACCAATACGAAAGACCTTACCAAACAGACCGAAGCTGTTATATATAATGTTGGCGGAAGTAATGATTAATTCATCACCATATTCATGCCCCAAAGTATCATTTATTTTTTTCAGATTATTGATATCTAGAAATACAATTCCAATAGTATCATTGTTGTTATATTTTTCCAATTGTTCTAAATATGCTGTTCTATTGCTGACTCCTGTTAAACCATCGGAATAAGCTAAGTCTCGTACAAAATTATATTTTAGTCCACGTTCTATTACTTTATAGGTTTCAATCTGACTACTTATAGCTAGAAAGAGACAAAGAAGTAACATACCAATACGTAAAAGTCCAGCTCTATCTATGCGGTCTTCTTGATAAACGAGGGTATATTCTGCAATACCGAAAATCCATAGCATACATAGTCCAGATAGCTGTAAAGCACAATTTAAGATAGGTTTTTTCTCTTTTTTACATTTTATCAGTGTATATACAACCCAAATAAATAGTACAACATCAGAAAGTATCATAAGGATATGCCCACCGTTCAAGGTGTAGTGTACACTCCGTATGTTGCTAAGATGTAAGCCAAAGCATAATAGTATATATCCTACATTAATATAAGCAAGAATTCTCATTACACGGTATTTGAATATTCCATATTCGCAGTTTAGATAAAATAGAAGGGGCATACCAAGTACAATGGTAATCATGTTATTGATTAACTGAATAATACGTACATCATCAAACCAAAACTGTAAAAGGTTTGTCTCTAGTAAGCTCCATATTCCAACTAAAAAAGCAAAAAAGCCAATCCAAAACAAGCTATGATGTTTTTTGATTTTTCCATAAGTAGGTAAAAAATCATATATCATAAAGAACAGCCCTACAATAATCATGATTAAACTGACGAGAAGTCCCCATTGGTTATTTTTTAGGAAATTAAGAATAAAATCAGTTGGATTACCGAAAAATAATGTGTCTAAGGTAAGTGTATTGGTGTCATATATCATACCTATTTGAAGCTCAAGGCATTTTCCTGAATATTTTGTGGTGATAGGTACAATATTCCAAAGATTTCCGGGCGATTCATTATATAAAGGTGATTCATATACAATTGGTTCATAAATAAGCTGTCCATCGATTAAAACACGGGTATAGATATCTTTGGAGCGATATATAAGGCTTTCTTCGGAATGCATCTCCGGAAGCTGATAGTAGATGGATAGCCATCCGATTTCAGGATCCATATAGTTCCCAAGTTCTTTTGGGGATACGGGGAGAGTTCCTTCTTGATCCAAGGTTAGCGCATTGCTAATACTCATATAGGTTGCGGGTTTTGTAATATGATTTTGCTTTGTAGAAGATATAATAAACATTATTATGGGAATTGCTATTATTCCAAGGAAATATAATGCAGTTAATACTTTTCTTTTGTTATCCAAACTGGTATTCATGTACAAATCCTTTCTTATGTTTAAATGTTCATTTTAAACTATAATTTGAATTAGAGTTATTATATCATGAATACGTATATATTTGAATTGTTAATGTTAATAATTTTTGAGTAATTTAAGGATTATTTAATAATTTCCATGGTAGACTGCCATCAAGCATTAAAAATGCTTATACCGGTAAGCAAATACAGGAGAGAAAAAGATGGAATGAGCTTTGGAGTGGTTTTTCGTTAGTGCAAGCTATCTTTAGTTAGCGCCTTGACTTTTCAATTATAAGGGTATATATATAGAGTATAAGTAACTATTCAGTAGGTCGAAGCATTTACTGCTGAGACCGTAAGAAAATGATATGATAAGCATAAATCTCATCGCTGAAAGCGATTCTAAATGAATAATTACGAGTATAATTATATATAGTTCTTGAGGTAAAATGATGACAAACAAAAGTACGCATATGAAATTAAATGATTTAAATATAGGAAGAACGGCAGTCATTTGTTCCGTTGGCGGAGAAGGTGCATTACGTCAGCACTTTTTAGATATGGGTGTAATTCCAGGAACAGAAGTGAAGGTTGTGAAGTTGGCTCCGATGGGAGATCCTATGGAATTGCAGATTCATGGGTATGCATTGACTATACGTATAGATGATGCCAAGAAGATTGAAATAGTTCCTTTGGAAGAGGAAGAAATAGTAAAGAAACAAGTAGAAAAGAAAAAAAGCATTATTAATAAGAAGATAGAGCATCCTGGATTAGGAGAGGAAGGAAAATATCATCAACCTGGAGATGGAAATCCGTTGCCTGAGGGGGGGAAGTTGACGTTTGCTTTGGTTGGGAATCAGAATTGTGGAAAAACAACTCTTTTTAACCAGCTAACAGGCGCAAATCAGCATGTTGGAAACTTTCCGGGAGTAACGGTAGATAAAAAAGATGGTGTTATTAAGGGATATCCGAATACGATAATAACGGATTTGCCTGGAATTTATTCGATGTCTCCGTATACCAGTGAAGAGATTGTATCCCGTAATTTTGTATTACGGGAAAAGCCGACAGCGATTATTAATATTGTTGATGCAACCAATATCGAGCGTAATCTGTATCTGACGATGCAGCTTTTGGAAATGAATATTCCGATGGTAGTAGCATTGAATATGATGGATGAGATAGAAGGAAACGGTGGCTATATTGATGTAAACGCGATGGAACAGCAATTAGGAGTTCCTGTTGTTCCCATTGCAGCAGCCAAAAATCAGGGTATTGAGGAATTGATAAGACATGCGGTTCATGTGGCATATTATCAGGAGAGACCGCTCAGACAGGATTTTTGTGATGAAAATGACCACAAGGGTGCTGTGCATAGATGTTTGCATGCAATAATACATTTAATAGAAGATCACGCAAAAGCGGCATGCATTCCAGTCCGTTTTGCAGCTAGTAAGCTGGCGGAAGGGGATTCTTTGGTTTGTGAAGGACTTGGACTGGATCAAAATGAAAGAGAAATGATGGGGCATATTGTTGCACAGATGGAAACGGAAAGAGGACTGGATTGTAGCGCAGCGATGGCGGATATGCGTTTTTGTTTTATTAAAAAGGTTTGTGATGAGGCGGTTATAAAGCCAAGAGAAAGCAAGGAACACTTGAGAAGTAGAAAAATTGACCAGATTTTGACGGGAAAATATACGGCAATACCTGCGTTTCTGCTGATTATGATAGCAGTATTCTATCTCACATTTAATGTGATTGGTGCATGGTTACAGGGATTGATGGAGATAGGGATAGAATGGATTATTGGAATCATTGCAGGTGTGATGGTAAATGCGAATGTCAATGCAGGGCTTCAAAGTCTTGTAGTGGATGGTATGCTTGCCGGAGTTGGAAGTGTACTTAGCTTTTTGCCAGTTATTGTAACATTGTTTTTCTTCCTTTCTTTATTAGAAGATAGCGGATATGTGGCAAGAGTAGCTTTTGTGATGGATAAGTTACTTCGTAAAATTGGGCTTTCGGGAAGAAGCATTGTTCCAATGTTAATTGGATTTGGTTGTACTGTTCCTGCTGTTATGGCTACTAGGACATTACCAAGTGAACGTGATAGAAAAATGACTATTTTATTGACACCGTTTATGAGCTGTACAGCGAAGCTTCCGATATATGCATTTTTTGTAAATGCTTTTTTCCCGAAGAATGGTGGTTTGATTATGTCTGGCCTTTATGTATTGGGAATTATGGCAGGAATTGTAGCGGCTGTTCTATATAGGAAGGTTCTATTTCGCGGTGAGGCCGTTCCATTTGTGATGGAGCTGCCAAATTATCGTTTACCAGGCGCAAGAAATGTAATTCAATTATTATGGGAAAAGGCAAAGGACTTTTTGCAAAGAGCATTTTCTGTTATTTTATTGGCTACGGTTGCAATTTGGTTCTTGCAGAGCTTTGATTTTCGCTTAAATATGGTGGAGTCTTCAGAGGACAGTATATTAGCGGTTCTTTCAGGCTTAATAGCACCGTTATTACAGCCTATAGGGCTTGGTGACTGGAGAATTTGTACGGCATTAATCAGCGGATTTATGGCAAAGGAAAGCGTTGTTTCAACGTTGGAAGTTCTTTTTGGCGCAAGTATTACAACGGTAATGACTTCTGCTAGTGCGGCAGCATTGTTGGTATTTAGTCTTTTATATACTCCTTGTGTAGCAGCTATTGCGGCAATTAGGCGAGAGCTTGGTACAAAATGGGCAGTTGGTGTTGTTATATGGCAGTGTGTATTGGCTTGGATTGCTGCTTTTATGGTAAGATTAATTGGAATGATGACATTTTAAGTAAAGTGCTGCTTTAACGATTCTTTGTTCGATAGTACTCATTTTCTATAAATTTCACATGGTGTATTTTGTAAAATGTGGTATAATAAAGTAATTCATGGAGAGTGGAGAAAAGAAAAATGGATAGAAGTTATACCAAAAAAAGCAATTTCATAATGTGTATTTATCTCTTGGGCTTGTTGGGGATGTTGTTTATTATAGGAATAATTACGATTGATCGCAAAGAACGAAGTGAGTCAATTAAAGAAATAACATATAAAAATATTACAGCGGATTGGTCGTTAGACAAAGAAGGATTAAAGCCAGTGGATGTAAAAAAGCTGGGAGAATATATGGATGAAGAAAAAGGTGTTTTATCTATGTATTATCAGTTACCACAAATGGATGCAGATGTTAGTTTAGTGTATCGTTCCAAGGATGTTTATACCCGAGTATTGGTTGGTGAAGAACTATTATATGAGACAGAAGTATATGATTCAAAATATTACAATAAATCGCCGGGAAATTTGTGGAATGTAATGACTATTAATTCAAAGTATTCGAATCAATATTTGGAACTTCAGATTATTATGGTATATGACACAAATGCAATAACGACAGACGCAATTTTTCTAGGTGATAAAGCAGATATTATATTAGAATTATTTGCAAAAAATATAGTTGGAATCGCTATTAGCTTATTGTTGATGATATTGGGTGTCGTATTAGCAGTAATAGATTGTTTACCTTCATATGGAAAAGCGAAGAAAAATCATAGTTTATTATGGCTTGGATTGTTTGCGTTGCTAACAGGAGCATGGTGTTTATTAGAGACAAATGTAATACAGTTTTGCGTGAAAGATATGCGAATAATACAGTTAATAAACAATATGGTTATGATAGTAGACAGTATGCCATTGCTTCTTTATTTAAATAGTGAATATAAAATATTTAGAAATCGTATTGTTCGTATTATGGCATATATCAATATCAGCTACATACTGTTATGTGTATGCGTTCAATTAGAAGGAACATGGGATATACATAATCTTTTGCTTTTTGGTGTTCTTTTTATGCGATTCATCGATATTGTAATGTTTGTATGGGTTGTAAAAATGTTTATCAGATTGAAAAAGGAAAAAAAGCCACTATTACAATGCTCATTACTTATTGCAGGATTATCGTTCTTATGGTTTTTTTCAATATTCGAAACTCTACGCTCCTTAAATGTGGACCGAATGGATAGAGCGGGGTTGATTCGTGTTGGAATGTTGATTATGTGTTTTTGTTTTGCTACCAGTAGTCAGATGGAAGCATATAAAATTGTAGAGCAGGGACTAAAATACGAATTAATGAGTAAATTGGCATATTCAGATGGATTGACTGGATTAGGCAATAGGACTGCGTATTTAGAACAATTGGATGAATATGCAGATTCGGAAAGCAATATAAAGAGCTTGGGTATTATTTATTTGGATGTAAATAACTTAAAAACAGTAAATGATAACCAAGGACATGAATTAGGAGATGATTTAATACAGATAGCAGCTCACATCATTTCTGATAGCTTTGGCCATTATGGAAAGGCATATCGTATCGGTGGTGATGAGTTTTGTGTATTAATGGCAGGTATCAATATTAAAGAAAAATATACAAAAGGTTTGCTTACTTTTAAGGAGCTGATTAAAGAAGCTAATCTGGCGAAATGGTATCCATATCCAATCCAAATTGCACATGGATTCTCTATTTGTGAAGAATTTACACGTGAAAAAATTGATGAAGCAATTGCCATTGCGGATAGCGAGATGTATCATAATAAGCAGGAAATAAAAAATAATAAATAACAAGAGGGCGCTTATTTACGATAAGATTGAAGTAAATAGGTGCTCTTTTTGTATTTTAGTATGCGATATTTGTATGTTGGTTGAAGGAGTATTGTATAATACAATAGATTACGATACAGTATGTTCAGGTGGTGGAGAAAAAAGTGTTAATAAAATTAGAAAAAAATCGGTCCTATAAAGAATTAGAGGTATTAATCAAATATTCAACCATGAATGAAGAGGTTGAGCGATTAATAGCGTTGATTCGATCAGCGGAAATAAAGGTAAAATGTAAATGTGACGGGCAGGAGAAATATTTGAATGCATCGGATATTTATTACATTGAGAGTGTAGATAAGAAGACATTTGTGTATGGAGAAGAGAAGGTGTATCAGACGGATTATCGTTTGCATGAGATAGAAGACAGGTTACAGAACGCTGGATTTGTCCGTATTAGTAAGTCGTGTTTGCTGAATATACATATTTTAGATTCCATTAGGCCGCTTCTGAATAGCAGGTTAGAGGCAACCCTGCAAAATGGAGAAAGAGTATACGTTACAAGAAAATACTTAAGAACGATTAAAGAAATGTTGGAGAGGATGGTGTAACTATGCGAAAGATGTTGATAAATATTTTGGCGACTACTGGAGTTTCGATCGTTGCTTTAGCTGTGATTGCAACTTGTTATCAAGCACGTTTTTTGTGTATAGAGACAGTATTTCAGTCACTTTTGGCTAATATATTGACTCATATAGGTATCAGATGTTTGAACAAAATAGAATTTCAGTATTTTATTATGGAATCCATATTGTCTATTAGTTATACAATTATTGTAGTGCTTATTTGCGGAAAGATTTTTCATTGGTATAGCAGTACACCATTGGGAGTACTGATACCACTTGCTGTTTTTGTTTATTTGGCAGGCTGGTGCCTTAGAATTTTTCAGGTTAAGCAGGAGATAGATGATATTAATGTACTTTTGAAAAGACAAAAGGAACGAAGAGGTTAAGGAGTAAAGGACGAAATGACTATTGTTTTACAGGCAGAAAGTATAACAAAGACCTTTGATAAGGAGGAGATTTTAAAAGGTATTTCACTTAGTATTGAAGAAAACACGTTTACAGCAGTCTTAGGACCTAGTGGCTCTGGAAAATCAACCATGTTACACGTGCTTTCCGGTCTTATGAAACCGACAAGTGGTGTTGTAAAGTGTGAAGGAAAAGTAGTTTCCCAATATCGTGAAGCACAGCTTGCTGAATGGAAAAGAAATGAAGTTGGACATGTTTTTCAGAATTATTTATTGTTGGAAAATCTTACAGTGGAAGAGAATATACGAGTTGGTATTAATAATGGAAAAGCTTCTTTTTCTTTTGACAGATTGGTGAGAATATTGGAATTAGAGCAGTATCTAAAAAAGTTTCCTGCACAGCTTTCCGGTGGACAGCAACAAAGAGTTGCTATTGCGAGAGCAGTAATTAAGTGTCCAAAACTTTTATTCTGTGATGAGGCAACTGGTGCTTTGGATGAGAAAAATAGCAAAAAGGTGGTGGAATTGCTACATACAATCAAACGAGAGCTTGGTGTGACGATTCTCTTTACCACACATAACGAGCAGATTGCTAAAACAGCGGATCGAGTGCTTACTATTAAGGATGGAATGTTGTATCGGGATATCAGAAATGAACATCCGATTGCGGCAAGTGAAATGGTATGGGGGTAGGAAATATGTTGTTGTACAAAAGTGTAACGAAACAGATTATGAAAAACAGGACTTATGTTTTTCTGGTATGGGTTCTTACAATATTAACTTCGTTATCATATTTCTTTGTAAAATTCTCGATTGATGGTAATATGGATTTACTGCATAGGAAAGATATTGTTCAGGAAAATGAAGTATTATGGAAAAATGCATTAAAAAGCAACACTTCCTTGGCTAATATTTTCCTTCTGGCAACAACACTGCTGACATGTTTTGTATTCGCTATGTTCTTTTATCGTTTTTTTAGGGCGAATAAGGTTTCAATTGGATGTATGAAGGCATTGGGAATGAAGAACCGGGAGTTACTTGCTTGCTTTTGTAGCTTTTCGCTTGTACTTTCCTTGACAGGTGGAGTCACGGGTATTGTATTTGGATTTTTCCTGTCGGATGTATTATTACAGGCTTATACACAGAGTTATTGTGTTACAGAGGTGGTAAAAGAGATTCATGTTTCCAGTATCCTGTTGGGGTGTGGTTTGCCGATACTTGCTTATTCAGGTGTTGCGGCCTTATGTTTTCTTATGATAAGTGGTAAGGAACCGGGCATATTATTAGTAGGGATAGTACCATATAAAAAACTTGGAACTGCCTTTCATATGGCGGATGTGGTTACTGGATTGATTCCGGTAAAGCAGAAGTTTCCATTCCGAATCGCATTTCGTAAGCCAATAGCAATGATTATAATGCTTGTAGCAATTATGGTATTTCAAGTGTGTGTCATTTTAGGGCAATCGCTCAATTTGAGTAGTCTGAAGATCATGCAAAGCCAAATACAGGGACATAACTATGAATATGATATTCGCTTGGAGCATGTGACGAATAAAGAAGTGACAAATACAGCAGTACCATATCTGTATCAGGAATGTGAAGTTATTTTGGCGGATAAAAATATAAGCATACCGCATACAATTATTGGTATGTATGGCAAAAATGACATGTATATCCCTGAAAATGGCAAAGAAGTATCGATTAGTGAAAAATTGACTGATACAGTCTGTATCAACAAAGGGTTGGCGGATATGTATGGAGTGAAAATTGGAGAAACAGTACAGATAAGCGTGAATGGTACATGTAAAAGCTTTGAGGTCGCCAATATTATAGAAAATGCAAAAACAGCATGTGTTTATTGTGGTGCATGGGATTTGGCACAGTTTTTAGGTTATGAAAACGGTAGCTACAATGGACTGTGGAGTATGGAACAGATAGATATCGATGGACTTGCTGAGTCAAGGCTACAAAGGGTGGAGAGATTGGAAAGAGATGCGGTATCGAATAAAATAAGTGCGGTTATCAATCAGGCTACAGGCGTATTAATCGGAGTAATTCTATTGTTTCTTGCTTTATTTATTAATTTTCAGGATAATCAAAGAGATATGGATATTTTAAGATTGATTGGTTATCAGAATAAGGAAATCAGACGTTTGTTTGTTGATGTGTATTTACCAATTGTCGTTTTCTTTTTTCTAATTAGTGCTTTTCCAAGTATTTTGCTTGCAGAAGCGATTCAAAAAGGACTTTCGCTGTCGATACAGGACTATTTGCCATTTGGAATAAACATCAAGGTGTTTGTGGTGATGTTTATCATGATGGGATTGTTATATGGATGCGTGTGGGGAAGCTTTGTGCGGAAACTTAGGAAGTATGATAAGGGGGTGTGAAAAATAAAAAAAGACTAATAATGAAATTTTCAAAAAGTGAAAAACAAGATTGACTTTGACACGATGTCGTACCTTATGATGGCAACAAGGAGGGAGAACAATGGAGTATATGACAATCAGTGAGGTTTCTAAGAAATATGCTATTTCGACCAGGATGTTGCGTCATTATGAAAAGGTAGGATTGATTGAGAGTATGCACAGAGAGGATTATGCGTATCGGATTTATGATGAGTGTGCAATCAGGCGATTGCAACAAATTGTAATCTTACGGAAGCTGCAGATTCCATTAAAGCAGATACAGATTATTCTTGATGGAGATATCAGTCAGGCAATAGATATTCTGGAAAAACATATAGAGGAAATGGATAGTAGTATTTCTGTTATGCAGAGGATGAGGCAGGCATTGTTGAGCTTGGTAGAACAATTGCAACAGTCATCGCAGGAAACCTTTTATTTACAGTTGGTTAATAATAATACTGTATTAGAGATAACCAATGAACTCCCTCTTTCAAAACATCAGTTGAAGGAGGAAATTGTTATGAGTGAAGCAAAGGAAATGGTAAAAAAGGAAGATAATGTAAGAATGGTGCTGTTACCACCGTGTACAGTAGCAGCATACCAATACATTGGAGAGAATCCGGAAGAAAAGGTTGGGGATGTGATGGACGAGTTTATTCGCACCAATAAGCTTTATGAAAAGAAACCGGATGCGAGATTGTTCGGTTTTAATCATCCGGACCCAGAGGAAGGCAATCCAGTTTATGGTTATGAGGACTGGGTAACAATTCCGGATGATATGGAAGTACCGGAGCCGTTGGTAAAGAAACATTTTAACGGTGGATTATATGCGGCATATACCATCAAGTTCCCGGATTTCTTTGAGTGGAAATTTCTGACAGAATGGGTTGAAAAGAGCGAGTTATATGAGGCAAATTTTAGTTTAAGAGAGGAAAAGAACATGGGAGGTTGCCTGGAAGAGCATCTGAACTGGGTATATTCTTCCCATATGGGCTGGCCGGAGAACGGAATTGATGGGAAGCTGGATTTGTTATTGCCGGTAAAACAGAAAAATAAATAATTATAAGAAGATAAAGAGCGTTTACTTACTATCAGATAGGTAGTGAGTAAGCGTTTTTTTATATAATAAGTAAATGTTCAATATAGTGGTAGTTAATAAAGGATTAGTGGAAACAAAAGTTATATCTTATAGATAGTATTGTATTTGTGGCTTAATGCTATTGACAATGAGTAAATATAATAATAAACTAAAAATACCAAAAAGGAAATATGGTTCATATAAAAGAGAGGTGGTTATATGCCAAAATTCAGTGAACAGGGAAAAGAGAGAATACGGCAATGCCTTTTAGAAGAGGGAGAGCGCCTTTTTACAACCTATGGATTAAAAAAGGTTACAATTGATGACATTGTAAAAGCAGTAAAGATTGCAAAGGCATCTTTTTATCGGTTTTATGAAGGAAAAGAGTATTTGTTTTTGGATATTGCACAGAGAAAGCAAAAGGAAATCTTTGAGATTTTAGAAGGTGTCTTAAGGGAAAGTGAGTCAAAATCAGACCATGAGAGAGTAAAAATGGTATTTTTCGCTATGTCAGAGTTAATGGGAAGGTATCCACTTTTGACCAATATTGACAGTGAGACAGTAGAGATAATTGCTAGAAAGGTATCACCAGAGCGTTTGGCAGAGTACAGTGCTCAAGGATTGGATGCTGTGAAAACGATAGAGGAACATGGTATTAAGTTTCGATATGACACGCAAGTAGTGTCACAGCTGTTTCATACGTTATATCAGGGGTGGATTAGCTTGCAGGGACAGTCAGCTGAGATGCAGAAGCAGGTAATTAATATTATGTTGGATGGGATTATAGAGCAGATTCTTTAGCATACTGATAAAACGTTTTTTTTGATAGATAAGGTGGTCTTTCGAACAGATTTGAAGCGAGTTATGGAGAGATTGTAAGTGATGAAAAAGCAGTATGTATTAACAGAAAGAGCACATTTTATGTGCCCCAATATGCATTTTGGAATGTTAATGGAGATAGAAAAGGAATTTATAGAAGAGAAAGTGCGAGAGACTTTAGGAAGAATGGCAGAGACGCATCCTTTCTTGAAAAGCCTAATAGCATATGAGAAGGGAACAGATAAGTTATATTATAAGGTAACAGAACATTCGCAAGTGAGTTGTTTGATTAAGGAAGATATTGCTACGTTATGGGAAGATTATAGCAAGGCTTCAGAACAGGACTGGAATGTATTTGAAAATGGCATGTTGAAAGTGTATGTTTATCCAAAGAAAC
>JAXJRB010000027.1:0-22348 GCA_036310845.1 Lachnospiraceae bacterium | reverse complement strand
ATTATCCAGATTTTAAACATAAATTGCGCATGCAATAAGACAAGTTGTCAGATAATTAAAAAAGTGATATTATATTAGTAAGGTCCCGGGAACCGAAATATAGTGATATGGAGGATTATACATGAAGAATTTAAAAGTCTGGGTAAGTAGATTACTAATTGGTATCATGACATTTATGTGTTTTGCAGGGAATAGTGCTCCATTGGAAGCTAGGGCGGCCGAGACTGTACCAAGCTCGGTTAACGAGACTGAGAGTGAAGTCCACTATGTGGCATTGGGTGATAGTATTACAAGAGCAGATAATTCCTATGTAAATGAGGTTTCAAGTTATCTGAAAAAACGCTATGGAAAATGTGTAACCAGTAATTTGTCTGTAAATGCATGGAAGAGTAAGGATTTGTTAGATGCTTTGACGAATCCAACAAATAGTAAGTACAGCAGTTATAGGGCAAAGGTTAAAGATGCGGATATTATTACATTGGATATTGGTTCAAATGATGTGCTTATCACAGCAAGAGAGATTGGCGCAGAGGTATTAGGATGTACCGAATCTGAGCTTGATATGGTTGCAATTAACTGGTTTATTAAGCTACAGAATGCATCTGGTTTTTCGTCAATAATGTTATATTTGCAGGCATATAGTATTGTGTCTCGAGTAAGGTATGAGATAGAATATGGTTCAACTTTACCGAATGCTGTTGCTACATATGAGCAGAATTTTAATAAAATATTAGCCGAAATTAAAAAACTTGCACCGAATGCAAAGGTTTATATTGGTAACATTTATAATCCTTATGTAGACGCTCCGTCCATGTGTCTTGGAAGCTATGAATTTGTGGCAATGGAAAAGCTTGGAAGAAATTATGCCATTAAATTGAATAAAATAATAGAAAATAATGCAAATGGAAATGTTGTGGTTGACTTATACAACACAATTAATAATCCCAAATATATCCAGGGAGATGTACTCAACTATAATTATGATCCTCATCCAAACGAAGAGGGACAGAAGCTGATTGCGTCAAAGTTTATTGCAGCGATGTCTGCAAGTAATTAACTGAATAAAAGTTTTAACAGAGAAAGCAGAAATGGTTTTTCTGTTTTAAGAGATTGCCGCTGGGCAATCTCTTTTTTTTGTGGTATACTTATGTAAATATTGCGTTTTGCGTTTCGAGGTAAACAGGTATTAATTGGAATGTAAAAAGGATTGAGAGTACAGGCATGAATAAAATGACATTAGTTGGTTTGGCTTTTGCGGTTTGCTTTTTCACAGGCTGTAGTGCAAAGCCGACGAATACAAATATAAACAAAGGTATGGAGCAGCTGGAGCAGATGGATTATAGTGGTGCTATGGAGAGCTTTGAAGCGGCGCTGGTATATAAAGAGGATGAGCAGTTGATTTATCGTGGGGAAGGACTTGCCAATATGGGACTTGGCAATTATGAGGAAGCGGCTAATTGTTTGTTGAAGTCTATTTCTTATGCGGATGGGAATGTAACGAATCTGGAATTTGACACGAATTATTATCTGGCAACGGCGTATTACAAGCAGGGAAAATACGAAGAGGCAGAGAAGATTTATACAGCAATCATTAATTTGCACAAAAAGGAAACAGATGCTTATTATTTAAGAGCTTGTACCTTGTTAAAGGAAGGCTACTATGAGGCGGCAATAAAAGATTTTGAGAAGGCTTTTTCTTTGGAGCCGGATAATTTGGAATTGGTAACAGATGCTTTTCTGGAAATGCAGGAAGCAGGCTTTGGTGAGGAAGGAAAGACTTATCTGCAGGAATTTCTGACTAAGAAGGATAAGCAGTTAAAGGATGCTCAGAAGGGTACGATTTATTTCTACTTAGAGGATTATGCAAATGCAAGAACCTATCTGGATGGAGCTTTGAATCAAGGAAATCCGGAGGTGTCTTTGATTCTGGGAAGAACGTATGAGAAGCTTGGTGATATGAATTATGCGATGGTAGTATACCAGACTTATCTAGATTCCAATGCGCCGGATGCTGCAATATATAATAGTCTTGGAGTCTGTCTGATGAACCAGAAGAAATACCAGGAAGCTTTAGAGACTTTTCAGGCAGGAATTGAGTTGGGAAATACGTCGTATATTCAGAATCTGAAATATAATCAGATTATAGCGAAGGAGTTTCTTGGAAACTTTGCAGAAGCAAAGAGATTAATGCAGGAATATCTGGCGGCATATCCGGATGATACAAAAGCAAAGCAGGAATATGAGTTTCTGCAGACAAGATAAAGAGGTGTTTTTCAAGTATAGACATAATGTAGTTGACAAAACGAAAACACAATATATAGTATGTAAAAAATAATAGCAGATGATATTTTGTATGTTCGATTGACTTATGAAATGTCATCTGCTAGACTGTTTCTATAACATTTTATGGTAACTACGAAGGGACGAAGTAGTTACCATGCTTTTTGAGCGTATACCGTTATAGGGGATAGTGCGTGGGGTAAAGCATATAAAAATGGGGAATTGCCACAAGGTGGCATAAGGGAAGGAGTTTTTTTATGTTTCGTATTGTGAAAAGAGATGGGGAGCAGGTTGATTTCCGCCTGGACAAGATTAGTGGTGCAATCATAAAGGCGTTTGATGCAACGAGAGTTCAGTACAATCAGGACATTATTGATTTACTGGCTTTAAGAGTGACAGCTGATATGCAGACGAAGGTAAAAGAGGGGTTGATTCAGGTAGAGGAGATTCAGGACAGTGTAGAGAAGGTCTTGGAGCAGGCTGGATATGCCGAAGCTGCCAAGGCTTTTATTTTGTACCGTAAGCAACGTGAAAAGATGCGTAATATGAAATCTACCATCCTTGATTACAAAGATGTAGTAAACAGCTATGTAAAGGTGGAAGACTGGAGAGTGAAGGAGAATTCCACAGTGACATATTCTGTTGGTGGTCTGATTCTTTCAAATTCCGGTGCGGTAACAGCCAATTACTGGCTTTCTGAGATATATGATGAAGAGATTGCAGAAGCACATAGAAATGCAGATATACATATCCATGATTTGTCTATGCTGACGGGGTATTGTGCAGGCTGGTCTTTAAAACAGTTAATTAGAGAAGGATTAGGTGGTATTACCGGAAAGATTACTTCTGCACCGGCAAGGCATTTATCGGTATTGTGTAACCAAATGGTGAATTTCCTTGGTATTATGCAGAATGAATGGGCAGGAGCGCAGGCATTTTCTTCCTTTGATACATATTTAGCACCATTTGTAAAGGTGGATAACCTTTCTTATTTTGAAGTAAAAAAGTGCATAGAGGCATTTATCTATGGAGTAAATACACCGAGTCGTTGGGGAACACAGGCGCCTTTTAGTAATATTACGCTTGACTGGACGGTTCCTAATGACTTGGCAGAGCTTCCGGCAATTGTGGGTGGTAAGGAGATGGACTTCTGCTACAAGGATTGCAAAAAAGAGATGGATATGGTGAATAAGGCATTCATCGAGACTATGATTGAAGGTGATGCCAATGGAAGAGGCTTCCAGTACCCGATTCCAACGTATTCCATAACGCGAGAATTTGATTGGTCAGATACAGAGAATAACCGTTTGCTATTTGAAATGACTGCAAAGTATGGTACTCCATATTTTTCAAATTACATTAATTCGGATATGGAGCCTTCGGATGTTAGAAGTATGTGTTGCCGTTTGCGTCTTGATTTGAGAGAGCTTCGTAAGAAAACGGGTGGATTCTTTGGTTCGGGTGAGAGCACAGGTAGTGTTGGTGTTGTTACGATTAACATGCCAAGAATCGGTTATCTTGCAGAGAATGAGAAGGACTTCTATACGCGTCTTGACAGAATGATGGATATTGCGGCGCGTTCTCTTAAGATTAAGAGAAATGTAATTTCTAAGCTGTTAAATGAGGGATTGTATCCATATACGAAGCGTTATCTTGGAACCTTTGATAATCATTTTTCAACGATTGGTTTGATTGGTATGAATGAGGTTGGTTTGAATGCGAAGTGGCTTCGTGCGGATATGACAAGCGAAAAGGTACAGAAGTTTACGAAGGATGTATTGAATCATATGCGTGAGCGTTTGTCTGATTATCAGGAAAAGTATGGAGATTTATATAATCTTGAGGCAACACCGGCAGAGAGTACGACCTACAGATTGGCAAAGCATGATAGGGCAAAGTGGCCGGAGATTCTGACGGCGGGATATGAGGGAGATACACCGTATTATACGAATTCTTCTCATTTGCCGGTTGATTATACGACAGATATTTTTGATGCGTTGGATATTCAGGATGAATTGCAGACGTTATATACATCGGGTACGGTGTTCCATGCATTTTTGGGTGAGAAGCTTCCTGATTGGAAGGCGGCGGCGAATTTGGTTAAGACGATTGCAGAGAACTATAGGTTACCGTATTATACTTTATCACCGACGTATTCTATCTGTAAGGAGCATGGTTATCTTGTCGGAGAACATAAAGTGTGTCCGAAATGTGGCAAGGCGACGGAAATTTATAGTCGTATTACCGGTTACTATCGTCCTGTTCAGAATTGGAATGATGGAAAGCTTCAGGAATACCATAATAGAACAGAGTATCAGATTGGTGAGTCTGTAATGCCTGAGGTTAAGGCTGCTGATGTGGCACAGACAGAAGGAAGTCAGGAAATGGATCTGGCAGCAGCACATGCGTCACTTCAGACGGAACGTTCGGAAGGGAAAAACACGAGTTATCTTTTTACCACGAAGACTTGTCCGAACTGCAAATTAGCCAAGGAATACTTGAAGGATGTGGACTATACAGTGATTGATGCAGAGGAAAATGCAGAGCTTGCAATGCAGTATGGTGTTATGCAGGCACCAACTCTTGTAATTGTTGCTGGACAATCACGCCAAAAGTATGTTAATGTATCCAATATAAAGAAGTATGCGAGTGGCATTCGCGATTAATAATACTTTGGATAAAAGGAGCAAGAATTATGATTAACAAACTTGTTGAGAAGATTAAGAAAACAGGTGCACCTATTGTTGTAGGACTTGACCCTATGATGAACTTTGTACCGGAGCATATCAAGGCAGCAGCCTTTGAAGCAAAAGGAGAAACTTTAGAAGGCGCGGCAGAAGCAATCTGGTTATATAATAAAGAGATTATTGATAAGACATACGATTTGATTCCGGCTGTAAAGCCACAGATTGCGATGTATGAGCAGTTTGGTATTCCGGGACTTGTAGCATTCCAGAAGACGGTTGAGTATTGTAAGGAAAAGGATTTAGTTGTTATCGGTGATATTAAGAGAGGTGACATCGGTTCTACTTCTGCAGCGTATGCAACAGCACATCTTGGTAAGGTTAAGGTAGGAAATACGATGTGCGAAGGCTTCAAGGAAGACTTTGTTACGGTAAATCCTTATCTTGGAACAGATGGTATTCAGCCATTTATTGATGTATGTAAGGAAGAGAAGAAGGGATTATTTATCTTGGTTAAGACTTCGAATCCAAGTAGTGGCGAATTCCAGGATCGTTTGATTGATGGAAGACCATTATATGAGCATGTAGGAGAGAAGGTAGCACAGTGGGGCGAACAGCTTATGGGAGATTCTTATAGCTATGTAGGTGCCGTTGTAGGTGCTACTTATCCTGAGATGGGTAAGGTTCTTCGTAAGATTATGCCAAAATCCTTCATTTTGGTACCAGGATATGGTGCTCAGGGTGGACAGGGTAAGGACTTAGTTCATTTCTTCAATGAAGACGGACTTGGAGCAATCGTTAATTCCTCAAGAGGAATCATTGCAGCATATAAGAATGAACAGTATGCTAAGTTTGGCGCAGAGAACTTCGGTGATGCTTCCAGACAGGCAGTACTTGATATGATTGCAGATATTGATGGCGCATTAAAGCAGGCAAAATAAGGAGGACATAGAGATATGGAACAGTACAAGAAAGAGTTTATAGAGTTTATGGTAGACAGTAATGTCTTAAAATTTGGTGAGTTTACATTAAAGAGCGGAAGAAAATCTCCTTTCTTTATGAATGCAGGTGCTTATGTTACTGGTTCACAGTTGAGAAAATTAGGAAAGTTCTATGCACAGGCAATTCATGATAATTATGGTACTGATTTTGATGTGCTTTTTGGACCTGCATATAAGGGAATTCCTCTTGGAGTTGCTACTACAATTGCATTCAGTGAGTTATATGGAAGAGATATTAAGTATTGTTCAAATAGAAAAGAAATCAAGGATCATGGAGATGTAGGAATTCTTCTTGGTAGTGATTTAAATGATGGTGATAAGGTTGTTATTATTGAGGACGTTACTACATCCGGTAAGTCTATTGAAGAAACCTTCCCAATTCTTAAGAGTCAGGCGAATGTCGATGTAGTGGGACTTATGGTTAGCTTAAATCGCCAGGAGCGTGGTAAAACACAGCAGAATGCACTTGCTGAGATTAGAGAAGTATACGGTATTGAAACAGGTGCTATCGTTACTATGGAAGAGGTTGTAGAATATTTATACAACAAGCCTTACAACGGAAAAGTATTGATTGACGATAAGATGAAGGAAGCAATTGATGCATATTATGCACAGTATGGTGCGAAATAAATTTGTAAGGAAGAGGTTAGGATGATGGAGGAAAAAGTTTATAAGACAATGGGACGTTCTGGAGCACTTTCTATTGTAGTAGGTGTGGTTTCCATCGTGACCGGTGTTGCAGGCGGAATTTTGCTGATTATCAGTGGAGCGAAGCTGTTGGCAAATAAGTCAAAAATTTTATTTTAACCAATGAGTAGATGGGCATTTCGAAGGGAATGCCCTTTTACTGTGTAGGTGATTATAAGAAGTGTGGTGAGGTTGATGTTTCGTAGAAAAAACTATAAGTTTACAAAAAAGAAGAATCCCCAACAAGGATGTATGGCATCTATTCTAGGGGCGATTGCGAATACTTCCATTGCTCTTGCGGTGTATTTTACTTATCAGAATAAGGGAGTGGCACCAATGCAGTATGGAACGGTAATTCTGCTTTCTTTATTTTTTGCAATAGCAGGATTTGTGCTTGCGATTCGTTCCTGCTTGGAAAAAGATATATACAGATTATTTCCGATATTGGGAATTATTTTGAATAGTATTGCTTTTGTTGAGAGTGTATTTATTCTGTATATGGGAGTAAGATAGAAATAAGTGGGAGATTTTTAGAAAGGTTTGGTAGTGAGATATGACATTTATGGAAGAAAGATATGAGCTTTCTTGTGAGCGAATTGAGGAGATTGCAAGAATACAGGAGGTTTGTGATAGATATAAAGATTATTTTGAAAAAACAGCACAGTTTTTGCTGCTGATGAGAGATACTCGTAAAAGACTTCAGGATGGATTTTTGCAAAAGGCACCGATAGAAGAGCTTCGTGATATGAATCGTGCAATGTATGAGGATGTTTTAGGAGCAAACTATGACAAGAGTTATGCGAATCCGGCTGTTTGTTGCGAGGCGTTTGGTGTACAGATGGGAAGAATGCTGTCATTTCTGTATACAGAGCTTCGCTGTATGATTCCGTATGTGTTTGAAGGCATGCTGGAGGAGCAGGTTATCCGCATGGAGCTGTTTGTAGAGGTATATAATTCATTTGCTTATGCGTTATCGGAAGAAATGGAAGCGCCGGAGGAAAAAGAGTTAAAGGAAACGTTGTACTGGTTTGTGAGTGATTATTCAGAAACAGCAGCGGAATGGAGAGTCAGAACCCAGGTTGATGTGGATTATGATTTTGCGACGAGAATTATAATGGATAGTGACTTGAATGATATTCGTTACTTGTATCAATATGGAGAATATATAACACCGGAAACAGAGAAGATGGCATTATATCTTGCGGCTATGCCGGAAGAAAAGATTCAGAAGATGGCAGACACCTATTCTGAGGGATATCGCATTGGATTTGTGAAAGGAAACAAGGACTTAAGCAAAAAAGAAGTTGTAGATGTTAGATACGTTTTAGGTTTTGAGCGTATGGTAAAGGCTGCAATTGGCAATTTTGCCAAGCTTAACTTGAAACCGACTATTTTTAGAGCATCTGCAAGTATTTTCCATAAGAAGGGTAATTTAAAGCTTGGCTATTATGGTGCGATTGCGAACAAGCAGTTTGAGTATGACCACAAGGATGATATTGCGCTATTTTTAGATAAAAGGCTTGTGAACAGAAAGCTGGAAGTTCTTAGACAAGCTTTTGAAGAGTGCAGGGAAAAGGCTGCAAAGTATGCAGGTCCTGCGGTTATCGAGGTGTTTGGAGAAGAACCTTTTGCACCAGTATCAAAAAGTGAAGCGAGCGCTTTGAGTGAAGAACAACAGAAGCTGTCAGCGGAATATACAGGTGCTTCTACCGGAATTACTTATGAGTATATTAAGGGTGAGGAACGTAGCTTTACGATTATTGCATTCCCGATTCCGGAGATTGGTGATAAATTTGAGGAAATCTTTGATGAGACGATTAAGATAAATACATTGGATTATCAGGCTTATGAGACGATGCAGGCAATTATCATTGATACTTTGAATAAGGCAACTTATGTGGAAGTTAAGGGTATGAATGGAAATAAGACGGATATGCACATTAAGCTATATCCGATTACAGATCCTTCCAAGCAGGCAATTTTTGAAAACTGTGTTGCTGACGTAAATATTCCGGTTGGCGAGGTGTTTACCTCTCCGGTTTTGGAAGGGACGAAGGGAACGCTACATGTAAGTCGTGTGTTCTTAAATGAATTAGAATATCATAATCTGGAAATGACTTTTGAGGATGGCAAGATTAAGGACTATACTTGTACGAATTTTGCTGAGGAAGAAAAAAACAAGGAATATATAAAGGCAAATGTTTTATATCATTATGATTCCTTACCACTTGGCGAGTTTGCTATTGGAACGAATACGACAGCATATATGACAGCGAAAAAGTATGATATTGGTAATCGTTTTCCGATTCTGATTGCGGAAAAAACAGGACCACATTTTGCGGTTGGTGATACCTGCTATTCTCACAGCGAGGAAGTAAAGGTATATAATGAGGATGGTAAGGAAATCGTTGCGAGAGATAATTCGGTTTCTATTCTTCGTAAAACAGATCCTTCCAAGGCATATTTTGGATGTCATACGGATATTACGATTCCTTATGATGAGCTTGGTTCTATCATTGCGTATGATGATGCGGGCAATTCTTACCCGATTATTAGAGAAGGAAGATTTGTTTTAAAAGGTTGTGAGGAATTAAATAAGTCTTTTGAAGAATAAATACAACTATTTTGCGGAATGTTGTCGAAAAAACAATTTTTTGAGTTGACGTTTCAAAGGTTTGTTTGTAAACTGTAAAGGTACAATTAGGTATGCTATGCAAGTAGCATACCTATAATTAGGAAACAAGACTATTTTATGAAGTGTTGTTTTTGGTAAAATGAAATTTTAGGAGGATTATTATGGCACAGGTTGGTATTGTAATGGGTTCTGATTCCGATATGCCTATTATGGCGAAAGCCGCTGAGATTTTAGATGAATTAGGAGTTTCTTATGAAATGACAATTATCTCAGCTCATAGAGAACCGGATGTATTTTTTGAGTATGCAAAGTCTGCAGAGAGCAAAGGTTTTAAGGTTATTATTGCAGGAGCAGGTATGGCAGCGCATTTACCAGGTATGTGTGCAGCAATCTTTCCTATGCCTGTTATTGGTATTCCAATGCACACAACATCACTTGGAGGACGTGATTCTCTGTATTCTATCGTACAGATGCCAAGTGGTATTCCGGTTGCAACAGTAGCAATTAATGGTGGTGCAAATGCTGGTCTTTTAGCAGCTAAGATTCTTGCTACAAGCAATGCAGAGTTATTACAGAAGCTTAAGGATTACTCTGAAAAGCTTAAGAGTCAGGTAGTAGCAAAGGATGCAAAGCTACAGGAAGTTGGATATAAGAAGTATCTTGAAAAATAGAAGAGATTCGATGATTATTTATTGTGTTGTTTTGGTAAGTAAAACATGATGGATAATGATAGCAATCTTGTTAAGTGTGAAAAATATATTTATAGAAATGATGGAGGTTATTATGGATTATAAGAACGCTGGTGTAGATATTGAAGCTGGATACAAGTCAGTTGAGTTAATGAAGAAGCATGTTAAGGAAACAATGAGAGAAGAAGTACTTGGTGGACTTGGTGGATTCTCAGGTGCATTCTCGTTGGCAAAGATTAAGGAAATGGAAGATCCTGTTCTTTTATCAGGAACAGATGGATGTGGAACAAAGGTTAAGCTTGCATTCATTATGGATAAGCATGATACAATCGGTATTGACTGTGTTGCTATGTGTGTAAATGATGTAGCGTGTGCAGGTGGAGAACCTTTATTCTTCCTTGATTATATTGCATGTGGCAAGAACTATCCTGAAAAGATTGCGACTATCGTTTCAGGTGTTGCTGAAGGATGTAAGCAGTCAGGTGCTGCTTTAGTTGGTGGTGAAACAGCAGAGCATCCAGGATTGATGCCAGAGGATGATTATGATTTAGCTGGTTTCGCAGTAGGCGTTGTTGATAGAAAAGACCTTATCACAGGTGAGAACTTAAAGGATGGCGATGTATTAATTGGTATCGCTTCAAGTGGTGTTCACAGCAACGGATTTTCTTTAGTTAGAAAAGTATTCGAGATGACAAAGGAAAGCCTTGATACATACTATGATGAATTAGGAAAGACTCTTGGTGAGGCATTAATCGCTCCTACAAGAATCTATGTACAGGCTCTTAAGAATGTGAAGGAAGCTGGAATCCGTGTAAAGGCTTGTAGCCATATTACAGGTGGTGGTTTCTATGAGAATATTCCAAGAATGCTTCCGGAAGGAATGCATGCGGTTGTTAAGAAGGACAGCTATGAAGTACCTGCTATCTTTAAGTTAATGCAGAAGACTGGAAACATTGAAGAAGAGATGATGTATAGTACTTTTAACATGGGACTTGGTATGATTATCGCTGTAGATCCTGCTGATGTAGATAAGGCTATGGAGGCAATCAAGGCTGCGGGAGATACTGCTTATATCGTTGGTAATATTAAGGCTGGTGAAAAAGGAGTTACATTATGCTAAAAATATGCGTGTGCGTATCTGGTGGCGGTACGAATCTACAGGCAATTATAGATGCGATTGATAACGGGACGATTACCAATGCACAAATCGTAAGAGTAATCAGTAATAATAAGGGCGTATATGCTTTGGAAAGAGCACAGAAGCATAACATTGATGCAATGGCTATTTCACCTAAGGATTACGAGTCAAGAGAGCTTTTTAACGAAGCTCTTCTTGCTGCGATTGATGAAGTAGAAGCAGATTTAATAGTTCTTGCAGGATTCCTTGTAGTGATTCCTGAGAAGATGATTCAGAAGTATCGTAATCGTATTATAAATATTCATCCATCTCTGATTCCTGCTTTCTGTGGAACAGGTTATTATGGACTGAAGGTTCATGAAGCAGCTCTTGAGAGAGGTGTTAAGGTAACTGGTGCAACGGTTCATTTTGTAGATGAGGGTACAGATACCGGACCGATTATCCTACAGAAGGCAGTTGAAGTATTACCTGGTGATACACCAAAGGTATTACAACAAAGAGTTATGGAAGAAGCAGAGTGGAAGATTTTACCACAGGCAATAAATTTAATCTCAAATGGAGAGTTGAAATAATTGGAGGCTAGTGTGAAAAATAAATTTTTCACATACGAACATAGTTCGTATTGCAAATATTGTGCCTGTGCAAGGTGCTAATGCACCTGTAAAGTTTGCAGGTAATGGAAAGGTATGGTTATTAATATGAAAGTATTAATTGTTGGAAGTGGCGGAAGAGAGCATGCGATTGCAACGAGCGTAGCTAAGAGCCCAAAGGTTGATAAGATATATTGCGCACCTGGTAACGCAGGAATTGGTATGATTGCTGAGTGTGTGCCAATCGGAGCGATGGAATTTGATAAGATTGTAGCATTTGCGAAAGAGAATGCGATTGACCTTACGATTGTAGGTATGGATGATCCATTAGTAGGTGGATTAATTGATGAATTAGAAAAGGAAGGCTTAAGAGCGTTTGGACCTAGAAAGAATGCAGCAATCTTAGAAGGTTCTAAGGCATTTTCTAAGGATTTAATGAAGAAGTACAACATTCCTACAGCAGGATATGAGAACTTTGATAATGCAGATGATGCTATCAAGTATCTGGAAACAGCAGAGTTTCCTATCGTATTAAAAGCGGATGGTCTTGCTCTTGGTAAGGGTGTATTGATTTGTAATGATTTTGAAGAGGCAAAAGAAGGCGTAAAGTCTATTATGCTCGATAAGCAGTTTGGTACAGCTGGTAACCGTATGGTAATTGAAGAGTTCATGACAGGTCGTGAAGTATCTGTATTGTCTTATGTAGATGGAAAGACGATTAAGACTATGACATCAGCACAGGATCATAAGAGAGCAATGGATGGAGACCAGGGCTTGAATACTGGTGGTATGGGAACATTTTCACCAAGTCCGTTCTATACAGAAGAAGTAGATGAGTTCTGTAAGAAATATATCTATCAGGCGACTGTAGATGCGATGGCAGCAGAAGGAAGAGAATTCAAGGGTATTATTTTCTTTGGTCTTATGCTGACACCAAAGGGGCCAAGAGTTTTGGAATACAATGCTAGATTTGGAGATCCGGAAGCGCAGGTAGTACTTCCTCGTATGAAGAATGATATTATCGAGGTTATGGAAGCTTGTATTGACGGTAAGCTTGATGAGGTGGATTTACAGTTTGAAGATAATGCGGCTGTTTGCGTAGTATTAGCATCAGAAGGTTATCCGGTAAAATATGAGAAAGGCTTAGAAATCAAGGGTCTTGAGAATTTTGTAGACAAGGATGGCTATTATTGCTTCCATGCAGGTACAAAAGAAGAAAACGGCAAGATTGTAACAAACGGTGGCCGTGTACTTGGTATTACTGCAAAGGGTGCAGATTTAAAGGAAGCAAGAGCGAATGCGTATGCAGCAACAGAATGGATTGACTTTGACAATAAGTACATGCGTCATGACATTGGAAAGGCAATTGATGAGGCATAAAATCGGTTAAGGGACTGGTTATATAGCAACAAGGAGAAGGCGAATGAGTAATTACAGACAGAGTAGTAAGGCACGAAAGGTAGAAAATACTGTAGGTGTTAGAAAGAAGTGGATTCATGCACTTGCGGCGATGCTTTTTTGCATGGTGTTATGTATTGGTACAGTTGTATTTGCAGATGAAGTACCGGCAACTGTAATTGTAGCAGGAGCAAAGATTCGTACAACAGCAGATACATCCAGTGAAGCATTGGCAGGAGTTAAGAGTGGAGATACGTTATCTATTTGTGGACAGACAACTGGTACAGATGGAAATGTGTGGTATCAGGTATATGTAGATGCAAATACAAAGGGATTTATTCGTTCTGATTTAATTCAAAAAAAGACAGATGGAAATATTTCCAATGTTCCAAATCAGAATGCAAATGCCAATACTAATACCAATACAGTAACAGATACCAATACAACAACTGCTACAAAGCTTGAGGAGACTCAGGCAACTGCAGTAGAGAAGAAAAATGCAACGGTTGTTCAAAAGGGTGTTCGTATTAGAAAAGGTGCATCTACCCAGCATGATGTAGTAGCAACTGCTAACAGAGGTATGGTTTTAACAATTACCGGAGAAGCAGCCGGTAGTGATGGAAAGACATGGTATCAGGTGGCATTCTCATACAATAACAAGGAAATAACAGGATTTATCCGTTCCGACCTTGTTACCTTTGATAGTGTTCCGGCAGATACTGCGGTTTCAGAGATTACAGGAACAGAACAAAAACCAGAAGAGCCTGTAACAGAAGTGCCGGCAGAGCCTATGACAGAGGAACAGCAGCAAGAGCAGCAGGAACCTCAACAGGAGCCACAACCACAGCCAGAAGATGAAAATGCTAACATGATTCTGATGAATGTGGATAAAGAGGTATATGTCTTACCAGAGTTTGATCCTATTATTTTGAAATGGCAGGATCAGGACATCAATGCATTTAAGAACGGAAAGTTTTATATATTCTATGCACAAAAGCAGAATGGAGAAATGGGTTGGTTCTTATATGATTCTGAAAAAGGTGTATATCAGAGATATGTGTATGATACGGTAGATGCAGAGATTCCGAAGGATAATGCATTATCAGGAAGCACATTACCAGTTATTATTTTGGTTGTAGTTATTGTCATTTTATTAGTTGTCATTGCACTTATGTTCTTGAAGCTTAGAGAATATACATCTGATTACTATGATGAAGAGTATGACGAAGAAGATGAAGAATATGAAGCAGAAGAAGAGTTAGAGGAATTAGAAGAGGAAGAGCTAGAAGAGGAAGAAGTGGAAGAGGAAGAACCTGTTCAGAAACCGATGAAACGTCTAGAAAGACCTCTGCCTTCTACAAGAACACAGCCAAATGGAGGTCAGCAAGTGCCAAGACGTCCACAACAAGGTGGAAACGGTCAGATGCCAAGACGCCCGCAACAAGAAGCAGGTGAAGGAATGAGACGTCCACAGCAAGGTGGAAATGGTCAGATGCCAAGACGTCCGCAGCAAGCTGGAAATGGTCAAGTGCCAAGACGTCCGCAGCAAGAAGCAGGTGAAGGAATGAGACGTCCACAGCAGGGTGGGAATGGTCAGATGCCAAGACGTCCACAGAAAGGTGAACAGCCAAAGAGACCAACAGCACAGCAGAATCGCCCGGTAAAGGGAAATGCTCAGTTGCAGAATGGTAGAAGGGCTAAGAGCTTTTTGGATGCAGAAGAAGATGATATGGAATTTATTGATATCTAAGTGATGCAATACAAAAGAGGAACACATTTTTATAAAAGTGTGCTCCTCTTTTTTGTTGATAGGATAATGCTGTAGCGTAGTGTATATTAAACAAGAATTTTGTGAGAAATTCTTACTCAAGTGTGTGCCAGCGCACACACTATTTATAAATCTTTAACTTGTGTACCATATATCTGTGTGCTACAATTTATATAACAGCCCGAAACAGATAAAGGAAAGGCACGGTTATAACATGTATATCAAGATTGATTTTAATAGTGATGAGGCATTGTATCTACAGCTAAGGAATCAGATTATAATCGGAATTGCGACATCTCAGTATCAGGAAGGAGATATGCTCCCTTCTGTGAGACAGCTTGCAGATACTATAGGAATTAATATGCATACAGTGAATAAAGCTTATTCCGTTCTGCGTCAGGAGGGCTTTGTAAAGGTTGACCGTAGAAGGGGTGCAGTGATTGCTATTGATATTGACAAGCTGCAGGCTATGGAGGAGCTTAAAAGGGATATGCAGGTATTGCTTGCTAAGAGTAGATGTAAGAGAATTTCGAGGGAAGAGATACATGCATTAATTGATGAGATTTATCAAAATTATGATGGTAACGGAGGCATGAAATGATGCAATTTACAGACAAGGCAAAAACTGCGTTGCAATTAGCAACTAAAGCGGCAAAGGATCTGCATCAGAATTATGTAGGTAGCGAGCATTTGCTCGTAGGACTGGCAAAAGAAAGAACAGGCGTTGCAGCAAAGGTATTATTAGAAAATGGTGTAGATGAGATTCAGTTAAACAGTATGATTAAAGATCTTATTGCACCAGAGGGAAAATTGGCAATCGAAGAAAGAGATGGTTATTCGCCAAGAGCTACAAAGATTTTAGAGGATAGTCATAATCTGGCAGAAAAGTATCGCAGTTCGATGACAGGAACAGAGCATATTTTATTGGCTATCATTCGTGAGGGTGAAAATGTAGGTCTTAGATTATTAAATACAATAGGTATTAATATACAGAAGCTGTATATGGATACTTTGATTGCAATGGGAGAAGATGCAACTCAGCACAAGGATGATTTGACCAAGAATCGTAACAAGAAGAAAAAAGAAGGTGCAACTGCTACGTTGAATCAGTATAGTAGAGATTTAACAGCATTAGCACGTGCGGGGAAACTTGATCCTGTTATTGGAAGAGAAACAGAAATCATGCGTGTAGTGCAGATTTTATCGAGAAGAACGAAGAATAATCCATGTCTTATTGGTGAACCAGGTGTAGGAAAGACCGCGATTGCAGAAGGACTTGCACTTCGTATTGTTAATGGAGATGTACCTGATACGGTAAAGAATAAACGAGTAGTTACGTTAGATTTATCAGGCATGGTAGCCGGTTCTAAGTATCGTGGTGAATTTGAGGAGAGAATTAAGAAGGTAATTAGAGAGGTTATAGACGCTGGTAATATTTATCTGTTTTTGGATGAGCTTCATACTTTGATTGGAGCAGGTGGAGCAGAAGGAGCCATTGATGCATCTAACATATTAAAGCCTTCTTTATCAAGAGGTGAGATTCAGCTGATTGGTGCAACTACCATTGCTGAATACCGTAAATATATTGAAAAAGATGCTGCTCTTGAAAGACGTTTTCAACCAGTATCGGTAGAAGAGCCTTCTGTAGAAGAGGCAATCGGAATTTTAAGTGGTGTAGCATATAAATATGAAGAACATCATAAGGTTACTATTATGCCGGAAGCGATTGAAGCAGCGGTAAAGCTTTCGGATCGTTATATTAATGATAGAAATCTGCCGGATAAGGCGATTGATTTGATTGATGAAGCGGCAGCTGCGATTCGTTTGAAAAATATGAATGTTCCGGAAAATCTCAAAGTAATGTCTGAAGAGATTAAGAAGCAGGAGCTTCAGATAGAACGTTCTATTCGTATGGAGGCGTTTACACAGGCAGCAGAAATCAGACAAAATCAAGAGGCACTGATTAAAAAATATCAGAAGGCTGTTAATAAATATGAAAAAACACAAGCAGAAAAGAATTTAGTTGTTACAGAAAATGATATTGCAGATGTGGTATCAAACTGGACTAAGATTCCGGTTCAGAAGCTTGCCCAAAAGGAAAGTGAGAAACTATTGAAGCTGGAGTCTGTTCTGCATAAGCGTGTGATTGGTCAGGAAGAGGCAGTAAGTGCAGTTGCGAGAGCTATGAAGCGTGGACGTGTAGGTTTACAGGATCCGAATAGACCAATTGGTTCATTCCTGTTTTTAGGACCTACGGGTGTAGGTAAGACAGAGTTGTCTAAGGCATTGGCTGAAGCTATGTTTGGTTCTGAGAATGCGCTGATTCGTGTAGACATGTCAGAATATATGGAGTCTCATTCTGTTTCTAAGATGATTGGTTCACCGCCAGGATATGTGGGATTTGAAGAAGGCGGACAATTAAGTGAGAAGGTAAGACGAAATCCTTATTCGGTTGTTTTGTTTGATGAGATTGAAAAGGCTCATCCGGATGTATTTAATATGCTGTTACAGGTACTGGATGATGGTCACATTACAGATTCTAAGGGACGCAAGGTAAGTTTTAAGAATACTGTTTTGATTATGACATCAAATGCTGGAGCACAGAGAATTATTGATCCAAAGAACTTAGGATTTGCATCGAAAAAGGATGAAGCAGCGGATTATAGTAAGATGAAATCTAATGTTATGGAAGAAGTAAAGAGATTATTTAAGCCGGAATTTATAAATCGAATTGATGAAATTATGGTGTTCCATCCATTAACAGAAAAAGATATGAAGCAAATCATAACGTTATTGTCAAAGAATCTTTGTGATCGTTGTAGAACGCAGATGGAAATTGAATTAACCTTTACGAATTCATTAAAGGAATATCTTGTAAATAAATATTCTGATTTGAAGATGGGAGCAAGACCACTCAAACGTGCTGTACAGAATGTGGTAGAGGATGAACTTGCGACAGCGATATTGGAAGGCAGAGTAAAACGCGGTGATACGGTACAGGCAGGCGTTAAGCATGAAAAGATAACATTTACTGTCAAAAATTAATTATTTTACAGTAGAAAAAGAGTAAAAATTAGTATATACTGTAGATAATCTTATAATAATTATGAGATTTTTAGAGCAATATGCTTAGCTCTGAATGGATAACAATTGCATAAAGGGAATTACAATAGAGTTTTAGGAGGACGAAAGAAATGGCAGTAGTTGAGGAATTACTACGCTCCGAGAGCAATGGAACAATCAGCTTTGGAAATCATCAGTTAGCGCAGAAGGCTAAGAAAGAAGATTATGAGCATGAAGGAGATATGTATAAGGTTAAAACCTTTCATGCTATGACTAAGCTGGAGAAGAATGGATTATTTTTATATGAATCTGTTCCGGGGACTTCTGTTCTCAATTTTAGTGAGAGTGCAGAGAGCATTTCGTTTACGGTAGAAGGAGAGCAGGATGCTCAGATCACTATCGGTCTTGAGGATGACTCCGAATATCAGGTAGTTGTAGCTGGTGAAAGCATCGGTACAATGAAAACAAATCTTTCCGGAAAGCTGAATCTTAGCGTAGAGCTGGAAGGCATAGGTGAGGTTGAAGTAAAGCTGGTAAAACAGGCGTAAAAAATATAATTGTAAGTAGGGATGCCTTCTCGTATAGAGAAGGCATTCGTTATGTGGAGATATTTTAAGAAAGGCATGGTTACTAATATGGCAAAAAAAGTAACAACTGTATTTTTCTGTCAGGAATGTGGTTATGAAACATCAAAATGGATGGGGCAATGTCCGGGATGTAAGCAATGGAATACTCTTGTAGAGGAGAAGGTGAGTGTAACAGGAAGCGGAATGGGTGGCAGTGCTAAAACCATTGCACATAAGGATGCTCCTAAACCAGTAGAACTTAGTACCATTTCGATGGAAGAAAGTGATCGTATTTCAACGAATATTAAAGAATTGGACAGAGTGCTTGGAGGTGGCATTATACAAGGCTCTCTAACATTAGTAGGAGGAGATCCGGGAATAGGAAAGTCTACTCTTTTATTGCAAGTATGTAGGAATCTGTCAGGTACGGGACATAAGGTACTGTATATATCGGGAGAAGAGTCTTTAAAACAGATAAAGCTTAGGGCGAACCGAATAGGTGAGTTTAAGGAAAATATGCTGCTGTTATGCGAAACAAATCTTGGACTCATTGAAGAAGCGATAAAAAGGACTGCACCAGAAGTGGTAATTATTGATTCTATACAGACGATGTATCAGGAAGAGGTAAGTTCCGCACCGGGAAGTGTGTCACAAGTAAGGGAAGCTACGAATGTGTTTATGCAGCTTGCAAAAGGATTGGGAATATCTATTTTTATTGTAGGACATGTTACAAAGGAAGGAACTGTAGCAGGACCAAGAGTGCTTGAGCATATGGTTGATACCGTATTGTATTTTGAGGGAGACAGGCATGCATCCTATCGAATTCTAAGAGGTGTAAAGAATCGATTTGGTTCTACCAATGAGATTGGTGTCTTTGAGATGCGCAAAGAAGGATTGGTAGAGGTGGTGAATCCATCAGAATTTATGCTGAATGGAAAGCCGATTGGAGCAAGTGGCTCTGTTGTTGTCTGTTCCGTAGAAGGAACAAGACCAATTTTAATTGAAATACAGGCTCTTGTGTGTAAAACGAATTTTGGTATTCCAAGAAGGCAGACAACAGGAACGGATTTTAATAGAGTGAATCTTCTAATGGCAGTTTTGGAAAAAAGAGCAGGTATGCAGATTGGTGACTGTGATGCCTATGTTAATATTGCAGGTGGTATGAAAATCAATGAACCGGCATTAGATTTAGGAATTGTACTTGCGATTGTATCCAGCTTCAAAAATCGACCAATAGATGAAAAGACAATATGCTTTGGAGAAATCGGATTAAGTGGTGAAGTAAGAGCTGTTAGTCAGGCAGAACAAAGAGTGCTGGAGGCAAAGAAGCTTGGTTATGAAACGGTTGTATTACCAAAGGTTTCAATGGAAGGACTAGATCCTATACAAGGAATTCGAATGATTGGAATATCAGGAATTGGAGAAGCAATAGATTTAATATAAGAGATGATTCACATAAAACAGGTGTTATTGTATACAATATGCATGCATGTAAAGTGAAGGAAATGAATGAGTCGAGGTGTGAAAAATGCAAGAAATGCAAGAAATGATGCAATTTATAGATAATAGTTTGACAAGTTATCATGCAGTATGTGAAGTCGAAAAACAATTAAAAAATAACGGATTTAAGTGTTTGAGTGAGAAAAACGTATGGAATTTGGAAGCGGGAAAGGCGTATTATTTGATTCGAAATGATTCATCTCTCATGGCTTTTCGAGTACCAAAATGTGAAATATCAGAAATAAAGGGTTTTCATATTTTTGCGGCACATACAGACTCACCGGCTTTTAAGGTTAAGGAAAGTCCTGAAATGGAAAGAGAAGGAAACTATGTTGTGTGGAATACGGAAAAGTATGGAGGGATGATACTTTCTACCTGGATGGATAGACCGCTTACAATAGCAGGCAGGGTATGTCTTGCAAAAGAAAATGAAATATTCTCTTATCCTGTTAAACTAGCGGATAATATTTGTATGATTCCGAATCTTGCAATTCATATGAATCGAGATGTTAATAATGGAGTGGCATTAAATCCACAGATTGATATGTTGCCTTTGTATACGATGAAACAGGAAGAGGGATACAAGTCTTTAAAGGAAATGGTTGCAGATGCATTAAGCAATGATTTGGGAGAGCAGATTTGCGAGGAAGATATTCTTGGGAGTGATTTGTTTGTAGAAAACTGTGAAAAGACTATTCTTGCAGGTGTAAATAAGGAATTTATCATGGCACCAAGATATGACGATTTAGGGTGCGTATATGGTGGATTACAGGCAATTTTAGAGTCTGCATCAGAAAACTATATTAATGTTTATGCTATTTTTGATAATGAAGAAGTGGGCAGTCTGACAAGACAGGGAGCAGATTCTACTTTGTTAAGGGATACCTTGGACAATATAGCAACAGGGTTAGGCATTTCGTCCGCAATGCTACGAACATGGATTGCGGGAAGCTTTTTGCTTAGTGCAGATAATGCACATGCTTGTCATCCAAATCAAGCTGGAAAAGCGGATCCGACAAATAAACCATTTTTGAATAAGGGAATTGTTTTGAAGTATCATGGAAGTCAGAAATATGCAACAGATGCGTATTCTGCAGCCTATGTAAAGTTATTAGGAAAAAAATGTGATGTGCCTATCCAGTCCTATGCAAATCGTTCGGATATTGCAGGAGGGTCTACCTTGGGGAATTTGGCAATGGCACAAGTTTCTATGCCGGCAGCAGATATTGGTTTGCCTCAATTAGCAATGCATTCAGCATATGAAACGGCTGGTGTAAAGGATATGGAATATTTGATTCGACTAGTAAAAACTTTTTTTGGGTAGAAAAATGCAAGCGATTTGTATTTTTATAAGTTGTAAATGTGTGAGATTTAAGTGTGCTAAAGGATAGAAAAATAAAGTAATACACTAAATTGAGCGACAAAAGAGGTTAAAAACACAAAATAACTGACGTTGTATTGAAATAAGTACAAAAAATGGGTTGATTTTTATTCAGTCATTGTTATAATAGGTTCTTGTATTCGAAAATGTTACTACTTTGTTAAGCGATGATTTCAAAATTGTTTAATTCATATATGCTTATATGAATTAGTAAAAGTAGGCGTCAATGAAACAGAGGCTTTTGGCCACCAGTTATGTAAAACATAATTGGTAGATGGAGGTAACAAGTAATATGATGAAAAGAATCGTGGGAGCCGTAACCTTGATGACTGTTACATTTAGTGTACTTGGTATGGGATATCCACAAGAAAATGATCCTCGAATAGGGGAGCTTACGAAGGTTCTGAATACAACGCAGGAAACAGCAATGCTTGTAGAAAGAAACGGAGTAAATCAAAAGGAAGTGATGGCAGCTCAGAGGCGTGGAGAGTTAAGTATTCGTGCTATTGCAGACGAGCAAGCAAAGCTTCATGATGTATCAATGCCGTTGGTTGTAAATGTTGTAGAGTCATCAAAGAGAAAGACAACATTAACCGATGAAGAAATAATGCTTATGCAGAGGGTGGTTTCGGCAGAATCCAGAGGAGAAAGTCCGGAAGCACAATATACGGTTGCATGTGTTATATTGAACAGAATGGAGTCGCCAATATTTCCGGATACGTTAGAAGGGGTTGTAAGGCAGAGCGCGCAGTTCACTTGTGTGGGTAATGGGATTATTAATAATGTTCCTGTTACAGAGAGTGTGAAACAGGCAGTAGCAAAAGCTTTAGATAATAACACAGTGGATGAAGATGTATTGTGGTTTAGAAGTTCACATTATCATACCTTCCACAATCAGGCATTTCAGATTGGAGAATTATTTTTTTCAGCAGCATAGCCTGAAAGCACCAGGAAACTGGTGCTTTTTT
>JAXJRB010000026.1:0-16663 GCA_036310845.1 Lachnospiraceae bacterium | reverse complement strand
ATAAATCCTCCAATGAATTAATTTCTAAGTTTGTAATAATGTTACTTTGTAAAATCATACTGTCTACCTCCAGGGTAACAGTATATCAGTTGTACATTTTTATTTTGTATTGTTTGTACATTTTTATTGTACTATTTATAGACTTCCGAAGAAGTTACCGATACCCATACTCGGCTCTAAAAGATTTCCGTCACGGAAACCGAAGTTCACAAGTGCCTGATTGATACAGCTGCATATTACAGGCGAGGTATAAAAAGCATTGTTTACCGTAGCCCTTGCAGCAACATACTCATCCTCTGTAAGCAGTTCCTTAAGCTCTGCATACTCCTTTGACCAGTCATTATTCTTATCATCAAATGCCTGTGGGATTCCGCCCCATCCGGCATACAGGGATAGAGTTTTCTGTTCTTCTGCTGTTGCAAGCCTTCCTTCACTTTCCATCTGTTTTAAAAGTCTTATGGCTTCCACATTCCATTTGTATCTGGTCTTTGCCCCTCCGGTCTGTAAATCCCAGAGGTTGTAGTGGAAGTTTCTTCTTTTGTCTGTTGCCTTCTGCTGTTCGTCAGTCTGGTGTTTTTGATTTGCTTCGCTTTTTGTGTCTGCTGATTCAGCAGTATTGCTATCCGCAGTCTCCCAGCCATTAGCAAGTGCTCTCTGTCTGGTGGCTTCCCTGTTTGCCCTGATTTCTTCCTGCTTTTCAAGAAACGAAACATAAACAGGTGCCATATTTACCCTGCTCCCGGCAATCATGCCTTTATACCACTTTAGATGATCTTCCCCACAGTAATGAGGAACCTTTACCATATAGCTTAATACTTCATACAGTTCACGGTATCCGGTTGAGGCTGTCACACGCTCTCCCTTTTTGTTCTTGTAATTGATGTCAATTTCATAAGGCTTTAAGGTGTATTCCACAAGTCCGTACTGATTATTGGCATATGCCTTGTGTTCCTTTCTGTCATTCAGCACCACGCCTGATAAGAACTCAAGCTTGTTAGGCATAAACAGGTCATTCGTTGCCACAAGGTCCATAAGAAACGGTTTAAATGGTGTGTAGCAGCTGCATTCCGATATAAGAATCTCCATGGCTGTAAGCATATCTTCATCCATACCTGCAATCACTTCGGCATAGTTAATCGGCTCGATGAACTGTAATTCCCATGAAGTTTTTTGTGTAGGGTCAGGAGTTGGCTCATAGTCTGCCTCTGCTTCCAGCTCTGCACCATATTCCGCCATGGTAACAAGTCTGTCCTCCAAAGCAGCTTCTTCCGGTGTAAGCTCCCTCTCCTCTGCATACGCTTCTTCCAATGATTTTCTTGCACTTGCATAGCTTTCTGGCTCATCAGGAATGGCAAATTCATCCAGTACCTCTTCCTGCTCCTCGTCATCCACTTCCCGAAAATCTGCGTCAATAATTTCATCATCTTCACGCATACCGTCAGACTGTATCTCATCCAGTCTCGGTTTCTCCGGCTGGTATTCTCCCGTAAGGATAAGTGCTGCTATCTCCCTTTCAATGTCTTTCCATGAGACATAGCCTTCCACTTCTCCTTCCTCATCTCTCCACTGAAATCTGATTCCGTGTCCCTTAAAAGTATCATATCCATGAAGTCCTAAACCCTCAATAGGCCAACCGGAACCACCAATGCCATACTCTGCTTTAATACGCTTGGCTCTTGTTCCTGCATCAATCTCTGTCTCAAAGATTTTACAGATTCTACCTCTGCCACCCATAAAGCCTGAACCTTTAAGAAGCACTGTTTTGACATATTCATGTGGAACAAATGATGATTTCTTTGGATTGAGATAATTGTACTTCCCGCTTTTTGCATCTGCCATTTCCTGCTGGAACTTCTGCATATACTCATTCGGTTCTGCCTGTGATTTCTTGGAAGAATCAATCAGACCATACTCGGCATCAAAAAAGGAAGCCTGAACATACTCAACAGCTTCCTTTTTCATGCCTAATGAATTAATCTCATCAAGCTCCTTATTCAGTTCTTCATCATACTCATTACTAATTAATGGTATTTCAACACTATCTCCGCCAGAACGATCTCTTCTGCCATCATCTTCGCCTGTTCTCTCAGCTTCCACATTTCCATCGTACTGCTTGGATCCTGTGGTTTGTTCTTTATTAGATACTGTTTCTGAAGCTGCTCCATCATCCGGTTCGCTTCTTCCTCCACTTCCAACATCTTCTCTGTCATTCTGCCCGTACGAAGCAGATTCTTGTATCTCGCCGGTTCGTTCTCCTCCAGATACTTCATCGCCTGACGTCCGTATTTGCCCAGTCTCGCCAAGTTCTCCCTCTCGTCCGGAATCTCCAGTACCGGATACAGAAGTCCGTCCACTTCCTTGTACTCTAATTCTGCTACCATATGCAATTCTCCTTTCCAATTCTTCGTTCCTCAGAATTGTAGCCTCCGGCGGATTGCCAGTGCCTCCATCTGAATTTGTCAGCTTCGCTGACATCGGCACGGCACCAGAAAATCCAAGGCTTTTCTGATTCTCAACAGCCCTACAATCTTTACTAAATGCTCTAAGAACATTACAGGAGACATCGCATATGAGGGAACCAAGACGGTAAATCGTATCTTCGTCCGTTACTTTTACAATCTGACTAAAATCCTGTTCTTCAGCAGACAAGTCAAATCCGCATCTCGTACCTACAACATATAAAATCCCTTTTCTTGCAAGCTCGGCAAGGTCCGGTACTTCTTGTAAGCCCTCACGTTTTTCGCTGAATTCCTTAATCACACTGCCTGTAATCTGTGATAATTCGGTCATTCGGTTTTCGAATTCCTCTTCAATTATGACTCCGATTTCCTGCTTTGTAAAGTCCTTTAGAGCAATTAGTGAATCTTCTCTTGTCACTCCTTCATACTTTTGATACTTCCCATGTGCTACCTGATATTCCATAAACTCTGGCAGCTTATCTCCGTCAAGATTCCAGGTAAGCTCCGACTGTTTTCCACCCGTATCACTGATATCAAACACATATCTCATATATGGCTGCAATGCTCTGGAAGGATAGATTGCAATCCCTTTACTTCCACGCTTTACATACCTGCCTACCTTTTTCCATGTGTCAAAATCAGCAACCAAAGTGGCATGTGGTTTTTGTACATATACCATGAGAACATTATCAAATTCATAACGGTATATCTGCCCGGCAAGTCGAAGCACTGATTTCCAACTTTCCGGTGTTTCCGTCACTTCTTTTATAACCACGTTATAAATCTGCCTGACTTTGTAATCTACGCTCATATGCTACACCTCCCATATTGCTTCTCTGATGTCTTTTCCATCAATTTCATTTCCAAGGCTTACCCAGCCTTCACATCTCTCCCTCGCAAAAAGCTCAATTCTTGGAAGATTACCGCATAACTCTACAATTCTCTCCCGTATCTCCTCCGGCTTTTTGCTGTGTTCCATAATTCTTGCATCACACACCTGCGAAATGGAACGGGACACCCTTGACGGATGCCCCCTTGTTCCAAGCAGACATATTTCCGAGTTGGAACGGGTCCAGTAACCAAGTCCCATAAACCAGCTGTCTGCTTTCTTATTTCTTTTTACCCAGTTAAAACCACAGGTCTTGTAGGTAAATCCCCACGCTTTCATTACTTCAAGCCCTTCTTTAAGAAGCGGGAATGTTACCCACAAAAACAGGATACTGTCATCTGCTGCAATGCTTTCCACAGGAAGAGAGAGAATGTCATCGAACTTCATACATGAATAATGGCAGTCTGCTGATTTTAGCTGACTGCCACGCTCCGAATACGTCTGGAATTTCCAAGGCGGATCGGCATATATGATATTGAATTTTTCTCCCATAGACATCCTCCCTTACTCTGCCGCAAGCTTGCGGAAACAACTGAACTCTTCTTTGTCAAAGGCAATCGTATATTCCGCTTCTCCTGCGGCTTCGGCTGCATTCTGTCCTGCAATAAGCTTTCTTGCAACTCTTAAAGTGACATAATTTGCTCTGCAAAGCTTCATGCTCTCCTTAAAGCTTATTTCCGACTGATTATGAAGCATCTCTCCCATATCCGCAATCTGCTGTTGTACCTTGTTACGAACCCTTCTTGCATCCTTTACTGATATTGTTACTCTGTGCTTTGTCTCCTTTGAAACATCCCATTCCTTCTGCAATTCCTTGATTAGAAATTCCATGTTCTTTTCTATATTTTCTTTTCTGCTCATTCAATATTCCTCCGTCTATCTTGTATTCTGCTGTGTGGGTGCAGCATCTATTGTTTTTCCCACAAAGTCCTCAGCATCAAGAACAATCTCGCCTCTTTTGTACTGATCCATTACCTGGTTAATGGCATCACCAAGAGTTTCTGCTTTCACAGTAACTGTTCTTGATAACTCTTCTCTGATTTCAATATCAAAATCCTTTCGTTTAGCCATACAGAATTTACCTCGCTTTCTGCTTATCCATGTGTACTTCTGCCATACTGATTACATTGGTTGCAACCTCTATTGCATCCTCCAGATCTATTCCCCTGACATTTAGTACACTCTCCATATCTTTACTAACCGTAACAGGAAAGACTTTCATCTCACTGTCCTCATCATATATTCCGGCAGAAAGATTCTGATGAAACTTATCCACTTTATCCGTACAGAATTCCGCACGCATAATCTCACTTAGAAGCTCCCTGATATCCTCACTGCAATGGGGATTATTGGCTAACTTGTGAAGCTGTGTGAAATAATCCTCCTGCTCAAAACGGATATCCTCCCTGTCTTTTTCCATCTTTGTTCCGCCATAATCTTCCCGTATGCCCTGAAAGTCAATGCATGACGGCTTGGAAGAAAGATATATTCCGTGCTCCCATTCGATACCAATTTCAGGCTCCTCATTATCTCCCTTTATCTGTCTCATAAAAAGGCTTGTACCAAGTCCCACCACAAAGTTTCCATTGCTCATATCCATAAGAAGCAGATTTCTTGGTGATAATAGCTCCACAACCTTATAATCCTTACCATTGAAATTATGGAGTGTTTCTCCCTGACTGAACCTGTGTTCCATATGGCTGTAATGATGCTCAACCATCTTGTCTTTCTCTCCATTTTCAGTAATCCCATAAAGCCTTATCTTTTCCTTACATTCAAGACTGCATCTTTCATAATCAAAACGCACATCTTCGACATTTTCATCATTAAATTTCTTATTGAGAAATGCTCTAAGATGGCTTTCATCTCTGCAATAACACATGAAAAGAGTCTTGTTACCAGCCAGATATACCTCTGCCCAGTCAGGCTCAGTCATGGTTCTTCCAAGCTCTGAAAAGATAGCTGCTGTCTCTTTCATGGAATACTCGCCGGACTGCTTAAGCATTTCTATCGTGTCATCAAGTGTCAGAAGGAAGTTGGTTTCAACCGTTCCCTTCCGGTTCTCAATCACAAAAATCATATCGTTTAATTTCATTTTGCCCTCCTAACCAAAAACATCCGGCAAAACCGAAGCTCTGCCAGATGCTGCTTTTTTATAGTTCTTCCTGATTACTGTGGTCTGCCAATGAGTACAATGCTTCCCACATTCGGTACTGCATTGTAGGTTACGCCATAAGCAACACCTTTTGCTTCTACCACCATTCCATTTCCAACATATACAGCCACATGACTGATATTCTTGTATCTGCCATTTCTCTCATAGCTGTAGAAAATCAAATCTCCCGGTTGCATATCTGCATAAGATACTGTATAACCTGCACTGTCAAGACCTTCTGCCTCCGCAGCTGCCGTATTTGCTCCACCGTAGCTGATATCAATACCGGCTGCTTTCCATGAATAGTAGGCAAGGGAACTGCAATCATAATAATTGCCTGTGTCTCGGTACTGCTGACTGTACGGATAGCCTACCTTTGTCAGTGCATAGGAGACAACGGTTCGCTGTGTCGGATCTGTAATGTCCTGCAAAATGGCATCCACCTCTGCCTGTGTCAGAGCTGATTGCGGTGTGACACCACTTGTACTGCCAAACATCCGCATCATTTCCTCAACCAGTTCGATTTGATCTGAATCAAAATTGTATTCCGTTATCATGTCATAACAGGTTTTCAGCTTCACATTGACATACAATACAGTCTGTGTAGTGGTTGAACCATCCTCATTTTCAGTGGTTTCACTCCCGGAACTTGTTGTGTAGGAACACATATCGTCAAATACTTCTTTAAGCCTGTTTTTGGAGGTATCATTCATAACGGTAGCAGTATCCCCAACGCCATATTTGACCATATAGATGGTGACAATATCATTGAAGTTTCCTGCACTTTCTCCTTCAAAATCCACATATACTATCTGCCCGGTATCGTATCCCGTGTGTTCATTTGCCAGAGTGTTTATATCCATGTTAAACTCCGAGACATAAGCACTTGTAACCGTAGTCACCGTATCTCCCGACTCCAGTGGTGGGAGAAAGAAAGCAAATGGCGAGTTGTAGAGAATAGCAATTACTGCTACTACCGGAAGAACTGTTACCGCAATGAGTAACACAAGTACCAGCAAAAATCCTCCTACTGCAACCATAATCTTTTTTATGGGTAGTGCCATTTTGTTGACAAACAAATCTTTAACCAGCTTTGCAAAACTGTCCTGCTGTTCACCTTCTGCTTTCATCTTATCCAGAAAGAACCTGATTTTTCGGTTTCTGCTGTTTCTCTGGGCATCCATCTTATCAATCTTATCTCCAACCGCCTTACCCACAGCAATACCAATCAGAGGAGCATACGGACCTGTCTCTGCTCCGGCTGCTGTTCCTGCAACAGTGGTTCCAACTTTTGCTGCTACTTTTGCACCTTCCTTTGCCGCTGCTTTGGCAGTCTCTTTGGATGCCTCCTTTGCAGCGGTCTTAGCAGTTTCTTTTGCTGTTTTCTTGGCAAGCTTCTTTCCGGCTTCCACCTTTTTAATACGCTTTCTTTTCTCAGCCAGTGCCTTTCGCCTGAACAATTCAGCTCCCCTGGATGCAGTCCCCGTTACCGGTCTTGTTGCAACATAAGCAATATTTGCCGCATCCCTGACTTCCTCACCGCCTTCCATCTGGCTTAACGCCGTCTGTGCCCCGGCTGCGCCTGCGACCTTAATGGAAGAATTCTTTGTCTTAATAGACTGCTTTGATTCCTTTAATGCTGCCCGGTACTGCCTGAACATTCCCTTCTTTGCCTTCTTAACCGGATGAATCGTACTCCGCCGAAACTTCTTGTTTTCAGTAGTTGCAATCTTCGACCCTTTAATCTTCGGACTTCGGTCAACCGTATAGATGTTGGAAGCCTTGATGGAAGCTTTCTTTGGTTCATGTGTATGAAGCTTTGCTTTCTTCTTGGTATGGATCACCATAGGCTTGTCATCGACCTTTTTGATTTTCAATTTTCTCACCTTCTTTCTAATGCCAACAAAAAAGCCGCCATGAAGATGTACTCTCCATAACGGCTTAGTTAAATGTTATTTTTTCCTTTTGTTTTTCGTTCTGCTTTCTTTCTCGACTTCTCCTGCCTTTTGTCATACATATCGTGAATCCATTCTTTCACAGGAGCTTTCCATTGTTCGCTCTTATTTGGAATATTCTTAATCAGGCTCTTGGGATTAAGTCCCATTTCCTTTGCCATTCTTATTTCTTCTTCCCCAAGTTTGCATTTTCTTTTTGCTTCGTCCCAAAGTTGCTGGCTGTATGCCATGAAATCACATCCTAGATTTTCTTCTTGACAAACAATACATATACCTTTATTATAGGTGTTAGAAAGAAACGAAGTTTACTACCGTACAGCTATTGCTCATGCGGCTTGCTCGTTTCTTTTTTTGTTCTTACCAAATCATATAGATAAAGTTTTCCATCTGCATCACATCTTACAAGCATTCTTGTCGAAAAAATGTTATAACGCTCCAGATTTCCTTCTTCATCATAAACCGGTATTCCAAATCTTGTATTATAACGATACCATCCAAATTGTGCCTTTGCTCCATGTTTATTGTTATAATCAGGATACTGTGCCTTTTCAGAAGCAATCTGGATAAGTTCACCAATAGCAGGCGTAATGTTTGCCTTCGCTTTCATATTAGCACCTTTTAATCCCTTTGTATCATTTGAATGACTGAACTCATCCGGAAAATCAGAACCGATATATATTTTCTCTGAGGTTTCGGATATTTCAAAGTATTCTCCAATATATTCTTTCAGATACTGCTCTACTTCATTCCAATCTATCCCCTTCCTCGACTTAAATCTTATATCATTAATAAGGGCTATTTTTGAACCATCCAAATCCGTAATAATACTGACACTTTTGTTCATATTTCTCGTCCTTTCCTTTTCGTATCAGACATCTTTCGACATCTGATACGATTTTACCATAAGTGTCACAATTATACTATGAATTTTTCTGCTTTTCCTTCTCTTTCATTTCTGAAATTTTTTCGTGTAAATTCGTGTTGTATAGCTTATAAAGACTGGTATCTTTTCTAATCTGATTATCAAACGGAATAACCACATTACCACACTTTAACAGTCCCATACCTGACTGGCTGTTGGTTACGAATCTAAGCTGTGCATCCGATACTCCAATAACCTCTGCCATCTTGGAGCTGTCTGTATTTGCCTGTTTAAGAAGTGCCACAAACTCACTGTTTGCAAGCATTGTTGTAGCTGTATAATTCTGTAAAAGGTCTATAACATTCTGAGTAATACCGGTACACAGACCTCCCTGTTTTCTTACTTTCTTCCAAAGCTGCTGCAAATATTTTGCGGAATACTCTGAATTTAAAAGAACATGGAATTCATCAATATAGAGCCATGTTGCCTTTCCTTTCTTTCCATTCTCAACGATTCTCTGCTGGATGGACTCCATCATGACAAGCATTGTAATAGGACTAAGCTCTGTACCTAAGTCTCTGATTCCATAAACCACAAATCTGTTATCCACATCCACATTTGTCTGATGATTGAAAATGTTAAGTGAACCATTTACAAAAAGCTCAAGTGATAAGGCAATCTCCTTTGCCTCTTCCTCCGGCTGTGCCATAAGAATATCATAAAAATCACTCATAACCGGAATATACTTCTCCTTGCTTCTTGCAATGTCGATATACATTTTTCTTACACATCGGTCAATAATGGATTTCTGACGGGAATTAAGACTGTCCCCGATACACTGCTCACAAAGACCAAGCATGAACTCACCTTTTTCCCTTACCCAGCCCTTAGTATCATTCTGATCAAGATTCCATACATCCATGGAAAGAGGATTCACATAGTTGTCCGTGTAAGTGGACATATTGATGACCGTGCCGCCATAGGTTGTCGCAATATCGAAGTATTATGTCGATAGGTAAGCCTTTGAAATTATCTCCAACTTTTCCCCCGACTCACACCGTACGTGCGACTTTCACCGCATACGGCGTTCCCTCGTGTTCAAGCAAGTTTACAAGTTCCTTTGACAGGTTTAAGTTTTCTAGCTCGTCTTAGTCGATTCAGCTTCACTTTCTGCTTTTCCGAAAGGTTACTACAGTAATCAGCATTTTTATCTTCAATAAGTGGAATAACAGCTTTGCTAACAATAACGATATTGCTATAATCGTCAGTACCATTTCTTTCTTTTGGTTTTATTCTGATACCGACTGCATTTTCTGGCTCTAATTCATTTCCAGTAATGTAACATTTCCCATACTGTGCCACGAACTTTGAAACCACATTATTTCTAAATTCAATCGTATCATCTTCATTAAGAAACATCTGAAATGCTTTCAGTTTACTGCTTTCCACTGCTCTCTGATTATTATGAATTTTCTTTCTGCCCTTTTCAGTATAATTGCATATCTCCTGTGAAAAATTCATTGGAGATTTATGATGCACTCCTGTAATCGGCAACATATGAATATCCATAATTCTGTAAATCTTTTTACAGTCTCTGATTCCTGTTGTTTTCTTTTTGAAATCACTTGGAGTTTCTCCGAATCTGACTATTTTTGCTTTCTTCCTCAACCTGTTGTTAAGGGTTCGTAATAAAGCATAATCAACCTCTGTAAGGTTGTTATAAACATTCGTTGCAATCCGATAATAATTCTGTATCCCAGTGACTGCACTGTTATACTTCTTTACTTCCTCTGCGTTTGTATGATTCTGTATTTCAAGAATCTTTTGTCTCAAATTAGCTTTTGATTTCTTCAAGGCTTTTTCACACATATCTGTTTTTGCAACATAACCATACTTTGATTTTCCCTGTGGCACTGCTTTGATTTTGAATCCAAGAAAATCTGATGAATTCTTTTTCAAATTTGTTACCTTAGACTTCTCTGGACTGATTTCCAATCCCAGCCTGTTATTCAGAAAATCTACTACAGCATGGTAATATCTTTGTGCTTCTGGATATGTTCTGCACATTATTTTAAAGTCATCTGCATAACGCACAATATATCCGTCTTTCAGATTTGTGTATTGTCTGGCATATTGTGCAAAACCTTTGCTATTTCCCTTTCGTGGCATATAAGTTTCCCATTGGTCACTTATCCACCAGTCAAGTTCATTTAACACAATATTAGATAATAACGGAGAAAGTATTCCCCCTTGTGGAGTTCCTTTAGTCGGTATTCCCTCTCCCTCGATTTCACACTTTAAAAGTTTGCTTATAATACACAACAGCCTTTTATCCCTGATTCCAAGATTCCAGATTTGCTTCATTAGTTTTCCATGATTGACATTATCGAAAAATCCTTTAATATCAATATCCACACAATAATAATGTTTGCCTAAATTGATAAGGCTTACCATTCTGCTGACTGCGTGGTGGGTACTTCTGTTTGGTCTGAATCCATAGGAATGATTATGAAATTTCGGCTCGCATATGGGTTCTAGCACCTGCAAAATACATTGTTGAATCAGTCTGTCCCATATAGTCGGTATGCCAAGAGGTCTCTTTTTATCACTGCCAGGCTTTGGAATATATACTCTCCGCACTGGTAATGGATTATAGTCCTCTAATCTGGCTCTCACTTCCTTTATCAGCATTTCATCATTAAGTTTGGAAATATCCTCTATTGTCTTTCCGTCAGTACCTTTGGTTTTACTACCAGTATTACCTTTCAGATTTCTGTATGCTAATCTGATATTCTGCTTTGAACCTATTACCTCCATTAACTTGTAAAAATTATTGTTGTTTCTGCTTTGTTGATACAACTCATCAAATATGCTCTGCATATCAAAATATTCGTTGTATCTCAGCTTGTCTTTCTTCAACATGGTCTGTACCCTCCTTTCAGAGTAATACATCTCTTAGTCTTACACGAACCCATGCTGAACTCTCTACTTGCTCTAGCACACGACTAGTGGCTATCCCTCCACCACTTATTATCATGGTTTCATCGGTACTGTGCCACCACTCTCACTGGCATAAATACAGGTTATAACTATGCTAATCTCACACAGCTTTTCCCTGTAAACACTTCACAGATGGTAAAATCTCCATGTTGCCAGCTTTCCACGTTCCAAATATGCTATCTTTACATATACCCTTAGGTTTCCTCTATAAGCCTGTTACTTTACCAATGCCTGTAACATTGTATGGACTTTCATATGAACGATTTTTACTCATCCACAAGTAACGACACTAATTGTGTCACATGACCTTTCGACCACATCCCGATATAGACCTGTACATTCGAGGATTCGTCAGTTTTTAGCTGTACTCGTCAGCTTTTATTCCATTCTAACCATAGGTATTTTATAGACCTCCGGCATATCACATACAACTCCCACCTCTGGGAACCTTTCGGCAACTTAATGTTTCGGTATGCTTCTGCCGACTTCACCGAGCTTCTGACACTTCATATTTACCTATTCCATGCCAGTCGGAGTATTAAGGAAGCCCTTCGAGGCGTTACCCTCTCATTCGACTTTTCGCATATTTAGTTCTCCTTATGCTAATTGTTTTTATATAAACGCGACGCATAAGTGGACAACCTTTTCAGTTGCCAACGTGTCGCACCGTTCATTGGGTCTATAATTATGATTTCATCATCGGTAGAGAGAAATACCTGCCCCATCGCAGCCTTACAGAAGAAGGATTTACCGGAACCCGGAACTCCGAAAACAAACCCATTTCCATTAATCAGCTTCTTTCGGTTTCCGATATTGATATTCTTACTTACCTGATTGATACCATAATAAACACCACCCTCATCATTCAGCTCCTGCACATTAAATGGCATAAGCACCGCAAGGGACTGTGTGAGCATGGTTCTCATGGTTTCCACCTGTCTTACACCAATCGGAAGTGCTGTATTGAGTGCTTCCCTCTGTTTCAGATAATGCACATCAATGGTACAGCTGTTTCTCTTTCCAATGGTTTCAACGGTTTCCGTGATACTCTCCAGCTCTTTCTTTGAATCTGCCATAAGAATGATAGTCACACCCACATAGAACAGGCACTGGTCATTCTCACGGACATCATCCATGATTGCCTCAATTTCCTTTTTCTCCGTTCTCTTTGCATAAGAGATTTCAGAAGAAAAGTCATTGTTCTTGTTACGGACTCTCTGCTGTTTGATAATGTCAGATTCAATACCGAGGTATTTCTTCTGTAATGTCTTGGTTGTCAAATCCTTTGGCACAGGTACTACATCAATACTTGTAATGGAGTGAACAGGTAATGAAGTAATTTCATTCAAAAACCTGTCTGATAAGCTGCTTGGATACTTCTTGATAAAAAGTGCCTTACAGAACTTGCTCTCATCCTCAAAGCTGTCCGGGAAGAACTTAATCATCCCATTGCAGAGATCATTCTTAAAGTCAGCTCCCACCTTCTTAGCCTTCTTAATATCGAAGTCAAATTCTTCCTCATTTCCAAGATGGTAAAAATCATGGAGAATCTTAAGTCTCTGATTACCGGTAAGGGGAACAATCTCTGTTCCAAGCTCATTAAATGCCTTGTGAATGGTGGCTTCCAAAGTGGCAAACTGTGCCTTTGCCTCTTCAAAGTTCTTACGCTCAATGGTAAGGGTAAGATATCTTTCCTGTTCGATTCCCTGTCTTCCATCCAGAATCTTTTCCTCAATGATGTCGTTGTATGCCTGACGGTACTCATCAAAGCCGTCACCCTTCTTGGGGAACATGACCTTTTCCCGAAGCTCTGTCATATTTTTATTCTTGTTATTGACCGTAATCTTGTAATTACAGTCAAGTGAATTGAGGAACTTGCAGTATCTCTCAAAGATATCTATCTGCTCATCCTCATTGGTAGTAGTGTAATTAATATCCTGAAACAGATAACATTTACTGTAACGGTTCCTTGCCACTTCGAAGATACCATTTTCTGCTACTGCCATAATCTCAATTGTTTCCTGTATGGATTTAGGGGATTTGTAAAGTGGTTCACTTGCTTTTTTCAGTTCCTTAAATCCATCTGTAAATAAACCCATTTGTTTGTCCTCCTTATTTCTGAGGCACCGCCGGAGCAATCCGGCTGATGCCAAAATCACTCCGACCAAACAGGTCAGATATTATTTCTTAGTTACATAACTGATGAGTGGTGCAAGATAACCAAGCTTATATGCAACCGCAACACCAACCAGCAGCACGATAAATATCATGCATATGATAAGCATTCTCATCATTTTCTTCTTACTTGCTTCAAACTCTGCCTGACTGTTCTTCTTTTTATCCGTATCAATTTCATCTGAAACTGATACATCTGCTTTGCCTGAAGCACCAAACATTTTACCCTTTCCCTTTGCTTTCAAAGCGTTTGCCTGTTCCAGCTCATATGCCTTAATTGCAGGCTCGCCCTCCGTTGAGACATAGGTTAATGCCCTGTTTCCAAACATATAGTGGAATTTCTTTCCCATTACCTCATAGAAACTCATCCCGTTATAGGAATAGAATCCACCGAGTGCAATCGGTGCTACAACCGGGATAGCTACATATGCAGCTCCCGTAAGTCCGATAAACGGATAAAGAAGATATACAAGACCTCCACCTATCACAACACTTGCAATCGAAAAAATCAGCTGCTTGGCTGTAAGCCCCATAGCAACTGATTCCTGATAACGGTCAATATCCTTGTTGATTTCAATTACCAATTTTCTCACCTCGTTTCATTTTTTTGCTTATTCTCTGATATGATTCCTTTGTTCTTCTCATACATTGCAAGTCCATCCGGACAAAGCTCTCTAAGTTTATCCGGATTAAACATATACAACGGATATTCACAGTAACCGCTTCTCTTAACAAAACCTGTAAATGTTCCAAGTTCGTTGTCTGCAATAAAGTTTTCTGCATCCGGCAGATTATTAGTGTCTACATATGCACAGTAATTTGGTGTTGTATCCCCAAGGTTTACTGTCAAATCTGCAAATGGTTCCAGATATCCTTCTTCATTACACCCAAGACCGATATACATATTTCCGTTATTCATATACTGCTGAATGTCAAATGCCACATCTGTTTCTCCGGTAAAGCGTGAAGTATAAGTCAGACACTTATACTCCACTCCCCGGTCATCCTTCATCACTTTTATTTCTTCGTTCATGCCATAACCTCCTACAGTCCAAATGCCTTGCTTGTCAGACTCTGTGCTCCCTTTACACTTCCTACCGTAAGTGCAATGGTAAATGTCATTTCACAAAGATAAATAAGCGTTTTTGCCCAGTCTGCATAACTTGAAGTAAATGTCGGAAGACCCGCATTGATAAAGGCATTGCAGACAATTATAGCAAGTGCCATTGTTACAGCCTCAAATGTCACAGACAGGAAGTATTTGCAGTATGCAGCTACTGTGTGGTTCACCGTTCTGTTACCACCCATTGTCGAAAATGCAATGGAACCCATAGGAACAATAATCAGTAATCTTAGGAATCTGAAATATACCGTGTATATCATAAAGAAACCACAGATAATAATGATGATGGAAAGAAGTGCTGCCAGTATCAGCATGATAAGACTCTCTCCAAAACCAAGATTTTTGATGATATCAGCCTGTGTACTGTCAATCGTAAGTGTTGTATAGCTTCCTGCCGATAGCAGATTAACCAGATTTCCTATGGATGTGAAAAATGCCTTCATAATCGTGACATTGTTTGCGACAAACCATTCCGCAAGTCCCAGTCGAATCAGCATACGAAGGATTACTTCAAACCTCATCTCTTCCCTGATATCAATACTTTCACTACAAAAGCCTATGACAAAGAACAGTACTACAAGCGAAGAGCCAACAGCAACAAATATCGGTTCAATGCCGGCGATAACCGCCCATGGACCTCCACCTTTGAAGTTCACGGGCGATTGACCTAACATTGAAAATACAAGCGATATCTGATTGTTCCAAAATCCAAATACCATTTCGAGAAGAGCAAGGATCTGATCTCCAAGATTAAAAATATCCATTCTTTCTCACCTCGCTTCTTTGCTTTTCCTAGAAACCTAAGAATGTTAATACTGTTGAAATACCTGCCATCATAACTCCGGCTACAATACCCTTAAGAGCAGAGTTCATTGTTGAGGAATCCTGCTGCTGATATGCCTGTGCAAACTCCATGACATTCTTTGCGAGAATAATTACACCGACTGCACCGATTACTGCAATTACAAGTGTCTTTAAGTTCTCAAGTGGCTGTGTTACCGCTGTTGTACCTGTACCGGCGGCAAAACATGTGCTTGTCATAAGCATTGCTCCTGTTACCGAACCTGCCACTGCAGGCAATACCTTTTTCTTCATGTTCTTAAAAAATCCCTTCATTCCTTTTTCCTCCATATTTGTTGTATTTGTGGTTACTGCCACATCAGTTGTCATTGTTAAATTGCTTTCATTCTGTCTCATGCTTTCAATCTCCTTTTTTTGATTTACCCGACCGGGATATCCGGTCAGGCACTTAGTTTGTATCTGAACGGGATATCCCCGGTTGTGAAATTCAGTCAGGCTTTCCCTGACACGGTATTGCGACAACCACCTCCTTAAAAAAAGCACCAACCTGTTTAGGCTGATGCTTTCTCAAAATTTTCCCTAACCTGTCTCATCTCTTCGACTTCGACATCCGGATAGAAGTATTCCAATATTTTATTTTCAGGCACTCCGACAATCATTGCCTTCTGTGCCTCCTCCTGCTGTTCCTTTGTAAACTCCCACTGAGCCATTCTTCTAAGAATCGTGTCTTTACCATCAATCTTAGGAAGTTCCTTTCTTTTATCCGTTATCTCTGATTCTTCGGAATACTCAAGCTCCTGTCCCTGCTCTGCATTGAAACGGTCTTTTTGCTCCTGTTCATCAAGCATCTGGAATCTCCACCCAAGCTCCTTATCTCCAATCATCATGAATTCCTCATAAGTCAGCTTATCAATATAGACATTCTCGCCTTTTTCTTTCAGCTGCTTATAGTGCTCCAAAGCTTTCTGGGATAAAATCTCGTAAGGCGGACCAATGACCTCATTATTACTGCTCATATGGTGTACATAAGGCTTTCCGCCACCATCTGCTGTCTGTTTAAACATCGGATGGGCAAATGGAATATACTTGTTATCCATAATCGGGTCAAAACCACGGATAAAGATAATACATTTCTTGTTATCCAGCTTTCTCACTTCATCCGGTGTAAACAGTTCCCTGCCAAGCACATCATAATTTCTTGAAGAGCTTCCCTGTCTTCCTTTCGTTTCTCCGCTTGATTTCTT
>JAXJRB010000025.1:0-28727 GCA_036310845.1 Lachnospiraceae bacterium | reverse complement strand
CTGTGTTCCTCCGGTTGCTTCGCTTCCTTCTGCCTTTTCTGAAGGCTGTGTTCCTCCGGTTGCTTCGCTTCCTTCTGCCTTTTCTGAAGGCTGTGTTCCTCCGGTTGCTTCGCTTCCTTCTGCCTTTTCTGAAGGCTGTGTTCCTCCAGCCGCTTCGTTTCCTTCTGCCTTTTCTGAAGGCTGTGTTCCTCCAGCCGCTTCGTTTCCTGCACTAGCTATTCCTGAAGCCTGACCTTCTGAAGTATTATTTTTGTTTGTCATATTTAAAGCTGAGATTTGAACCAACAAATCATCCATCTTCTTATTAAATGCATTCAATACATCATCTAAGGTAGTTACCTTTTCTGTTGTTTCTTGGTTAAATGTTATTCCCAACTGTTCCATCTTCTTGATATATGCTTCATATGAAGATACATGGCCTGCTGCATACTTATCAATATAATTCTTCTGATACTCAGTAAGGTCATTATAAAGTTTATATACTTTACCTACTGTATTTTCATATGACTTATCAATTAAGTTGAGACTTGGAAGTGCTTCTATCATTCCTACAAACTCGGTATATAAATCATATGCTGTAAAGTATTCTTCACTAGCAACGCTGTCAAGGTCACCTATAGAGTATTTCTCTTCATCAATAACAAGAAGAGCTTCCCCATCTTCTACCGTAACATAATCCACTATACCTCTCTTATAACTTGTCTCTCCGGTACTTTCACTCGTTACCTTCATTACAACTTCTTTGCCAATCATGCTGTTTGCACGAAGTAAATCCATGGATTCTCCCATTTCTGTCATTTGCTCTACCTGTGTAAAGGTTGCATACTGAGAAACCCATTCTGTATTACTGGTTGGCTCTAACGGGTCTTGATTTTGCATTTCCGCTACCAATAAGGTAAGAAACATATCACTGTCTACACTCGACTTATCCTTTGCACCCGCAAGAGAATCCGAAGAAGTTGATGATGTCTGTAATTTTCCGTCTACGACTGGTGCCACTAAACTCATAACTTATTTCCTTTCTTCCTACGCAAGTAAATCCATCCTGTTGCCACCCATTGCCATCATTTCCATAGCAATTCTTGTTGCATCATCTGCTCCTGTCATTTCCTCGAGCAGTTCATCTGCATCCTCAAAAGAATTCAAATTGATGCTTGTTTTGCGGATTTTGTGAATACCGCCTGTCTCTTGTTTTTGTTCCTGTTCTCCATCCTTTGCATTCTGTTCCAAATTTCTTTCCATCTGGTGACTTGCTACAGAAACTTCAATCGCCTCTACTCTAACCCCCTGTTCTTCAAGATTCTGTTTTAACTGCGATACCTGTGATTCTATCGCATTTTTTACAATCTCATTCTCTGTTGTGAGCTGTGCTGTTACAACACCACCTTTGGTAGCAAGTGTAACTTTCACATTTCCAAGACTTGCCGGATGAAGCTGTAACTCCATCTCTGTCAGCTCTTTGCCTTTTTGGATTTTCACATAATCAGCAAGCTGTTTTAAGATACTCTCTGTATTCGGAGTTCCAGTACCCTCTAACTTGCTTTCTCCTGCCAGCTGTGAAATTTCATCAGACATATTTTGAAAGCTCTGCATATTTTGTTGCTGTTCTTGAAATAACGAATCCTCACTTTTTCCCGTCTCTGTCTTTTCTACAGTACGTTCTGGCGAATCCTGTGTCACTTCTGTTGTCTGAACATCTTGTAAATCGTTCTCATTCTTCACAATAACTGATACATCTCCATCTTCCGCCACCACTTCTTCCTCTGACTCAAACGGAAGAATCTGTACTTGTTTCATCTCCATTTCCTCGTGAGAAAGTTGTTGATTCGTTAACAGTTTCAACTGATCCATAACTGCTTCCAACTCTTCATCAGAAAGCCCCGTTGCACTCATAAGCTCCTGTGTCTTATCCTCTACCATTTGCATCAAATCTTGCAAAGTAAGATACATTTCCTCATCCATGACAAGCTGAATCGTGGAATCTTCTCCGGTTAACGCTGTCATAATCGACGCCATATTATCAGGATTAAGTAAATCAATTGGTTGTAGTCCAAGCTGTTCTAAAACATCCACCAGCTCTTCTTCACTCACCTCAAGCATTTCTTCTATTTCCTGCATAACCTCTTTCACAATACCTTCCACCGCCGTTTCTACCTCTTCATCAATCGGCTCAGCTTCTGATACATTATTGAGCTTATCAGATTTGTTCTTTCCGGCTTCTTCGCTTCTAAAATCTTCCTTTTTAGGAGTTTCTTTCGTTTCATATTCGTCTTCCGCTTTGTATGTATCTTTTGATTGTGAAATATCTTTCTTTTCAACCTTCTCTTCATTCGGCTGATGCACTGTCTGTTTTGCCTGATTTTTCGCTTGATTCATAATCATTCTAAAATCATGCTCCTTTTCCTGTGCAGTTTCTGTTTTCTTTGCAGTGTTTGCATGAGAGACTGATTCCATTCCATACATCACGTCTCTCACTGGTGCACTTGTCATATCATTTCCTCCTCTCTTTTGTTTTCAATGTGCTTAATCTATTAAACAAAATGCGCTAAAAAAGCGCATTTGCTTACATAATATATATCGGTAATTTTTCCTTCTTGCTTAAGAGTTAGGGTCCATTATTTTGGTAATCCTTGCAGCCACGGCCGGATCCATCGCCCCCATAATAGCTCCTCTGTCTTCTACTCCCAATGATTCTAATATCTGTGCTGCTAATTCTAGATTATCTGTCATTGAACCAAGTATTTTAGCCGCCTCCGTAGACTGCATTTTACTAAATGTTGTAGCATATTCTTTCATCTTCTTGTCCACTGCTTCAGATTGAATTACCTGCTTATAAAGCTGCTCTGCTGTTGTCGGATCCATTTCTTCATAATATTTCTGATATTCATCCGCTCCTGGTCCATTCTCTGCATATACAACTTCCTGATAAAATTCTTCTTTAATATCCTGAAATGCTACCTGATTATCTTCAAATGTTTTCAAGCGCTTCACTTCAGCCTTTAAGGCTTCAATCTGTTCTACGTAAGTTGTATTAGAGGATTGCAGCTGATCAATCTGTAGCTCTAACTTCTTAATCTGTTCTACCGCATCTTTTAAGCTATTATAACCACCATACGTTTCTTCCTTTTTCGCAGTCTCTACTGCTGACTCCGATGGAAGAATCATATTTATAACCGGTATATCCTTAAATATCGGCGTTAGTACATTAGACCCAAATCCACCAACATCCATTTTAATTAACAGTCCAAGAATTCCTAGCCAAATTGCAATAATAAACAACGTAACAATAACTACTGAAACACTATTTCCATCAATTTGTTCATCAAGTTCTCTTTCTTGTGTTTCAATCTCTTTCGCTCTTTTTTTTGCTTCTTTCCGCCTACTCTTCTCTTCTTGTTTAAACTGTTTTTTTGATTCTTTCAACTGCTGCATCTGATATTCCGGTGCTTCCGGACTTAAATTTGCGTCTCTACCTGCCATGTTCGTTTTCTCCCATCAGTTTCTGTCCATGTGTGTATGTCGTTAATTGATCTATTTCTTTGTTTTCCTGATATAACTCCTCTCTTACAAATTCAGCAAAAGCATTTTCCTTCAATTTTTCATGAGTTTTACGTTCCTGTACAAGCTCCTGCAACGCTATCCTTGCTCTTTCAACTGCTTTGACCGCCTGATTAATCTGAACAATTTGTCTGGCTATATATTCATCCATCTTCATAACAGCCATTTTATTTTCTCTGATTTTTCTAACATCGATATGTTCTAAGCGAAGTGCGACTCCTTCTTCCATATAAGCAGCTTTTCTTCTCTGCAATTCTGCAAGCTTTTCTTTTTCCTCTGCTAAACGGTTATTAGCTTCCGCAAAATCCTGCTTTGCTCTTGTTTCAAGCTTTTCTTTTATATTTAGAATACCTTGCATCTTATAACGGAATACAGCCATCTTATCACTCCATTCTGCTAACTGTGTTCGCAGCATGTGCCAAAATCCTCATAAAAAAAGTGTTTGCTTAGTAATAAACACTAAGCACTGTACGTCATTCTGCATTAAATAAACCTTGCAACTGCTCTAATGTCTCTTCAAAATCAAATTTGTCTTCTGTTTCCTGCAATAAAAATTCATTTACTGCATCAATCTTACTAATTGCATAATCTATATTTGGATTGCTGCCTTTTTTATATGCCCCTATATTAATCAAATCCTCCGCTTCATTATATGTTGCCATAACATTTTTCAGCTTACCTGCTACATCCTTATGTTCTTTCGTTGCAATCATTGACATGCATCTTGATATACTCTGCAATACATCAATTGCAGGATAGTGATTTCTATTTGCAAGCTTTCTGGTTAACATAATGTGTCCGTCCAATATACTTCTTGCCGTATCAGTAATCGGTTCATTAAAATCTTCGCCATCTACCAATACCGTATACAATCCTGTAATAGAACCTTTTTCCGCACATCCAGCACGTTCTAAAAGCTTTGGCATCTCAGAATATACACTAGGAGGATATCCTCTTGTCACAGGTGGTTCTCCGCTTGCAAGACCTATCTCTCTTTGTGCCATAGAGAAACGTGTTAAGGAATCCATCATCAGTAGCACATCTTTCCCTTGATCTCTGAAATACTCCGCAATTGCTGTTGCTGTTTTGGCAGCCTTATTTCGTTCTAATGCCGGTCTGTCAGATGTCGCTACTACTACTACGGAACGTCTCATTCCTTCTTCTCCAAGGTCTCTTTCAATAAATTCACGTACTTCTCTACCACGTTCCCCTATCAATGCAATAACATTAATATCGGCTTTTGTATTTCTTGCAAACATCCCCATTAATGTAGATTTTCCTACACCAGAGCCTGCAAATATGCCTATTCTTTGACCCTTTCCCACAGTGATCAAACCGTCTACTGCCTTTACTCCCAACGGAAGCACTTCATTAATAATGGTTCTACTCATTGGATCTGGCGGTGGCGCCTCTAATGGATACCTCTCTACTGTTCTTGGATCTGGTATAAAACCATCCACACATCTTCCAAGTCCATCTAATGTTTTACCAAGTAAACTCTCTCCTGCTGAAACACACAATGGATAATTCATATTCTCTACAATACATCCAAGACCAATTCCATCGGTTACTTCATATGGCATAAGTAAGGTCTTTTTATCCTTAAATCCTACAACCTCCGCCAAAATGTAGCTTATTTTCTCACTATCAGTATAGATTCTGCAAAGATCACCCAGCTTTGCATCCGGCCCCACTGATTCAATTGTAAGCCCTACTACATTTTCAACCTTCCCTAGCTTTTTAAAATATGTCTTATTCAATACTGCCTGATATTTATCTAAGGAAATTCCTACTTCCATATCTCACCCTTCTGTCTTTCCCGGTTCATAAGATAATAATCGTAATTCTTCATTTAGAGCTTCCAGTTGTGTTCCAAGCCCACAATCAAAAACTCCATTTCCTGTTTCAATCATGCATTCACTTCTTGCAAGTGTTGCATCCTCTATAATATCTATATCGTCAACCGATATTCCGGTTCCTTTTACCAATTCTTTTTTCTGCATGCTTACGAATGGATAATCCTCCCTTGAAACATGAATCAAAAATCCATTGCTTCCTTCAAGATTTCTCATTGTATTTTCTATCAGATATACTATTAAATCTCTCGAATTCTTAAGACTTACATGGAAAATATGTTCATAAATTCCTGTTAGTGTCTCAATAAACTGCGGTTCTAATTCAGCTATCTTGTTCTGGTATGCTTCTTCCATCTGGGCCAGTTGAATAGAAACTTCTCTTAAAGCTTCTTCTCTTTCTTCTGCTACACTATTAAGTCCATCTACATGACCTTTTTCATAGCCTTCCTTTTCTCCCAGTGCAAAGCCCTCTTGATAGCCAATTTTTTTAGCTTCTTCGATTACCTGTACTCGTGCTTCTTCAATTTCAGCAAGTGCTTGTGCCTTCATATTTTCGATTTCTTCCTGCGCCTGTTGAAGTAGAAGTTCACTTTCAGGTATTGCATTCTCAGCTTCTTCTGATATTGGTTCTAGCCCTTCTCCAATCAGTTCCGTAACCTGTTCTGCCTTAATCCCCTGAACGAAACCTTCTGTAAAACCAGCATCACCCTCGGTTTCTGCCGCAAGCTTAAAGGATAATTCCTTTAGCTTGCTTTCAACCATTGCATTTGTATCAATTACTCTTGCTTCTGTTGGATTTATATACATCCAACCTGATTTCAATACACTACCCTTAGACAATGATTTCGTCACCTCCGCCTCTGGAAATAACAATTTCTGCAGAGTCTTCAAGTTTTCTTATGATATTAACAATCTTCTGCTGTGCTTCTTCAACATCTTTCATACGAACCGGTCCCATGAATTCCATATCTTCCTTAATCATCTCTGCTAAACGCTTAGACATATTATTGAAGATTGCATTTTGTACATCTTCATTAGATCCCTTACAAGCAATTGCAAGATCATTATTATCAACATCTCTAAGAACTCTCTGAATTGCACGATCATCAAGCAACAAAATATCTTCGAATACAAACATCTTCTTTCTGATTTCGTCTGCAAGCTCTGGCTCTTCGATTTCGAGTGTTTCCATAATGTGTTTCTCTGTTCCACGATCTACTGTATTTAAAATGTCTACCACTGCATCGACACCACCAATGATTGTGTAATCCTGGTTTACGAGTGATGAAAGCTTTGATTCTAACACCCTTTCCACTTCTTTAATAACGTCCGGGCTTGTTCTATCCATTGTTGCAATTCTCTTAGCAACATCCGCCTGTTTTTCAGGCGTCAGTGCTGCAAGAACTGACGCAGCCTGACCTGATGAAAGGTAAGATAATACCAACGCAATTGTCTGCGGATGCTCATCCTGAATGAAGTTAAGCAACTGTGAAGCATCTGTTTTCTTGATGAATTCGAAAGGCTTTACCTGCAAAGATGCTGTCAGCTTTCCAATAACATCCAATGCCTTTTCGCTTCCAAGAGCCTTTTCCAAAAGTTCCTTGGCATATCCGATACCACCTTCTGCAATATACTGCTGCGCCAAGCACACTTCATAAAACTCATTAATCACTCTTTCCTTCATCTGTGATGTAACACTTTTTGTATTCGCTATTTCTAATGTTAAATCTTCAATTTCTTCTTCTTTTAAATGTTTAAAAATCATGGATGATTTTTCAGGACCAAGTGCAATCAATAATATTGCTGCCTTTTGCACCCCTTTTAAGTCTTCTGCCATGTCTGATTACCCCCAATCCTCATCTAACCAGTTGCGTAGCAACGTAGCCACTGCCTCTGGATTTTCTTCTACAAAGCTCTCAATAAGCTTTCTAGCTTCTGATTTCTGTTCTAATTCAATATTTTCAAGTTCTTCCTGCTGTGTTGATTGTAATAAATCTTCTACAGAAATTTCTTCTTCCTCTTCGACTTCTCTCTTTGTTCTCAAACTCATGAATACTACAAAGCCGAGTAAACCAAGAATAATAAGTATTAAGACAATCTGGACAATATCTTTATAAGATACTTCTTCTTCAATCGCATCAATAAACTGCATTTCTTCGTATGCAACAAAAGTAACATTCTTTGAAGGAATACCTGTCGCTGTTGCAACTACACTTACTAAATCTTCATCTACCTCTAATTTAGTTCTTACATCATTTGCGAGCTTATATTCTTCCCATGTAATGCCATCCAAAAGTCCTTGAATCTGTGCATCCTGTTCACGCAAAATCTTATATCTTACTGCTGCTACTGATACAGAACAGTTATCATACACAATTTTTCCGGTTGGCATCTTTGTTGTAGTAATCTTCTCATTTGGAAGGTAATCTCTTTTGTGTTCATATTGACGAGTATTTGTGCTGGTCGATTCATCAATCATGTAATCTGTTTCTGAATTAGAATCTGTACCAGGTACACCACCCGTTGTATCTGTCGCATTCGACTCATATAACTCATCATGCGAAAGTACTCCCTGTTCCTGTCCTTCCGCTGGTGTATAGTTATGCTCTGTGATTTCTGTCTGCGAGAAATCCATAGAAACGTTTGTTGCTACTTCTATCTGTGTGAATTCATTTGTTCCAAGAAGAACCTTTCTCACTTCATTCTTAATCAAGCTTTCTGCTTCCTGTTTTAGCAACATCATTGTGTCTGCTTTTTCAATGGACGCATATGTATCTTCAACTGGGAACCAAATCTGTCCTTTTACATCTGTAATTGTAACATTATCTGTTGTATCATTTCCTAATGCTGTTGCAACAAATCTCGCCATATTTGCTGCATTCTCTTCTGTAAATGTTTCTCCGTCAACAATTTCTAACAGGACACTTGCATATGTTTCAAGGTTCTGTGCGATTAATGTACCATTATCTTCTGGAATCGTGAGCTGTACGGTTGCTGTACTTACCGCTGCATAGCTTTCTAAATCGTCTTCCATCTGGCTTTCCAAATACAATCGATATCTCTTCTGCTTATCCGCTTCTGTTGTTGAAAAGCTTCCATCCAAAACGTCATCTAATGTATACGCTGAAGTCGGAATATTGTTTGCTCCAAGCAAAAGGTTTGCATCCGATACCTGTTCTTTCAGTATTGTAAACGAAAGTCCATCACTTGACACTTTATAATCAAGTCCATCACCTTCTAACAGTTCTTGAATTTGTGATGCTTCCTTTGTAGATTCACATACTACTAAGCTCTCATACTGTTTTTTTGTCAGCACCGCTACCAAAATAGTAATCGCAACAACTATCGCTACTCCTACGCATACGATGAGTGTTTTCTGCTTTGGCTGGAACTGGTTCCACCACGCTTTCATCTTTTCGTAGATTTTTTTCCATATCTCCATCACCTTGTCAGTCATCTCAAGTGTCTCCTTTTCAAGTCCCCTTAATTCTCAACGCATTTTTACACGTCGCGCCATCTCTTCTGTATTACAAATCTTTCCCCTTAAATTTGCATCTGCATAATTTCATTATATGCCGCCAATAATTTATCCCTCACAGCCACTGTGTATTGTAATGCAGTTTCTGCCTTTTGAATCGCTATGGAAAGATCATGTGTATTCTCACTGATTCCCATTGCAAGCTTTAACTCTTCATTTTCTTGATCTGATAGATAGCCATTTGTTTCATTAATATTATTCATAGCTGCATTCAAAAGCGAATCAAACATATTTGCATTATTTTCTATTGTTTCTGTGTTTCCATACAACGTTTTTTTCACTGCCTCAGAATTTACACTAAATAAATCCTTAATGTCATTTGCCGCTGTTATTGTCATGTCTTCTTCCCCTTTTTATTATTCCCTTTTTACTTGTTCACTTTTTGTTACTGGCTCATTTCCAGTCCTTTTAACGCAATCGCCTTACTAGCTTCAAATGCTGTCGCATTTGCTTCATAACCACGGCTTGCATCAATTAAATTCGTCATTTCTGTAATAGTATTTACATTCGTATATGTTACATAACCATTTTCATCTGCATCCGGATGCGATGGATCGTATACCTTAGTTGGCTCTGTCCATGTATCTTCATACACGCCACCTATTTTTACGCCTTCGCCAGCATTGCTAAGCTCCGCTGAATTAATCTGTCCAATTGGTCTTCCACTTAGATTACTAAATGCAGTATCTAACATATGTGAAAAATTCCTGTTTTTTACATCTTGTTTTTCCTGAAACGTAACAACCTTTCTCACATATGGTGTTCCATCCTCTGTTCTAGTTGTTTCCGCATTGGCTACATTCTGTGAAATAATATCCATACGATATCTCTCAGCAGTCATACCCGAAGCACTAATATCAAATGCATCAAACATTCCCATAACTTATCCCCCTTACTTCATTACCATTTTTAGATTCGAAAATTCTTTATTCACACTCGCTTGTAAACCATTATACTTAATCTGATTCTTTGCAAGAATCGCATTTTCCGTATCAATATCCACATTATTGCCATCATAACGATAAGAAAGATCTGCATAATCCGTATATACTTCAGGTTCTAAAGCGCCTAATTCCAAATGTCGTACCCTTGCATCTACAGTTTTCTTATCAGAATGGGCAAATGCATGCTTTAATTCTGTTTCAAAGCGAATATCTTTTCTTTTGTATTCTGGCGTATTCACATTTGCTATATTATTCGAAATAATCTCATTTCGTGTCGCTGTCGCATCTAACGCCGTTCCCAATACATTTACATAATCATATACGTTTGAACAAAACATGTATGCTCCTCCTAATCATTTTATTGAACTGTAAATTTACATAATATTATCTGTTTCTTATTCTATTATATATTATTTTCAGATAATTTCAAGTGTATTTTTATAGTTATGTAAATTATTTTTATTTTTTCGCCTTTTGTATTAACTCATTGCGCATCCTTATTAATTGTAGACATAACAATTGTTCGACAACTTGTATAATGCCCACTATGTTTCGGCTAGTTCCTAACATTCAAAAAGTGTTTGCTCAGCAGAAAATTCTTATATAATCACCACTACGTTACAACTTTATCCTATTAGTCAAAATAGTGCGTGCCAGCGCACGCACTTTGGCAAGAATTTCTGTCGAAATTCTTGTCTAACTACCACTATGTTACAGCATTTTCCTATTGCATCAAAAAAGGAATGAGTAGCTACTACTACTCATTCCTTTTATATTAATTGTTAATTATTACTTATTATTTATTTATTCAACTGGCGTTTTAAAGCTTCTACTTCTTCAAATACTACATCATTCAATACTTTGATGTATGTTCCCTTCATACCTGATGAACGAGATTCAATTACTCCAGCACTTTCAAACTTACGAAGAGCATTTACAATAACACTTCTTGTAATACCAACTCTGTCTGCAATCTTACTTGCTACAAGGATACCCTCTGTACCATTTAACTCATCAAAAATATGAGTAATTGCTTCCATTTCAGAGAAAGATAATGTAGAAATCGCAGATTTAACAACTGCTACCTTTCTATTCTCTTCTGCACTTTCTTCGCTTACTGCACGAAGCATTTCAAGTCCAACTACTGTTGTACCATATTCACAGAGAATAATATCATCGATATCATACTGCTCATTACACTTATAAATGAACAACGTACCAAGACGTTCTCCTGCAATTTCAATTGGAGCGATTGTTGCCTGGAATTTACGAATATCCTGGCTTTCAAAACCTAATGTTGCAAGGTTCACATTTTCCTTTGTAGAAAGAATTGCCAAAAGTCTCTCATTTAACATAGGATCAATAAAACCACCTACACTATCTTCAACAAGTTCTTTTAACTCTTCTACCTTCTCACAATTTCCTACGCCTAAAACCTTACCCTTTTTACTAATAACCAATACATTAGAATCAACGATATCACGCATTACTTTACAAATATCATTAAATACTACCTTACTGGAATTATTATTGTGTAAAAGTTTTCCAATTTTTCTTGTTTTATCCAACAACTGTACGCTACTCATAACAAACCTCCAAGTTTCTTTACCGACCAGTTAAATTCTCCACAATTGTCTATATTGGGAATTTTAACATACGTTTACTCTTTTTTCAATACTCCAAACTGATATTTAAGCAATACTTCATTGTTTTGGCTGAACTTTTATGATTACTTGCATTTTTATCAGAATTGGTTAATAATTCATGGTTATTATGGAAATTGCACAAATTATTTGTTCTTGATATTACCGCATTCTTCATTGGTACATACCAGCTTATTTCCTTTAATAAGCATCAAACTACCACATTTGTCACACTTTTCTTCTGACGGTCTTTGCCATACCATGAAATCACATTCCGGATTATTCTCACATCCGTAATATTTTCTTCCCTTCTTGGATTTACGTACAACAATGTCTTTTCCACATTTTGGACAAGCCACTCCAATTTTTTCAAAATAAGTTTTTGTATTGCGACACTCAGGAAATCCGGGACATGCCAAAAACTTACCATGCGGACCGTATTTAATTACCATACGTCTACCACATACATCACAGATTTCATCTGATTCTTCATCTGCAATCTTAATCTTTTCGAGTTGCTTTTCTGCATTATTTACAGCTTCATCCAGATCAGGATAGAAATTAGACACTACCGTCTTCCAATCAATTGCACCTTCACCAATCTTATCCAACAACGCTTCCATATTTGCAGTAAAATTAACATCAACGATAGAAGGAAATGCTGTCTTCATCATATTATTTACTACTTCTCCAAGCTCAGATATATAGAGATTCTTTTCTTCCTTTACTACATATCTTCTAGCTAGAATCGTAGTAATCGTCGGTGCATACGTACTTGGACGGCCAATTCCAAGTTCTTCCAACGCACGAACAAGCGAAGCTTCTGTAAAATGTGCCGGTGGCTGTGTGAAATGTTGTTTCTTATCAAACTGCTCCAACACAAGCTTCGTATCCGTTGTAATGTCTTTTACGACTGTGTTTGCTTCTGTTTTATCATCTTCATCATCACGATAAACACTCATAAAACCATCAAACGCAATCTTTGATGCTGCCACAGTAAATCTATGGCCATTTGCATCTATTTTAACAGAGGTAGTTTCATATCTCGCATTTGTCATTCTACTCGCCGCAAAGCGCTTCCATATCAACTGATATAAGCGGAATTGATCCCTACTCAAGGACTCCTTCAAATCAGCCGGCGTATTACGAATATCTGTAGGGCGGATTGCTTCATGCGCATCCTGAATCTTCTGTCCATTCTTCTTCTCTGTCATTTCCTTTGCTGCATAATCAGCACCATACATCTGTTCGATATATTCCTGTGCTACACTTACAGCTTCATCAGATACTCTCGTTGAATCGGTACGCAGATACGTAATGATACCTACCGTGCCCGAACCTTTAATCTCGATTCCTTCATACAATTGCTGTGCAAGACGCATCGTTTTCTGTGTTGAGAAATTCAATACCTTACTTGCTTCCTGCTGCAATGTTGAAGTTGTAAATGGTAACGGGGCTTTTTTCGTTCGTTCACCCTTTTTTACATCTGTAACTTTATACTCTACCTGATCCAGTTCTTTAAGAATCTTATTTAACTCCTCTTCAGAGTTTATGTCAACCTTACCATCTTTTGTTCCATAATATTTTGCTACGAGTGGCTTCTTTTCTCCCGGAATCTGAAATGCCGCATCCAATGTCCAGTATTCTTCTGGAATAAACGCATTAATCTCATCTTCTCGATCACATATAATACGCAATGCAACTGACTGCACACGTCCTGCGCTCAAGCCTCTCTTAATCTTATCCCACAAAAGTGGAGAAATGCGGTATCCAACCATTCTGTCGAGCACTCTTCTAGCCTGCTGCGCATCAACAAGGTTCATATCTATCTCTCTTGCATTTTTCAAGGATTCTTTAACTGCATTTTTTGTAATCTCATTAAATGTAATACGGTATACTTTTTTATCCTCAAGCTTTAATGCAACCTGTAGATGCCATGAAATTGCCTCTCCTTCACGGTCAGGGTCAGTTGCAAGATAGATTTTTTCTGCCTTCTTTACTTCTTTGCGAAGCTTTGCCAGAATGTCACCCTTTCCGCGTATTGTTATATACTTAGGCTCATAGTTATTCTCAAAATCAATTCCCATCTGGCTCTTCGGCATATCTCTAACATGACCATTACTTGCCAAAACTTCATAATTTGATCCTAAGAATTTTTTAATTGTCTTAACTTTTGCGGGTGATTCCACTATCACTAGATACTTTGCCATAAAGTTACCCCTTATCACATATTCATACTTACGACTTACGTAATCATTCAGTATCTTTCTGATTCCACTCTCAGCAAAAACGCTTCGATTTATACTGAATACTTACTAGTTTTCATATATTTCAAAATATATGCTTTTTTTCGTAATCGAGTTACACTATACACCACATTTTTCCTCGATGCAAGCAAAAATTCAGAATTTATCATATTTTTGGTTTTGTCAGTCTATATTGCCCTCCCGTTCTTGCCACAATTTGCTGCATTTCAAGCTCTAATAATCCTCGACAAAGTTCTGGTAAAGTAATATAATTCTCGCTTTTTCTAAGTTTGTCCATAATTTCATCCTGAGTATTGGGCATAATATCTAAAACTGTGTATATTTTCCCTGCAATATCCGATAATTCATACTGCAAATTCATTTTATTACTTTTATCAGCATCACTAGTCCACTTTAAGTCTTCCAGCAACTCTTGCGGGGTCAATGCAATTCCTGCTCCCTGACGCAATAGCTTGTTGCATCCCATACTTAAGCCATCCGTACACCTCCCTGGAATTGCATATACCTCTCGCCCTTGTTCTAATGCCATATCAACTGTAATAAATGTTCCACTTTTTTCTCGTGCCTCCACGACTAATACAACATCCGATAGAGCGCTAATTATACGATTTCTTTGAGGAAACAACATAGGTCTTGGTTCTGTTCCTGGTGCTACTTCGGATATTACACCACCTTTTTCTATCAATTCATAATATAATCTTTCATTACTTTGCGGATATATAACATCCACTCCACACCCAAGCACAGCATAAGACTTTCCACCTACTTTTAACGCCATTCTCTGACTAATCCCATCAATTCCCATAGCCATGCCACTTACAATGGTAATTCCCGCCTTTGCTAATTTTTCTGCAAAATGCTCTGCCATACACCTACCGTAATCACTGTATTTTCTTGCACCAATCATTGCTATTACTTTTTCATCCCCCCTAGGCAAGCTTCCTAAATAAAAAAGTCCAAGCGGCGGATCTGGTATAAACATAAGTTTTTGTGGAAAGTCCATTGCACCATAATAAGTAAAGCGAATCCCTTTTTTCACTAGTCTATCCCACAGCGCCTGAGGAGATGTAGTTTCCTTATACTGCTGCCACTTGCCTGCCGCATCACCAAGTAATAACTCCACATGCTTACCACTTAATTGATACGCTTCCCTATATGACCCTGTCATATGCACCAACTCATGAAGTTTTTTTCTTCCGCTTCCATAAAAAGAAGTCATCCAACAGGCATAGATTCTTTCTTCTGTGTCTTCTATATTATAATGCATTTTATGTATCCTTTCTTCCATTCCAGTATTTCCCATCATTCATGCGATAGCAGATAGCTTCACTCAAATGTATTTCTTGTATTTGCTCTGAACCATCCAAATCTGCTATTGTTCTAGCAACCTTAATAATCTTATGATAAGCTCTTGCAGAGAGCTTCATTACATGAAACACCTGCTCCATGAGCTCTTGCTCTTTCATTCCGAGGGCGCAATAATTCCTTATGTCACCAGCTCCCAATTCTGCATTAAATCGATATCTCGTATCACGATATCTTCTTTCCTGCCGACTGCGTGCATCCATAACTCTTTCCTTTATCTGCCTTGTACTCTCATTCTTCATTTTGGAAGAAAGCTGCTTAATATCAATTCTTGGCGCTTCTATCGTCACATCAATTCTGTCAAGAATTGGTCCTGAAATACGATTCAGATAACGTTTTACTTCATTTTCAGAGCATGTACATTTATTCCTGTCAGGATAGAAACCACACGGGCATGGATTCATCGCCGCAATTAACATAAAATCAGCAGGATAAACAAAACTACCGCAAGTCCTCGCAATATGTATTTTCTTATCTTCTAGGGGTTGTCTCAAGATTTCTAATGTAGTTCTACGAAATTCTGGAAGTTCATCCATGAATAAGACGCCTCTGTGAGCAAGCGATATGACCCCTGGTCTTGGAACTCGTCCACCCCCGGCAAGTGCCTGCTCTGAAATGGTATGATGTGGTGCAAGAAATGGTCTTTGTGTCATCAAAGCTTTTTGCTCATTTAACATTCCTGCTACACTATATATTGTTGAAACCTCCAAGCTTTCTTCCATTGTCAAACTTGGAAGTATGCCTGGAATTCTCTTTGCTATCATTGTTTTCCCCGATCCGGGTGGCCCAATCATCAGCACATGATGGAATCCTGCTGCCGCAATCTCAACTGCCCGTTTTACACTTTCCTGTCCATTTATTTCTGAAAAATCAACCTCTGCTTCTTCCGCATTCTCCGTCTTATCTCTAAGTATCGTTTTTATAGGCTGTATCATTGCATATTTTTCTATTTCACTCTTTGTAAGATAAGCTATTGTTTCCTCTAGTGTTGTAACACCAATGACCTCAACTCCTTCAATAACAGCGCCTTCCCTTTCATTTCCTTTTGGGATTATACAACGTTTCAATCTACTTTGTTTGGCTTTCGCCACAATAGGAAGGATTCCTTTTACAGGCTGCACGCGACCATCAAGCCCGAGCTCTCCTACTACTAGCGTATCCTTCACATATTCCCTTGGAATGTACCCTAAAGCCACTAATACCCCTATCGCAATAGGAAGGTCATAGGAGGCACCTTCTTTTCTCATATCCGCTGGAAAAATACTAATCGTAATCCTCTTTGCCGGTATCTCGATTCCCGTATTCTTCAATGCCACCTTGACTCGTTCCCTCGCCTCACGCACTTCGTTGCTCAGCTGCCCCACCATCTCAAAGCCGGGCATTCCCGTAGATACATCCACTTCCACTGCCGAAATCAAACTTTCAATTCCACTGATTGCTCCTGTCAATACTTTACTATACATATATACTAATAACCATGCCTCTCCAATGCCTGCAACTTTACAGGTGCATTCGCACCTTGTGCAGGAACAATATTTACACTGTGAACTATGTTCGTGTTCTCTTTTATAGCATATATGTCTTACATACTCAATTCAAATGTAATAAAACGCGTTTTTAATGTAAAAAATCGTTTTTTTCAGACACTTTTTATATCTTTCTGAAAAGCTACTCTTAGCCTTTCCAATGCCTTTTTTTCAATTCTAGAAACATAGCTTCTTGATATTCCTTTCATTTTTCCAATTTCCCGCTGTGTCATTTCTTTTTCTCTACCAAGTCCATAGCGTAGTTGAATAATTTCTTTTTCCCTATCATCCAACACCTTTTCTACCAAGATAAAAAGCTTACAAAGCTTTTCTTTATTATCAAGCTGTTCCACAACGTCTATTTGTTCCTGAATACAAATATCAAGTAAATTGATTTCATTACCTTCTTTATCTGTTCCTATAGGCTCATACAAAGACACTTCTCTTGTCGATTTCTTTCTAGAACGAAACATCATCAGCAGTTCATTATCTATACATTTTGCCGCATATGTCCCTAATTTGTTCCCCTTTTCCTGACGAAATGTAGAAATGGCCTTAATCAGACCTATTGTTCCTATCGAAATCAAATCTTCCATATCTTCGCCCGCCCCTATGTATTTCTTGGCTACGTGAGCTACTAGACGAAGATTTCTCTCTATTAATATCTGGCGTGCTTTTTCCGCTGCTTCTAGGTCGTCACCACACATGACGCTAAGATATCCGGTTTCTTCCTGGGATGTTAATGGCTGTTGAAAGGTTTTCAAGGAATTCCTCCCGGACCTGTTTCTTATATTCTATGTAATAACTTTCCTTTCTGTGCCTTTCCACTTTTTATTTCTGTTACGTAATTATTCAGTACCTTCATAATTACAATGCAAAAATCCATTTTGATTCGCTTTCAGCAATGGGATTTTTGCTTATTGTATCATTTTCTTACGGTCTCAGTAGTAAATGCTTCGACCTACTGAATAGTTACTCTGTTACAATAAAAATTCCGCTAAAATCACATTACTGACGTCAATCCCTTTGTCTGTAAGACTAACTCTATCCCCCTTTTTTTGTAAGAAACCTTCCTTCATCCACTTACTAATTACTTTTCCATAAACATCTTCCACTTGCCTGCCATAAAGCTCAAAAAAACATTTTTCCGATACGCCTTGCATCATGCGAAGCCCTAAAAACATATACTCTTCCATGCACTCTTCTTGTGTCAGCACATGAAAATCTTCTTTTTTTTCTCGCCTGGCATCAAGGTAGTCCGACATCTCTCCAGTATTACTCCATCGTTTATCAGCTACCATAGAAGAAGCTCCTAAACCAAACCCAACATATTCTTTTCTTACCCAATACACAGCGTTGTGACGGCTCTCATAGCCTTTTTTAGCATAATTTGATATTTCATACCTTTCATACCCATTTCGACTAAGGAGCTGCTTCGTATGTTGATACATCAGCCTATCTTCTTCTTCGGAAGGAATCGGCGGATATTGCTCCAATCTGTCATATAATACTGTTCCCTCTTCAATAATAAGACTATACGCCGAGATATGCTCCGGTTCCAACTCTAAAACCTTATGTAAGGTATTCTCCCAGGTTTTCATATTCTGCCCTGGAAGCGCAGACATCAAATCGACATTAATATTTACAAACCCTACTTCTCTTGCCATGTTGTAGGTATTCACAAATTCCTCCCATGTGTGAATCCTTCCAAGCATCTTTAATTCTTCATTTTGTGCTGACTGTAATCCTATGCTTAATCGGTTCACACCTGCTCTTATTAATCCTTCCAATTTTTCCTTTGATGCTGTTCCCGGATTCATTTCTATTGTTATTTCTACATCATCGCTCATAGAATAATACAGCTTTAAAAGCTGAATACACTCTGCAATATCCTCAGCTTCTAAAATAGACGGCGTTCCACCACCAAAGAAAACAGTCTCAACTATATAATTCGTATAATCCTTTGCTTCTTCCTTTATTTCCCTTTTGAGCGCATACAAATATGCCTGCTGCATTTCTCTCGTTGCCGGAGCAGAAAGAAAATCACAGTATACACATTTTTGCACACAAAAAGGGATGTGAATATACACACCTAGTGTTTGCATACACATCCCTCCCATCTTCATCGTTTTATTTTTTACTTCGTTATTTCACACTAATAAACATACCTTTCCAATACCTGCAAACTTTGGGCCGCAGGCACAAAGTTGCGTATGAAAAATTTATTTTTCATACTACTTACCATCATCAAGCTTAAGAACGGACATAAATGCCTTCTGTGGAATCTCGACATTGCCAATCTGTCTCATACGTTTCTTACCTTCTTTTTGCTTCTCAAGCAGCTTCTTCTTACGTGTAATATCGCCACCATAGCATTTTGCAAGAACGTCCTTTCTCATTGCCTTTACCGTTTCTCTGGCTATAACTTTGCCACCTACTGCTGCCTGAATCGGAATCTCGAATAAGTGTCTTGGAATCTCATCCTTTAACTTTTCACACATTCTTCTTCCACGCTCGTATGCCGATTCCTTATGTACAATAAAGGAAAGCGCATCCACTTCTTCTTTGTTAATCAAAATATCAAGCTTTACAAGCTCAGACTGCTCATATCCCTTAATATCATAATCAAAAGAAGCATATCCACGCGAACGCGATTTTAAAGCATCAAAGAAATCATAAATAATCTCATTTAATGGTAATTCATATCGTAAAATTGCTCTTGTTTCTTCCACATATTCCATGCCAAGATAACGACCTCTACGTTCCTGACACAATTCCATAATGGAACCTATGAATTCTGTTGTTACCATTATCTCTGCGGTTACAATCGGCTCCTCCATATAATCAATCTCGGATGGATCCGGTAAATTGGATGGGTTAGTTAATTCAATTACCTCACCACTTGTCTTATACACCTTGTATACAACACCTGGTGCTGTTGTTACAAGATCAAGATTATATTCTCTTTCCAGTCTCTCCTGAATAATCTCCAAATGAAGCAATCCGAGGAAACCACAACGAAAACCAAATCCTAATGCAATAGACGTTTCCGGTTCATAATGCAAGGACGCATCATTTAACTGTAGCTTTTCTAGAGCATCTCTTAAATCTCCATATTTTGCGCCATCTGCCGGATACAATCCACAAAACACCATAGACTGTACCTTTTTGTAACCTGGAAGCGGCTCCTCACATGGTCTATTTGCATCTGTTACGGTATCGCCGACCTCTGTATCCTTTACATTCTTAATGGAAGCTGTAATATATCCTACCATACCTGCTGACAATTCCTCGCAAGGAATAAATTGTCCTGCTCCAAAATATCCAACTTCAACAACATCTGCAGTAGCTCCTGTTGCCATCATTTTAATTTTGGTCCCCTTAGCAACACGTCCTTCCATCACACGGCAAAAGATAATAACTCCCTTATAAGAATCATAAATTGAGTCAAATATCAATGCCTGTAATGGCTTTTCAGCATCTCCACTTGGTGCTGGAATCTTATGAACAATTGCTTCTAATACTTCTTCAATACCAATGCCATTTTTAGCTGAAATCAACGGCGCATCCTGTGCCTCAATTCCAATCACATCTTCAATTTCATCTTTTACCCAATCTGCTCTTGCACTTGGTAAATCAATTTTATTAATAACAGGAAATACATCCAGGTCATGATCTAAGGCTAGATATACATTTGCAAGTGTTTGTGCTTCTATTCCCTGCGCCGCATCTACAACAAGAATGGCTCCATCACATGCAGCAAGAGCTCTACTAACTTCATAATTAAAGTCTACATGCCCTGGCGTATCAATAAGATTAAAGATATACTCTTCGCCATCTTGCGCATGATAAACGGTACGAACTGTCTGAGCCTTAATTGTAATACCTCTTTCTCTTTCCAGTTCCATATTATCAAGAACCTGTTCCTGCATTTCCCTGCTAGTCAAAAGTCCTGTTTTTTCAATAATTCTATCAGCCAGGGTAGATTTACCGTGGTCAATGTGTGCTACGATACAAAAATTTCTGATCTTACTCTGGTCCATGTTCGCCATATTGTTCCTCCAAATCAAACATACTCTGTGTGATTATAGCACAACTTCTTCCAAATTGTCTACGTGAATCCCCCTCATTCCTGCTTATTTTCCCCTTTTAGAACCATAGATATAATATGAGCAAGCGGCCTGCATGCGTTCATCGCCTCTTCAACCGTATTCGTTTGTGCTCCGAGTTCTACCAACAAGCTCTTAGGTCTGTATTGCAAATTGTAACGATATCCTTTTAGATATGTTTTTCTTGTGAGACCTGGATAATATTCGTCTGCCGCCAGTTTCATTTGAAACGCAAATGCAAGGTTGTCTTGTACATAAGGATTGGGCAAGCTTGTCAATTCTCCACGTGCCCTCGTATAACTCAATCCATTAAAAAACATGAATTGTGCCATCTCCTGTCCTTGTATCGTAGTAACCAACTTATTTCCTTCTGCTACAGCATCTCTATGTAAATCTATAATAACTTCTATGGATGGATTCTCCTCTAATACTTTTTCTAATCCAACTGCTGCCTTCGCATAAGCATCATCTCTACTCTCCACATCATATTGTCCCATATGATGCAAGACATGAAATCCATATTCTGTTCGAAGAATTGCTGCCAAATACTCCCCTACTCCCATTATACTAGTCGATGCATCTTTTGGATTCGAGTCAACATATGCCTCCTGCGAATGCGTATGATAAATCAATATCTGAGGTGCTTCCGTCCCTTGTTTCAAAGTAGCATCAAAACTCATTAGGGTGTGATATTCTATTTGTTCCGAGCGTATCATTGTCGTGGCATCCTCTGTAAAAAATGTTTTTTTGATAAATTCCGTACTTTGCAGCTGTGCATCAACATACCTTGCCTGTTTTTGTTCATGAGGTACAAATCCATTTACTACTGTTGATGACTGTACCTTTTGAACTGGCTCAACCTCACTATTTTGTAAGTCCTGCGGAATCTTTGTTTGAATCTTCATTGCCTCTTCTACATTTCTATTTTCCTCTAACATTGCCGCTGCCAGTTCCTGTCCTTCTAACTCTTCTGTTTTTTCCTTTTCTTGTAATTCTTCTTGCAATTGCTCAAATTCTACCACCTCCACACTACATGTTTCATCTATTGATTCCTTCCCCAAATAGTAAAATGGAATATTATCTGAAATACGTCTTAACATTTTTTCTACACTTATCCCTGCCTCCTGCTGTTCCTCCCCATATTGCCCAAAAGGGTGATATAACTGTATTGCCTGTTCTGAAAATGCAGTCAAAATTCCTTTTCTAATAGCTTCTTTCCCAGCATCCATATCCTCAACCGCCTGTAAAACGAGCGGCCCAAAAAGGAGAAAACAAGAAATCCCTGCCACCACTCTTCTCTTCCCCTTTATGTCCCATTTTTTCACACTATCGCTCCTTATCTTGTTCCATATCCAACGCAATATTGATAGCCTCTGATAAGGTAAAACTTAACCTCTTCGTTGTCTCATCAATATTTTTTGCTGTTACATACATGTTATGAAGCTGTGTATCTGCACTATTCCTAAAATAGTCCAAAGATTCTTTTCCACTGTCTAATTCTGTTGCAAGCTTTTCCAACGCATCGCTCACAATCGTAGCCGCATCTACCACCATCGGAATTCCAATTGCAATCACAGGAACCCCTAAGGATTCTTTTGTTAATGCATTTCTATGATTTCCAACACCTGAGCCGGGATGTATACCCGTATCTGTTATTTGTACCGTTCTATTAAGCCTTTTGGTACTTCTAGCCGCAAGGGCATCAATCACAATCACCATATCCGGTTTCGTCTGATTGATAACTCCTTTTACAATCTCTGCTGTCTCCATACCAGTCTTTGCCATAACTCCGGGAACAAGGCTGCTAATGCGATGCATCTTCTCTGCCCGATACGCCTGCTTCCCATATTCATTAATAATATGCCTTGTAATAAACAAATTATCTACTGTTTCTGGTCCTAAAGCATCTGCCGTAACATCTCGATTTCCAAGCCCTACTATCAAAACCGATTTCTCCTCTTCTATTCCCGGAAGCACACTTCTAAGCGCCTTTGCCAATTCTTCCGATATACTTCTATGATAATCTTCATCGTATCCCTGTAGTTGAGGCGCTTCAAAAGTAACATACGTTCCAACTGGTTTTCCTACGCTTTTTGCTGCATTTTTACTAGTAATCATTACACGAGTTACATGTACATCTTCCATACAATCATATTCCTCAAGAACTACCCCGCGCATTTCACCGGCTGTATCCTTACGCATATTTTCTGTTGCCTCTAAGGCAAGGTCTGTTCGAATTTGTATCTGTTGCATACTTTTCCCTCTATTTCCCAATGTGCTACTGTTGACTCTGTCACAGTAATCATAATATTTTATTTTCCCTTATTTTTTCCGATATTTTTTGAAATATGTATTGACAGAAAAGGTTCCATAAATTACAATATTTAAGTGTGTTTACATTAGAACGTCCGTGTCCGGATTTAATGAAACATTTTCATTTAAAATATTGAAAATCATGGAAAATGGGAGGTGTTAAGCATGGCAAACATCAAATCTGCAAAGAAGAGAATTTTAGTTAACAGAACAAAGGCTGATAGAAATAAAGCTATTAAGTCTGGTGTAAAGACTGCTATTAAGAAGGTTTACACAGCAATCGAAGCTAACGATAAGGAAGCTGCAGCTGCTGCTTTATTAAACGCTACAAGCGTAATTGATAAGGCTACATCTAAGGGTGTATATCACAAGAACTACGCTTCTAGAAAAGTTTCTCGTTTATCCAAAGCTGTTAACCAGATGGCATAGTCTTGAATATATAGAGTACTCAAAAACAACCCACACCGTCATGTGGGTTGTTTTTTTATATTTCTACGCGAATATTTTTTGTACATTCTTTATTATTAACTGTTTAAAATAATATCACAAACAAATTCTCCTTGTTTTTCCTTCAATATCATATTGCCATTATATTTCTTTATCGTATTTTCTACATTTATCAAACCAATACCATGATTTTTCCCCTTCCTGGATACTGGTTTTCCATGATACCACATCAATTTTCCCTCCATGCTATTTGATATATGAATTGCAACAAAATCATTATATGTATCCAATTTTATCTTTATATACCTATTTTTCTTTACGCATTTGCATGCATCAATTGCATTATCTAATAGATTAACAAATATTGTCGTAATCTCAATTGGACTCATAAAAGCCATGTCTACTTCCCCAATTTCCAAATCAAATTTTATCTCACAAGCATTTGCGCATCTCTTTTTATCGTTCAAAATCACATTTAGTATAGCATGATTGGTATATTCTTGTGGTATCAATGGAAATAACATTTCTTTTATTTCTTTTTCATACTCTTTTGCTTCTTCTTTACACTCTAGCTTGTATAAATCATCCAGCAATGCTAAATGTTTATTAACATCATGTAAAATTCTTATCGATTCATCATATTTATTTGTCTGTTCCAAATAATACTCATATTGCAAAGAAGCTTGTTGTTCTAGCAACATCAATTTTGTCTTTAGTTGCCCGTTTTCTTCCGCAAACTTGGTAAAATATAATATAAGTAAATCTCCAAATACAATACAAAACATGTTAACAAGCAGCAATAGCCTCTCCGCAAAAGTAGTCTGCATTCCCTTAGACACTACAACTATAATAACAAAAAGATTCATTACACTATAAACAACTATAATTCCATAGATTATATATTGTGCTTTTGTAAGTTTATTTTTCCCTGTATTTTTCCACAACCTAACAATGAATAAATAGTACAATATTAAAATAACCAATTTTGAAAAAGTCATATGTAAACATTCGTACATCATTGGTTGAATATTTAAAATATGTAGTTTCCATAAAGCAAATTCAAACAATAAATATCCTATCGTTTCACATGCAGTTAAAATCAAAAGTAAAACTATGATTTCAATCGCCCTTTGACTAGAACTTTTCTCAAAATCTGTATAAAATTTTATCGAAACACACCCAAATATTACAATCCAGCTTAATAAATTTAAAATTGGTATATCAAGCAGATTTACCCCTATCATCATTCCGCAAGAAATTACTTGCAAAACGCAGTATAATGCCTTGCTTTCATAAATCCTCATGTAGTGTTCTTCCATAAATTGATACAAAATAATTGTATAAACCAAACAAGAAATTAGTATTCCAAACAAAAGTGTTATATTACTTTCCATTTTTTTCCTCTCCTGTTTCAAATATTGTTCTGAATATATTCGTTCAGTTTTTTCCGAAATTCTGCTGATTTTTTTTGTGATACAGGTATTCTTTCTCCATTTTTCAAATATAAATCATACCCTTTTATCCTCTTTACATATTTCAGATTAATCAAATAGCTCTGATGGCAACATTCAAATTTATACTCCTTCATTCTATTGATAAGCTTTTTCATTTGCCCATAAAAATAATAGTCTCCCTCTTTTGTCGTTATACATATTCTTCTATTTATATATTCAAAATAATATATAGAATCTACCTCAAACTCTTTTAATATCGAATCTACTCTATGTTCTTTGCTAATTTTAATAATTTCAAAATTAATAAATTCTTTTTTGTTTCGTTCCTTAAAAACCGATTTCAAAACCTCATCCAATTGTTCAAAAATTTGTTCTTCTATAATAGGTTTTTCCAAGTATGCGAATGCATGTACTTTATTTATTGCCTGCGCACAATATTGTGAAAAATGAGTTGTATAAATGATCTTTGTATTTGTATATATAGCTCGAAATTTTCTTCCAGCTATAATACCATTAATCCCTTGCCCCATTACTATATCCAACAATAAAATATCATAGCTTATATTTGCGTTCAGCAAATCCTCTCCTGTTCTAAAAATAGTAATGTTATATTGTATTTTTCTTATATCCATATATTTCTCAACGTAGCGTTGCAATATTACTATATCCTTCTCTGCATCGTCGCATATAGCAATTTGAATCATCTTTTCATCCCCACACTTTTCAAAAAAATATAGAGCATCATATTCTTGATATAGATGCTCTATCATAAAATGACATTTCTTTTATACTATAAACAAAAGATAACTTCAATACCATTCATGCTGCATACCAGCAAATTTTTCAATATTTCTCTCCCAATATTGTTCTTCAAAATAATCATCTGTGACTGAAAGATTATCAAACATATCTTTTATTATATCGTATGACAATTGGCTTGTATCAACAAATAATTCCTTTCCATTCTTTGACTTTATAGCAATTCCGTTATCCCCAACATATGCTATAGTATCTTCATCCAACTGCTTTATTAGTCCTGTCATTTCTGCAAATTTCTTTAATGCAAATTCACCTGATTCCTCACACAATTTCTCAAACTTCTCTACATCCTTTCCCACCATATAAGGATATTTTCCATCTCTAATATACCATGAGATTCCTGTTTCTTCATCTGTGTACTTCGGATCGGTCAATGCCCAACTTTCTAACGGTATTCCTTGATAACATACTGTTAATCCGTCAGAATTACTCTCTTGTTGTTCAACCAGTTTGTTATCCTCATTGGCATTATTTACCACAACTCTGTTTTTTAACTTTTCATATACTTCTTGGATACAAACTTGCTTATTTTGTGCACTCTCCTTTTTCTCTTCTAAAGCCACCAGCGTTTCGCCAGATGTGCAAACACTTAAAGGCTTTTGCACCTTTCCCCTTCCTATGTAGATATCATCTATTGTATTGTTAATTGCATTTATCATGCTCTTATCCCCCCGAAAATAAGTGTTCAAACAAATGTGAAATTATAATTGATCACTTTGGATATGCTTGAGACACAACATACCCCACTTTAGATGAACCAACTGAGTACAAATTGTAATAAAAATAATATTTCACACTTGTTTGTTTTAAAAATATTCTAAACGTTTTTACTACTTCTTTATCAGCTAAACCTATATTTTTATTTTCCCCAGCACCAATAAAAACGCTGATAAAATCACGCCTCCAATCAAATATTGATATTGAATGTTGATGCGGAAAACAAAAATCAAAATGCAAACAATATCTATTATTCCCAAATATATTATTGCGTTTCTTCTAAAAATTTTTAATTCTTTTTCACTCATCTTCCTCTCCATATAATCAAGTGTTTTTTTCAATATATTCAATACTTTTTGATACCTGTCTTTGAATGGAACTAAGGTTATGGAGTGATCTTTACCTCATACAGGGCAGATATATAGTAATAATGGGTACACCAAATAAAACGTCATCACTATTCATTCTAAATGGCCTCGATGTATACCCATCCCTATATGGCAGCTCACCTCTCATGTCCAACAGGATCATCCCCCTTACGGTGGGTCCTCACTTCCTTCGTTCTGCCTATCCATAACCAGGGTGCCGACTTAGCTATTCATCAGGGTCATGCCCTCCGGAGAAAATTCCTGCCGGCTACCAGCTCATTCTTTGTACTTTCATTACTGAACCAAACACTTCTATTACAGCACCTTTCGGTGGACGCTTCCTGTAATCATTATGATTGTTACTTTCTGTGGTACTATGCAGCCTTAGGCTGTGTTCCCGGATGCCTGATATCAGCAAGCATCTTTGATGCATCATAGCAGATTCCCTTTGTAAGGATTACATGGAATACTCTTATCAGCTTACAGGCAACTGCTATCAGTGACTGCATCTTCTTTAATGGATTTTTTTCTCTGGTGGTATAATACTTGTGGATTTCTCTAAATTCTTCATTCTTGCCCACCACTGATATGGCAGCCTCGAAAAGCAGATATCTGAGGCGTTTTCGTCCTCTTTTACTTATCTTTGTCTTTCCGTTATGTTTGCCTGAACTATCTGCCACCAGTTCCAGTCCTGCCAACTTCTGAAGTTCTTTTGTGTTATCAAAGCGCGTGATATCACCTACCTCCGCTATAAAGCCAGCTACTGTTGTTATTCCTATACCTTTAATTTCAAGCAATTTATCTACATGCTTAATTTGTTGGCATAGTTCTTTAATCAGGTCATTGACCCGTTCAAGACGTTTTGTTTGAAGCTCATAGTCCTCTATCAGATCCTGAATCTCCATTCTGGCTTCTATAAGACCTGTTTTTAATCCAATACTGTTCATTGCTGCATTTAGAATCAACTTAGCCTTCTTTTGCCCATTTCCTCGCAGTTTCGCGTCTTTCCATATTTTTATGATACCTTCTACTCCAAGTTTTACTATCTCATCAGGAGTCGGTGCCTGCTTTAATACTAACAAACCTCCCTTGGAATGTATGTGTGTATAAATTCCCTTATATTCTGGAAAGTACACTGCAATCCATTTCTGCAAACGATTCTTAGCCCTTGTCTGTTCTTCTACAAGCACAAATCTGCGGTTTGAGGCGTTTCTTAGCTCTGCATATACACCTGTCGGCATATATGAGTAAAAATATCTTCCGTCCTTTACAAGTCCTGCTATAACACGCGGATCTTTTCTGTCATTTTTTGACGGACTGTTATCGTCCAATTCCTTGGTCTTATGCACATGATGCGGATTTACCATTACAAGCTTTATATCTTTTTCACCCATGAACTGCCCAAGGTCAAACCAGTAATGACCTGTTGGTTCAATTCCTACCATTGCCTCTTCAAGTTTATTTTTCTGCATCAGCTCTACAACTGTGTTATAGAAGCTGTTGAATCCCTCCATAGAGTTCGAAAACGGTACAGGCTTTCTGGTAAGCTCAATGCCTCTCCAGTTAAAAGCTCTGAAATAGTGCTTCTCACTGCCAACATCAATACCAACAATCATTGTTGTTTCTTTTACTTGCTCAATCTTTTTGTTTTGTGTAGAATTCATTTGTAGATACCTTCCTTATTCTGTTCATTTGCTAACTGGCCGGTCAGCAATGACAGTTTAACTTAGGTATCTATTTTTGTAAAATCATTTACTCTCTACACTTTGAATTATACAGGAAGCTATTCATATTGTCTAATGG
>JAXJRB010000024.1:0-17558 GCA_036310845.1 Lachnospiraceae bacterium | reverse complement strand
GCTATACACAATGCCGAAAAAGGAGTGCTCACAACCTTGAATAATACTCAGCTAAACCTGAATTTAACCATTTACCCTACATCCGGTACATATCTGTTATATATCTCAACCTGATCATAAATACATTGCCAGCTACTTGTTGAACCTGCTGTAACACAGATATAAGGTGTTCCTCCTGCAAAAGTTCCATAGCTTACGGCACAACTCTTGGATTGTACAACATATCCTGTCTTTCCTCCAATGACTTCTCCATCTGTGTCTTTATCTTCTATCCTTCTTAAAAACCAATTGGATATCGTAATTCCTTTCGGATGTTCTGTCGTTGGAGCTGTTGTATAGCTATGTGCTGACAAGAACTCTCTACACATATCATTCTTCATTGCCGCCTTCATTATGACAGCCATGTCATAAACAGTGCAATAATGATTTTCATCATACAAACCTACACAATTTGTAAAATGAGCACTATCAGACAATCCAAGCTCGTCTAGCTTCTCATTCATCAAATCCACAAACGCTTCCTGTGAACCTGCAATATACGTCGCAAGCCCAACTGCTGCATCTCCTCCAGAAGGCAATATGGTTCCATAGAATAAGTCTCTTACCGTTACCTTTTCCCCATCTAAAAAACCAACAGAACTACAGTCATTTACGTAAGCATAATCTGTAATTTCTAAGGTCATAGTAAACATATCATCTAACTGAGCCTCTGTAATCTGTTCTGCTGCCACCAATACCGTTAAGACTTTTGTCATGGATGCTGGTGAAATACGTTCCTTCGCTCCCTTAGATGCCACTATCGTATCTGTACTCTCATCTACCAAAATTGCATGAGAACTAATTACTTCTTCACTATAAATGGTTGCAGTCTCAGAAGTTGATACAAATTCATAATTTTGAGGAATTTCTTCCTCTGTACTAATCTCTTCCTCTACTGATTCCTCTTCCGTTATAACCTCAACTGACTGTTCCACAGGTGTCTCTATCTGTGCCTGCATCTGTGTCTCATTTACCTTCGGCTTCCTTATCAAAGACACAACTGATATAACAAGTACGATTACCAATGCCACAACCCCTGCACCTAATGGCAAAAGTCTTTTCAACATTCGTCTCTTTTCTTCCTGACGCTGCTTCTCACGTCTCATCCGTTCTAATCTTTGTAAGCGACGTTCTAATCGCTCTGTATCTTCATCTCTATTATCAAAAATTGGTTCCATTTCTATTTCCTTATATGTAATTATTCCACACTCGAATAATTACCCCTATATCATATATTGCAAATGTGCTTCCGAACATAGCTTTTACCATTTTCTATAAAATAATACTATGACTGGATATTACTACTTACTTCTTCCCAATAACCTGCAAAGCACTTTTACTATCATACAATAAATGATGACATAACTGCAAGCAAACATAAGAAACCATTTTTATATCGTACATATTACACAAAAACCACTTACACATTTTATTGGATAAGTGATTTACATAACTGTACTTAACCTAATGATTTTAGTCCTTTTCTATAGGTTCGCATCTCCTCTTCTGTAAAGGTATTTATAACCTGTTCTAATTCATCCAATACTTTAGCTCGCTCTTTTGGCAAATAGGCGCTTACCGGATAAAAATTAGATACTGTGTTAGCAAATAAATGTGTTCTAATCTGTAAGTTTTCAATGAAATGTTGCATTTCCTTAACCCGCTCCTGCTCTCCTGCTTCAATAAATTCTCCTTTTTGAGCCATTTGATATAGCTTTGTATCCCTAAAAAGAGTTAACGAATCTACATGAATAAAATATGGGTTTAACTTGCTAAACAGCTTTGCACTATTTATAGCATTTCGATATCCGTTTCCTTTACCTGCAAGCCCTGTCATATAAACAAAATAGTATTCTATTCCTGCCTCATCCAGTTTCTGGCACTGCTCTAAAATGTCTTGCGAAGTATATCCCTTATTTGCAAGTAATAACGTTTCATCATCTCCGCTTTCCACTCCTATACTAAGCCCATTTACCCCCATGGCACGAAGCTTTCGTAATTGCCAGACCTCTTTATTTTTAATGTCACGAATACTAGAAAACATAGCGATTGTCTGACATTTTATTAGATAATCTCGAACGGTAAGCACATAAGGTTTTATCTTCTCGTAGCTTAAAGCAAATGGATTTGCTCCTGTAAAAAAAATGCGTCTTGCATTGGGCTGATACTTTTTAATTTCCCCTAAATCCTCTTCGAATTCAGATAATGGAGAGAGGCAAAACGGTTCATCATGATACAAATTACAAAAACTACATTTATTGTAAGTACATCCTGATGTTAACTGAATAATATACGAATTAGCCTCATAAGGAGGCCTCCATGTTCTTCCTGTAAAATGCATAATAGTCAACCTCCTCTACAAGTGTCTAAGATTCTTTCGATACTTTCGTAATTCCTTCTCATTTGCTTGTTCTATGATTTCATCTATAATTGCTAACAGCTTTTCTCTATCCTCCGGTAGTCTTCCTTGAAGCTGTATCATATTAGAAGCTCCTAATGCTGCAAACATAACCGGATTTTTCAACTTTCTAATCAGTACTCTAAGTTCTTTGTATTTCTCTATTTCATTCTCTTCTATCCAATTACCATTTTGTATCTCATCATACAATTCTGATTGAGGGTATACCGTTAACATATTTGCACCAATGAGATTTGGGTGTAATTCGTTACATATGTTTGCTGTCATTTCTGCTCCTTCTTCTCCCTTTCCTTCTCCTGAAATACCTGTCAAATAGAAAAAATTATAGGAAATCCCTGCTCTTTCCAATCGTTTACACTGAGTGACAATATCATCCGATTTATACCCTTTGTTCATAAACTGTAATGCGCTATCATCTCCTGTTTCCATACCTATTGTAAGTCCATCAAATCCTGCTTTTCTCAATTCCACTAATTCATTGTCTGTTTTTGATATAATATCCGTAATTCTTGCAAAACAACCTATCGTCTGAATATGTGGAAAAGATTTTTTTATCAACTCTGCAATTGTTACTAAACGTTTATACTCCAATACAAATGGATTTGCTCCTGTTAAAAAGATACGCTTCACTTCCCTTTTTCTCCAAATCGTTAATTGTTCTTTTGCTTCCTGCAAATCCTCTTCAATATCTTCTAATGGCGTTAATCGAAAAGAAAATGGTAAATCTTCATACAACGTACAAAATTTACATTTGTGATGTGTACATCCTGCTGTAACTTCTAATAATAGCGAACTTGCCTCGTAAGGAGGTCTCCAGATAGTTCCTGTAAAATGCATAAGCTATATCTATCCTTTCCTAATGATAACAGCAGAATATCTTAACTGTGTTTTCTCAACAAGTACTGTCTTTTTTTAAGGATAGTACGTTTTTTAATACTATTGTATTTTGCATTTTTCTATGTTAAGGTCTCATTATATTACTACATCATAGTAAGCTTTTGTACTTTATGGAAATAACATGTAGCACTGTTTTTAGAAAGGAATCCTCACTAGTATGGCGGAAAACAAATTTACACAGGAAAATACCTTGGCTCGTTGTGTACCAATGAGTAAATTACAATCTGTAATTGGTGGAAAATGGAAAATCTTGATTTTATGGTATATTTGTGTTTATAGAACGCAACGTTTTGGAGAGCTACTGCGCCGTCTAGATGGCATTACGCAATCTACATTAACAAAACAATTGCGCGAATTAGAAAATGATGGATTTCTTCATAGAGAAATATACAAAGAAATTCCCCCAAAGGTCGAATACACTCTGACCGAATTGGGGGAAAGCTTTATTCCTGTATTACAAACCATGATGGTTTGGAGTGAACAATACCTTTGTCCTGATTACATAAATCCATATTTGCAGGACTAATTGTTATACTCCTACATCCAACAATACTTCCTGCGATACGCCTGTGGCGAAATGCCTTTTTTCTTTTTAAATGTATTTGAGAAATAAGAATAATCATGAAATCCCACTCTCTCCATAATATCAATCAATGGTATTTTGGTGTCTCGAAGCATGGTTGCCGCAAAATCAATCCTGATTCGTTTCACATATTCCATAACCGTTTCACCTGTATATTCTAAAAATCGCTTGGATAAATCGGTTCTATTTATTTGGAATTCTCTGGTTAATTCTGCAATTGTTATCTTTTTACTAATATTGCTTTTTAAATATGACACGATTTTTTGCATCTCTTTTTCTTGCACATCCTCATAAATCATTGACTTTTCTTCTAAAAGCGTATTGCAAATGGAAAGAAGCTCCATCAAAAAGCTTCTGCTTTTGCATGCCCAATGGTTATTGTCCTGCTTCGTAATCTGCTCACAAAAGCATTCCATCAAAAAATCCATTCTCTCTTTTGCATCCCTCGGTGGATAAAGAGTTGCGTCCTTATTATTCTCCGTTCTTAAAAATGCAAACAAGAAATAATAATCTTGTTGTTGTGTAATATCAAAGCTCTCTTCCTGTGTACGAATATTTTGAAAATCAAATGCGCCATGAATAACAGCAGGATGAAATAAGATTCCTTTAACCTGCACATTTTCTGATACCTGCAATAACTCCTGCTCATTCACACACAAAACTACATCACCATCAAACAAAGTCTTTTTCCCTTCTAACCAGAATTCCCCTTGTTCTCCATGTAACGATAATAGGGCAAATCGCAGATTCCTAATTTCTGTACTATCAAATCCATTCCCCTGATAGTATCCTAGTTCTAATGTAAAATACCCATGATGCTCTTTTGTATATATATCCACGATACCATTTGCTCCTTTGCTATTTATGTCAACTACTATTCTACTACTTCTGCAACTACTTCTGCAAATACAAATACAATCCTTTCCATAAATAAACGTTAGTCTGCTACTGTTACATAATACCTAATATTGACTGTCATGTATGAACATGAAATATGACTAAGGAAAAATCTATACCTCTAAATTGATAATCCCACAACATATCATGACAATCTTTCATTTATCTTTTTATACAAATAATTATACTGATTATATAACCAATACATTGATTAATCCCTTAATTCAAAACAAATTCACGGGAGGTATTTATGAACAAGATATTCACAATTTTATTACTTATTCTTATTTCTATTCTTAGCATTGGATGTGGAAAAACGAGTGATATTTCCGAATCTGCAAAAGGAACAGTAGAAACTATTTTTGATTTTTATAGTCCTGAACTGGACAGAAATTGTACAGTGACTATCTATTTACCACCTAATTACGCACAAAGCGAACTTTCTTATCCTGTCATCTATATGTTTGATGGCCAAAACCTATTTGATGCAGAAACTGCAACCTATCACAAGGAATGGCAAATCGATGAACTCATTGATTCTCTCTATGCGCAACAAAAGACAAACGGTTTTATTGTCGTAGGGGTTGATTCCTTAAAAAACCGTACCGCAGAATACAATCTGTATACACAAAATCCTATTATGCAAGGCAATGGAAAAGCCCTTGAAACGGGAAATTTTTATTCAAATACCTTAAAGCCATATATTGACGAACAGTATCGTACATTACCCGAACGAGAACATACCGGTATCATTGGCTCCTCCTATGGTGCCATAGCAGCTACTTGTACCAGTATATCTCATCCTGATACATACGGATTTATCGGGCTGTATTCCTATTATGACAATCAAAATCCACAAAAAATGAGAGCATACTTCACCCAAAATATCACAGCCGATACCTTTGGGGATACTCCCATTTATTTCTTTGCCGCTACCAGTGATTTTGCAAAAAACACAACCGAAATCGCTTTTGAATCTGCAAAATCAAATGACTTAACCCGTATTAACTATGAAATAGGTGATGGCATGCATGATGAGTATGCATGGAGTGCCTACTTTGCATCTTGTCTTGCATTTTGGGAGTGGATTTAATTCCACACTACTTCACCCACACCATGCCTTCTCTGCGCATCCCGACGCTTTGCGCAAACTTTACTGCCGCTTCTGCTGCCATATCATACTCTGCTTCTGTATGCAAGTGTTCTAACATTGCCGGGGTGTCTTGCGGCAGCTTTGCAATTTCTTTCATTAAAACTATATAATCCATTCCCCCGGTTCCAAGTAAAACCTCTTCAAATGCTACTGTGAGCGAATCTTCGTTCATTGCGATGTCCTTTAAATGCATTGTCACAATATCTTTGTGAAGTAAACCAAAGGTTTCCGCTATAAACTCTCCATTTTTATAGAATCTTCTCGGATGGTTCATGGTATTACAAATGTCCAAATGTACTCCTGCCTGCTTACGATTTACTGCTTTTAAAAAGCGCAAATATTCCTCTGGTGAATCTAAGAAACAATATGGCATCATTTCAAAAGAAAGCTTCGTATGTTCCGGCTTTACACTATCAATAATATGTTGACTCACAGCTACCGCTTCCTCAAAAAAGCTCTCACTATAACAATCTGCATGAGGTCCAAACCAATTTGCAGTCTGCTTTGTTCCGAGAATATTTACACAGGTTGAAGCTTCCAGCTCTTCTGCTAACTGCAATCTCTCTATCACATATTGTATATTCTTCTTTGCTTCCTCTTTATCTGAACTCAGTGGATTACACCATGCTCCTACTTCAGCAATCTTGATATCATGCTTTTTCATAGCCTTTTTAAAGCTCTGTAATTCACTCGTTTTCTCTAGTGATATCCAGTCTGGACAAAGCGCTGCACCAAATCCCTTCTTTACATGCGCCAATGCATACTCTTCGGAATCCGTTCCCTGATAAAAAACATTACCACCTAATCTCATAAGGTTTCCTCCTAAATTCTATGAATCACAGTAGGGTCGAAGCTCTTCATTGACTTCACACCGGTATATGCCATTGCTCCTCTAAGTTCGTCTGTCATTTCCTGTATGCGATTACAAACTTCCTCTGCTCCTCCCTTGGAAATATAAGGAATCAAATGCCCTCCTACACTAACCGCAGTCGCTCCAAGAGCCAAAGCTTTATAGGCATCCATACCGGAGCATATTCCACAATCTACGAAAATCGGCATCTTATCGCCTACTGCTTTTACAATATTAGGTAAAACATAAAGTGGTGGAACTGCATAATTAAGTCTGCCACCATGATGCGATACCACAATTCCCTTTACGCCAATTTCAGCACATTTTATGGCATCGTGAACACTCAGAACGCCCTTTATGATAAAAGGCAACTTCGTGGACTCTATATATCTTTGCAAGTCCTTTGAAGACTTAATTGCCATTGTTTCTCCAATACAAATGTCCTGATTGCCTTTCAAATCAAACATATGGTCAATATCCATACCTACTGCCATCGCCCCTGCCTGCTCTGCACAACGAATTTGTCCATAGATTTTTTCTTCATCTGCATAGGGCTTCACGATGCGAATCGTTGCCGCTCCTGTAGCTACAACCGCTTCGAATTCCTCATCGTTTCCCATGCCTATCCAGTGTACGGCATTTGCTTTCGCAGCCCCCTGTGCATACTGTACCATACCATTTGGCATATCCGGATGAAACGTTCCTAGATGAGACAATGCTGCCGTCATAATCGGTGTTGCAAAACGTCTTCCATAAAGTTCAAATTCTGTATTCGGAATATCACTATCCATCAATCGCATTTCCAATAACAGACTATCAAAATACGCTCTAGTAATCTCTTTTGCTGAAGCCGTATTAGTTAGTTTACATATCTTTTCTCTCTGTTCCATGATTCTGTTTCCTCCTAATTACACACCTGTTATACACGCTTTCTCATATAAATATTATACTGCTTGCTTATATAAAAAAAAAGCGACAGATGTCGCTTTTATCTCTTAATTTTTATACTACTCCAAGAGTAACCCGGTCTGAAAAACTCCGAGAAGTAAAATTGAAGCCCCTGCCGAAGCAATCAAAGCAACCACTGCCGGACGCAGTGCACCAAGTACAATCTGTACGCCTTTCATGGAACGATATTTATAATAGAAATGTGTCAATGTAAGGCAAATACAAAACGATGGTACAACACAGCCCAATGTGCAAAGTAACACTCCTGGAACTCCTGCAACACGCATTCCTACAAAGGTTGCAGCGTTAATGAGAATTGGTCCCGGTGTCATTTCTGCCACAGTTATTAAATCTGAAAATTCTTCCATGGTCATCAGCCCATGAATGTTTACAATCTGCTCTTGAATCAATGGAATCGCTGCGTAGCCACCTCCAACACTAAATGCCCCTATCTGCATAAAGGCAAAAAATAGCTTAAATAACAACATTATACCACCTCCTCTTTGCCTTTTTTCACACAAAAGACTAAGTCAAGCAATCCTATGCCAAGACAAGTAAAAATAATCAACATGGCACTTATATCAAAGAAAAAGGTGGCAACAAAGGCAATCACCATCATTGCTATGTACAATGCTCTTTTTGTGTTCCACACATTTCCGGCAAGCTTCCATACTACATCAAAAATTACAGCTGCTACTCCTGCTCTCATCACCTGCAACGCCATAGCAACATAAGAATTTGTACAAAACTGCTCATAAAAAATCGAGATTATCGAAATGATAATCATCGGTGGAAGTATACTCCCTGCTATTGCTGTCAACGCTCCCACAATACCTGCTATTCGATATCCCACAATAACAGCTGCATTGGTCATAAGCGGCCCAGGTGCAGACTGGGTAATCGCTGTTACATCTAACATCTCTTCCTCTTCTATCCATTTCAATTCTTCTACAAATCTCTTTTTCATTAGAGAAACGATAACAAAACCACCACCGAAGGTGCACATACTAAGCACAAACATAGACTTAAATAATATCCACAGCTTACTATAATGTTTCTTCATACTCCCCATCCTTTCTTACACCTAATGAATGCACATATAAAGAAGGAAAAGAGAACCAAAAGCTATAACACTTCCAGTTCTCTTTCCTTTAGTGATTTCCACAACTATGTTCACCACAACCATGGCTTCCACAGTTACCGTGATGTTCTTCTCCATGATGATTACACATTACATTAGGATTGTAAGCCAGCTCATTCTTTAAAAGTGCCTCTACCGCTGCATCTGCATTACCTGACACACCACCATAAAGCTTGATTCCAGCCTGTGCAAGTGCCATTTGTGCACCTCCACCAATACCACCACAAATCAATACTTCAACCTGTCCATTAAATAAAAATCCTGCCAATGCTCCATGGCCGCTTCCATTGGTATCAACAATCTCACTTGCTACTACCTTACCATCTTCTACATCATACACCTTAAACTGCTGGGTATGTCCAAAGTGCTGAAAAATCTGTCCATCTTCATATGTTACTGCAATTCTCATTTGCTCATTTCCTCCTGTATGGTTACTACATATTTACCACCATTATGCCACGCAATCTCTAATGGTTGCAAGTCATATTCTGTAATCTGATAGCCTTCTTTGGTTAAACCTATCGAGAACTTTGCCATTCCACCCTTGATACATACCTTCTCTGACTGGGCGCTGATGTAATTTCCTAATGAATAATACACTAACATTCTATGACCACCATTATCGGTCATAATCTCATATGACTGTAACACATGTGGATGTGTCCCAATCACAACATCTACCTTACTATCCAGAAAAATCTGCGCCCATTTCTGTTGAAAATCACTTATTTCTTCGGAATTTTCTGTTCCCCAATGAACAAAAACAATCACAAAATCTGCTTCTGACTTTGCCATTTCTATATCATAGCAAATCTGTTCTTTATTGCCCAACCTATGAACCACATAAGGATTCGAAGCTGAAGCTTCTATTCCATTTGTTCCATAGGTATAGTTTAATAGTGCGAACTTCACTCCATTTCTTGCAATAATCTTATATGGTTGATACTCCATTTCATTCTGAGTTTGAATTCCGAGGCAGGTTATTCCATTTTTTTCAAAGAAACTTTTTGTAAAATCAGCTCCCTCGCCCCCTCTATCTAATGCATGATTCGTTGCACAAGTTACCACATCAAATCCCGCCTCCACTATGGCCTCTCCTACTTCTACTGGTGTCCCAAAACGTGGATAGTCTCCATACATAGCCGGATTTTCTGTCAAAGGTGTTTCCTGATTAATAATACTGACATCTGCGTCACTTACTATATTTTTTATATTTTGATATAAGAATGAAAATCCTTCCTCCTGTTGCAAGCCATACCGATATATTGGCTCATGGATTATATTGTCACCCAAAGCCACAAAAGAAATTTCGCTTTCTTCCTTGACAAATCCCCATGAATCCCACATCCAACTGCTCGTATTTCCCTTTAAATCAGTCAGCCATAGCCGTGTATAAGGTGTTTCCTTTCCATTGTCTTGCATCTTAGCTACATCCTGTCCAATATACGAGGACATCCATTTGGGGCGAATCTCCTTCTCGTGATATTTATACACAAACAGATGCTGTGACCAGCTTTTTTCATCCTCTGCTATCCAAAAAGGCATACGCTTTCCATAACGCCCTACCTTCCAACAAAGTACAATCAATTCCTTCTGCATATCACGATCTATATCACACAGTACAACATCTTGTACCTTTATATTTTCGGGCGATTCCCAAATTACTTCATCATTTTGAATCACCCGAGCCTTTTTCTTTTTAAGAACCACCTGATATGCTTGCACATGGTCCAAAATCGTCCTATTTTCCCACGAAATCCACTGTGGCAGAAATGCTCCGTTTTTCCATAATAGAATAGCCAAAGCACATACACAGGCAAGCAAAATTCCTGCTACCAAAACCACACTCATCTTCTTATCTAATCTATTCCCATTCATACTGATACCGATAGCTCTTTGTCCATTCCGGTCTATCAATGGACTTATTCCAATTGTAATTTCCGTTTTCATCTGCCTGCCATCCCATCATTTGGCGCCATTTTGAATCGGTAAGTCTGTCATCCATCGGCCATTCAAACTGATAGAAGGAGTATACACTACCAGATGCCAATTTTATCTTACCATTCACCTGTACCACTACATAAATAGTTGATGGAATTCCTGTTCCTACTTCCAGCACTGTGCCATTTGGATCTGTTGCAATATCTGCAATAATCGCTGCTGGAAAGTCTTCACAGTAAATATATTCCGAATCACTATTATCTTTTACCGCTTCATACCAAAAATGTTCGATATCACCACCATAGCATTCGATAAAGGTATACTCCTCCTCTGTTAGTACTTCATTTTGAAGTTCCTTTATAGAAATGGTTAGCATCTGATTTGCCATCTGCGATAAACGCTTCAGATTCTCCGCATCAGAATCACTTAACATACCATATTCCTCTAATCCCTGAGCTGTCATATCAGAAAGAGTAACAAAACGTTCATAAACTATTGGCTCAGGCTGTACATAGCCTCTAAAATCCGGTTCTTCCTCATAACCGCCCCCCATTTCTGCCATAACCTGTTTCGAATATAATATGGTATCATGCTTTAGCTCCGCAAAGCTTCCTGCAAAACATTCTAAATCCTTCTTTACCCATTCTTCATTTTGCATAAACATCGGATATCCTTCACCCTTTACAGTAAGTAAAGGTCTTAAGGTATTCAACCAACCTGCATAAAGAGATGCTGACCACAAAGTCTCATTCTCTTGTGACAATCCCTCTTTTAAAAGCTCCATATTTTCTGAATATCCTTCATAATCCATGGCCCCTTCTTCCTCTAATATGTTAAGTGCCATATTACTTCCAAGTGCTGCAGGAACATCCAATATATCAGGAAGCATACGCTTTTCACCCTGACTATTTGCTCCTACGTTGCTATATACCAGCTTCTGCATCACTGTTGCATCCATGCTAAATCGCTGTCCCATAAAACGAAATCCCTGAATAACATTGCTTTCTCCGTCTGCAACCGGAATCGAATTAATCTGAGGTGTAGCTAGCGTTGCAGTCATTTTGTGGAATTGTTTGAATTTCTTCTCACTTCCTGGTAAATCTGCCATTGTTGCTTTTTCTCCATACACTTCCTTTATTACAGGTGCATATTCACATACTCCATTATCATCACTTGCTCCTGAAAAAAAAGATGTTACAGCATAAATACCTTCCCATAAACGATAAGCTTCTTCATCCTCTGAAAGAGCTTTTGTAATCAGAAATGCACTCCTGTCTAAATCCTCCGTAGACTGTATAAAATGGATTCTTCCATACCACATCATTGCTCTAAAATACTGCTCCAGTTTCTGGTCGCCTTCATAATATCCTCTTGGAATATATTGTGTATAATCTTCGTTATCATTCGTAATTCCCGACTGATAGATACCGTCCGCTTTTTTTATTCTGTCCAACTCTGTAGCAACAATGTCCTGCACATCCTCACTCACCGTTACCTTATCATCCACTAGCTTTGCACCTATTGTAAAAAAAGCAACATTACGTTTTGCTGCTCTCTCCCACTCACTTCCCTTTAGTTCCTCATACTGAAGCTTTGAAGTATCAAGCATATATGCACTTAAATCGGTAAGATTGGCTGCCAAATAATTTTTCTCAATATTTTTCAACAGATGACTAAAATACAAATGATATGTATGCATCAGCGAATCTACGGTAATAAAATTTGGAATTAATTCATAACGGTTTTGTTCGTAGATTTCAAAGAACTCACTACCACCATTTCCTGATACCACAAAACCATTTTGCTCAATTTTTTTCTTTTCTTCATCCGTAAGGTAAAACTGCCATGTATTTTCTACATTACCAAGCCCCGCCTCTATCGTATATGGCGTTACACATGGTGTAATGTCAGCTACTTTAGTCTCACTTACACGCTCTATGAGTAGTGGTCTTGTCTCCATTGACGCTTGTGTCGTTTTTCCGATTCTATCTGCAATTTGCTCATGAATACTTTTCTTTTCCTTAGATAATTTTTCCGATTCTACGCTATGCAAATCTTCTTCTATTTCTGCCTCTGTGATAGTTTCTTTTGTCTCACTCTCTTCCATACTATTTTCTTCATTTGTCACCTGTAAAAGCTCTTGCATCGCACATCCACTCAACACATTTACTACGAGTATCAAAGCTAATACCTTTTTCCACCTTTTCATTTTCTTACCACTCCCTTTTTTGCTTTTTATGCTACATTTCTATTTTAGTATTATTCACTTGCTATTTCAACACACCCGCTACCCAAATAGTGCGTACCAGCATTTTACTATTTTATCCAAAAAGGAGAACATTTCTTTTCATGCTCTCCTTTTCTTGTAATAAATTATTGTTTATCCAAATAACTTAAATTTTCTTACCAGACTATCAAGTTCTGTTGCTTTCGCTGCCAGCTCTTCTGCAACAGCTGCGCTCTCCTCCGAAGCTGCTGCATTCATTTGTGTAACACCAGAAATCTGTTCAATGCCATTCTCGATTTCCTGCATTGCATCAGCTGCTCCTGTAGAACTTTCTTTTACCACATTGGTCATTTCTGCAAAACTATTTAACTCATCAATAATCTTTTCAAAAGCTTCTACCGTTGTAAGGGTAATTTCATTACCATTATCAATTTCTCGAACGGTAGCATCAATCAATTCCCTTGTACTAACTGTTGCTTGAGCACTATCCTGCGCCAGCTTGCCAATCTGTTCGGCTACAACTGCAAATCCACGCCCTGCCTCTCCTGCTCTTGCCGCCTCAATCGAAGCATTCAAAGAAAGAAGACTTGTCTGGGAAGCAATGTCTTCAATGGTAACAATAATATTTTGAATTTCTCCTGAAATATCTTTAATTTTCTGCATCTCTGCCTGAAGCAACGCAACCTGTTCTCTATCCTTTTGTGCATCTTCTACTGCATTCATCACTGCATTATACGCATCATCTGTCTGCTTTGCACTTTCCTTTGCAGCTTGCGCAACCGTTTCAATGGTCGCTGTCAGCTCTTCTACTGCACTAGCCTGATCTGTAGTTCCATTTGCTAATTCTGTAGAAGACTTTGCTATCTCATCAGAACCAACATCTACCTGTTGTACAGACTCCAAAATAGTCGATAATGTCTTATTAAAGCTTTCCAGAATCAACACAAATGATTTCTTAATACTCCTGAAATCTCCACGAAAATCCGAAATTTCTGTAAATGGTTTCGTCAAATCTCCTTGTGCTATTTCTGACAATGTCTGCGAAATCTCTTGTACCCAGTCCTTTAAGGTGTCCATACTACCCCTTAAACTGTCTGCCAGTACGCCAAGCTCGTCCTCAGAATAATAAGTAATATTCTTAGATGCTGACATATCTCCTGCATATAAGCTCTTAGATGCTTCTTCCAATTGTTTCACAGGATCTACAATACCAACCGTTGCCTTTCTTGTAATATTTATTGCATAGGCAATTACTGCTCCTAGCATCGCAAAACCAAGCAGTATCATAATTGTTGCTACCGCCGTAGATTTCTTAGCATATGCTTCACCTTCTGCATATATTTCTTCATCCAACCTATCTGCAAGAACTTCTATACTTTTCAAGAGAGGTGTGTAATAAGTCTCATCATAAGTATTAACCTCATCAAAATCTTTCTTTTTCATCAATGCAACCAATTCTATACGATATTCCTGTTCTTGTTCTAATGCTTTCCATATTTCATTCAAAGTTGCTTTACTCTGTTTCGTCAATAACGTTTTCTCAATAATGTCATGTGCTTCTTTCATCATCACAAAATTAGCTTCTAACTTTGCCTCTTCTTCTGCAACGACATTTTCACCAATCGCAATGGCACGATTCACACATCTTTGGTTATCTGCAAGGCCTACTCGAATATCTCCCACATAATAAGAGCTGGTAGTAGGTCCTTCCAACAAAGCTACCACACTTCCTGCTATCACTTTCAGCCCCAGCAATAAAATTACAATTAACACAAAAGTCATAACAATAATACTACCATGAGATACTGTCAATTTTTTCTTAATTGGCCAATTTTTAAACTTTTCATTAAACTTTTTCCCCATGAAATTTTCTCCTTTACACAGCAAATTCACTAATATAAATTTATTTTATTATATATTAAGATGAATTGTCAATTTATTTGGCACTATTTTGTGTGCTGACAATAAATTTGTATTGCCATTTTTGGTAATTATTTTTTACACATTTTCAAAAACTCATTATTTTGTTACAGCATAAACAATTATTCGTTACTGTTCACTCCGTTCTAGTAACGCGCAAAAATCCATCCTAAATTTGCTTCGCAAATAGATTTTAACTTAACTAAACTACACTTTCTTACGCACTTAGCAATAAATACTAAGTACTGTGTGAACAGTAACAAGTATTCGACTTGTTTTCACATAATTCAGCAAGAGCAATTGACCAATTTCTAAATATTATGTAAACTTCTTATGTGATATATTTATATTGAAGGAGGGGCATTAGGTATGAAAGCCTACAAAAAAATTATGGATATCATCGCCTTAATTGAAAAGGTTATTCTGTTGTTATCCACATTACTTATCTTAGTGCTGACCGTAGGAAATGTATTTTCCCGTAAGGTTATTCACCAGTCATGGTCCTTTACCGAGGAACTTGTTGTAGCTGTCTTTGTATTAATTACATTAATCGCAGCTGCGCTTGCTTGTCGCGAAGGTGAACTGGTTAATCTAACCATATTCACAGAAAAACTTTCAAAAAAGGCACATAAAATCATTTTATTTATTAACACCGCTCTTTGTGTTTTCTTCACAACGGTATTATTTGTCTATGGCTTAGACAAGGTTATTACCCAGATGGAAAACGGTAAGAGAACCTTCGTGTTGAACTGGCCTGAATGGATTTTCTGGTCATTCGTTCCAATTGGTGCAGCTTGTATGATTCTGCACTCCATTGAGTATCTTGTTGATTATTGTGCAAAGGAAAAGGAGGTAACAAAATGATAGCTGCTATTTTATTTATCGCCTTCTTTATCTTTTTAATTATTGGTATACCTATTGGTATCAGTCTTGGTTTATCTTCTATCTGTGCGATTTTATATTCCGGTACAGATTTAACAATTGTTGCTACCAATATGTATTCCGGTATCAGTAAATTCCTGCTCTTAGCAATTCCGTTCTTTGTATTATCAGGTAACATTATGGCAAAAGCAGGTATTTCCAAGCGTTTAATCCGCTTTGTTGACACCTGTGTCGGACATCGTCGCGGTGGTATGGCTATCGTATGTGTTATCGTAGCCTGCTTCTTCGGTGCCATCTCCGGTTCAGGTCCTGCTACCGTAGCAGCTCTTGGCTGCGTATTGATTCCGGCTATGATTACACAAGGTGGCTTTACAGCCGCATTCTCATCTGCATTGATGGCGACTGCAAGCTCTATTGCTATTGTTATTCCGCCTAGTATCGCATTCGTTGTATATGCATCCATTACTGGTGTATCCATTGCAGATATGTTCACTGCAGGTATTGTACCGGGTATCTTAATGGGTGTAGCACTTGTTGCTGTTGTTATGATTGAGGTTCGCAAGCAGGGCATTGAGTCTACTCAGGAAAAATCCAGCGCAAAAGAACGTTGGGATGCTTTTAAGGACGCTTTCTGGGGATTACTTATGCCGGTTATCATCCTCGGTGGTATCTACGGAGGTATCTTTACACCGACAGAGGCTGCTGCCGTATCCGTAGTTTACGGTCTGTTTGTTGGTATGTTTGTCTATAAGGAAGTTTCCTTAAAGGATATGTGGAACATCATCATTGATTCTGCAAAAACTACCGGCGGTATCATGATTATCGTAGCATGTGCTTCCTTATTCTCATTTGTATGTACACAGTTTGGTGTTGCACAGGCTGCTTCTGCATTACTTGGTAAGATTTCTACCAACCAGTTTGTATTCTTATTAATCGTTAATATTATTTTCTTAATCGCAGGATGCTTCATTGATGCAAACTCTGCTATGTACATCTTTATTCCGATTATGCTTCCTGTATGTAAGTCTCTCGGTTATGATGTTATTGCCTTCGGTATTGTTGCAACCGTTAACCTTGCCATCGGTCAGGTAACACCTCCTGTTGGTGTAAACCTTTTCGTTGCTATCTCTGTAAAGATTAAGGATGGCTTACAGGTTACTATTTCACAGATTTCCAAGGCTGTTATGCCTATGATAGCCGCATCTGTTGCTGTTTTATTACTCGTTACATATGTTCCGTCTGTTTCAACCTTCCTGCCTAAGCTTATCTCAGGAGATTCTTATAGCGGTACCGTAGCACAGGCAGCAGACGCTTCCTCTTCTGCGTTATCTGATGCCGCAGAGGTTGCATCTTATAGCGAAATCGGTGATTACAGCAATCTCAACTGGGAAGAGCAGACATGGAATTTCACCTGCTCTACCACAGAAACCAGTACATGGGCTGAAGGCGGCCGTAAGTTTGCCGAGCTTATGAACAAAGCGACCGGCGGTAAAGTAACTGTCAATGTCTATGCTGCCGATCAGTTAACCAACGGTAACCAGTCTGAAGGTATTCAGGCTCTTATGAACGGTGACCCGGTTCAGATTTCTATGCATAGTAACTTAATCTACTCTGCTTTTGATCCTCGCTTTAACGTTGTTTCTCTTCCTTATCTCTTTGAT